>JBLNCU010000075.1:0-42132 GCA_050260935.1 Bacillota bacterium
TCCCGGTTGTCTTGGTCTTGCTGCTTTGCTTCAACGTTTTTGCCGACAATAAGATTGTCATAAATTACTGGACGCATACCGATGATAACCGGACAGCCCTGGAAAACAGGTACATCAAAGAGTTTGAAAAACTATATCCAAATGTAGAGATTAAACGGGTGGAAAATGAAGCCAGTAAATTGGGGGATATTATTCTGACCGCTTTTTCAGCCAACAACGGCCCCGATATCTTTAACCTCCCCGTCGAGCAGGAATACGGGTACGTGGTTAACGGCCGGGTCGCCCCGGTGGATTATAGGGTTATCGGTTATAAAAGCGTCAATGCTTTAAAAGCGGATTATATGAAAAATACTTTCGACGCGATTACCTTTAAAGGCAAAATCTATGGTCTGCCACTGGAGTTAACTAATTGGAGTATATTTATTAATAAGAAAATTTTCCGTTCGGTCGGACTCAATCCGGAGAAGGATTATCCCAAAACTTGGGAGGAAATGGCCGATATCTCTGAAAAGCTTGTTCTCAGAGATGGCAATATCTTAAAAAGAAGGGGTTTTGACTTTAGATATCCCTACTATCTTGTCTCCTTCATCCCCATGGTGCAACAGTTGGGAGGGGATCTACTCGACGCCAAAGGAAAAAAAGCTATCGTCAACGATAAAGCTTGGATTAAAGCGCTGAATTTTATGAAAGCCTGGGGACCCAACGGTAGAAATTTAGGTTCGCCGACATATATCAATGCCCGCAAGATTTTTAGTAAAGACAATAACGACATGGCAATGTGCTTGAGTGGTTTTTATCAGGAAGGAAGAATTAAAGAGGAAAACCCCGCTTTTTACGAGAGCAAAGAATGGATGGTAGTCCCCTTTCCCGTCTTTAAAGACGCGGTGAATAAAACCGCTTGCGCTTATTACGGCCATTTTATGATGGTCAATTCACAAAGTTCCAAAGAGAAACAGACTATCGCCTGGAAATTTGCCAAATACATGCTGGACCATCCCATGGAGTACTTGGAAAAGGTGAATATCATTCAACCCCGGGCCGATTTGATCGAGTCGGAAGCCTTTAAAAATATGCCTTATATCAAAGTCTTCATGGATGATATGGCCAGAGCCAAACCGGTAATCACCCATCCAAACGGCGCCCAATTTGAAAGATACATCAAAGAAGCGATCGAATCAGTGATGTTAACCGATACTTCCGCGGAAGCAGCGCTTAAAACCCTGAAAACCAAGATCCAAGAGGTACTTGACGAGCAGTAACTGGAAAATAATAATTGATGAAAATAGAGAGAGTCCAGAAGCCTGTGGTCTGGGCTTTCTCTATAATAAGGGAGATGAAAAACGGTGCCTGAGATCCCGTTAAAAAAGACGCTCCATTTGGAAGATGCAGGCTTGCAAAAGAAAATCAGGTTTAGTATGGAAAAACAGAAGGCCTACTGGGGCTGGGTATTTGTAATCCCGGCTTTGAGCTGCTTTTCTATTTTTAGCTTTTATCCCATGCTAAATGCCTTATATATGAGTTTCATGCGGAAAGACTTGTTATCCTTAAACCAACCTGAATTTATAGGTATCCGAAATTATATTTATCTCTTTAGTTCCTCCGACTTTTGGAATTCAATCAAAGACACAACTATTTTTACCTTGGGCACTTTTTTGCCTTTGTTGATATTCAGCCTAATTTTGGCGGCTTTAATCATGTCGCTGAAAAGATTTCAACACTTTTTCCAAATAGCCCTTTATTCCCCGGCCGTTTTGTCTTCGGTAGTGGCCGCCCTAATCTGGCTTTTGATTTTTAATCCCCGGGGTCTGGCAAACCAGGGGTTGAATTTTCTATTCCAGACGCCGGGAATCGACCATAAGTGGCTAGCCAATGCTAAAATGCTTCAATTATCAACGATTATCGTCTATTTTTGGAAATATATCGGTTATTTTACCATAGTCTTTGTGGCGGGAATGGGCGCAGTCCCGGCAGTACTCTATGAAGCAGCCAGAATTGACGGAGCCAACCGTTGGCAAATATTTTGGCGGATAACATTTCCATTGATTAAACCGACCACGGTTTTGGTTTCAATTATGGCGATGCTCCAATGTTTAAAAACATTCAGCACGCAGTACCTTTTTACCACCTCAGGAGCGCCGACAAGTCCGATTAATGTAATTACTCTGAACATATATAATACGGCAATCCGCGATCACCGGATCGGTAGGGCCAGCGCCATGAGCATCATTCTCTTTGCAATCATGCTCTTCTTGACCTGGCTGCAATTTAGAGCCTCAAAGAGTGATAAAGTCACCTATACCTAATAGCTTAAGGGTCATATCAGTGGAAGGTTATATTTTGAAAGCTAAACGATGAAAAGCGAGGTTCTTGATGATGAAGAAGAAAAATACCACTTTCGTCTGGGCCTTTCTAAGCTGGATTACTTTAAGTTGTTTCACAGCGATTATTCTAATACCGCTTATCTTTATGATTACCTCATCAATAATGCCGGCAGCGGAGATCATGAAAATGCCCTACCCTTGGATAACCAGTACGGTGCGCTGGCAAAATTTCTGGAATGGATTTGCAGGGCCGGACGCTTCGTTTATTTATGTTAGGAATATCTTCAACTCACTCCTGGTTGCCTCGATAGTGACTTTTACCACAGTTATTCTTTCTTCCATGGCCGGTTATGGCTTAAGTAAGTTTGAGTTTAAAGGGAAAAATTTGGTTCTTATGTCAATGATAGCGACGATGATGATACCCTTCGAGGTAGTTATGATCCCGATGTATATGGTAATCATGAAGATGAATATTCAAGATTCTTATCTTGGACTAATTTCACCATTCCTGGTCAGTGGTTTTGGGGTTTTTATGATGCGCCAGTTTTTAATCACCTTTCCGGATGAAGTTCTAGACTCGGCCAGGATCGATGGCGCCAGTGAACCGGCTATTTTCAGGAAAATTGTCTTTCCTAACTGCGCGCCGGCTATTGCCACCTTATCGATCTTGACTTTTAGGTCGCAGTGGGATACCCTGCTATGGCCACTTTTAGTGGTTCAACGGGAGGAGATGAAGACGATCCCGTTATACATCACCAGATTTATTGCGGAGACACATTCCGATGAAGGTATTATGATGGCCATTGCCGTCATAGCCAGTATACCGATGTTTATTCTCTTTTTTACCATGTCGAAGTATTTTACCAGGGCTGGAGAACTTTATTCTTCGGCTAAGGGATAAGGGGAAAACAATGGCGACCAAGCTTTATATATTTGATATGGGTGGAGTCGTAGTCCAAAATGCCGATGTATTTGGCAAAATATATGATTATTTACAAGTTGGGCAGGATGAATTCCATAAATACAGCGGTCATAGTTTATCGTTATTATCGGATGGGAAAATATCGGTTGAACAATTTTGGCGGTTATTTTCGCAGAATTATGGCGCCCAAATCAGCCTGGACCTATTTAAAGAATTTTTTCACCCTACACTAGACATGGAAGTCGTCAACCTGATTGCCGAATTAAAGCATACGGCGCGAGTTGTTTGCGGGACCAATACTATTGAACCCCATTACGATTATCATCTGGCGCACGGAGAATATGCCGTCTTCGATGCTGTTTACGCTTCAAATAAAATAGGCGTCTCCAAACCACGAACCTCCTTTTTTCGCTATATTCTTGAAAAAGAAAAAATCACCGCTGCGGAAAGCTGTTTTATTGATGATTTAAGGGAAAATGTTGAGGCCGCAAAGAAACTTGGCATCAAGGGAATAACTTTTACAGGAATTGAAGCCTTAAGAACAAATCTGTTTGATAAATGCGGCAATTGGGGTTAGAAAATTCATCCTGAGGCCGCCAGCTCAATTCAAAAGATTTAGCCGCTTAATAAACCGGTTATTGTTCTTTCTCCTCTCAAAGCAGGGAATCAAGTTGGAGGCTAGAATCATTTTTAAAAGGGGGTCTTTTGGTTGCAGGGCAAGATTCAAGCAAGCCTATTCTCTATGTTTCTGCTTATTTTGCTATCATGTCAATTTGTGGCCTTTGGTACCGATTACCCGGAACTAAAAGACGAAAAACTTGTAGTTTACATTATGTTTCATGAGGAAGAAGGATGCCGCCTGCTGGATTTGTTTAAAGAGCGGACCGGTATCGGCTACAGCTACTTGCGCATGCCCACGGGTGAAATTGTTGATCGAGTAATTGGCAACGCTTCCTCAAATAAAGTCGACATTATACTCGGTGGGACCGCGGATGCGCATCAGTCTTTAGCAAACAGCGGTTTGCTGGCCAAATACAGATCGCCGGTCGCTAAAGACATTGAGGCTGGATTTAAAAGCCCGGATGACTACTGGACAGGAATTTATGTGGGTCCGTTGGCAATCTGCGTTAATGAAAATCTCTGGCGTAAAGAATTTGCCGGTTGTGGATTAAAGAAGCCTGAAGCTTTCGAGGACCTGCTTAACCCCGCTTTTAAAGGTAAAATCATTATGCCGGATCCCCTGACATCAGGCACAGCCTATACGATTTTAGCCTCTTTAATCCAATTATGGGGTGAAGAAAAAGCCGTTGATTACTTTAGACGGCTCCATAAGAACATTGGCGAGTATACCAAAAGCGGCTTTAATGTATCGCAAAAGGTTGCTGTTGGTGATTATTTAATCGGGATCAATTTTGTGCACGATCAATTATTGATGAGGCAGGCCGGATTTAACATTAGTTGCGCTATACCGCCTGGGGCCGGATGGGAAATTGGCTGCGTTTCGATGGTTAAAAACTGTCAACATCCTAAAGCGGCTAAAGCTTTTATCGATTTTATGGTTAGCAGAGAGGCCGGACAACTACACACCAATTTGACGGAGCGGATCTCCACCCGTAAAGATGTGGCGATGCCTAAAGCCGCTAAACCGTTAATGGAGGTGCCAATTAATCGTAATTATGACTTTTTTCAAGCGGCCAGGATGAAAAACCGGTATCAAAAACTCTGGCGGCAAAAAGTTCTACATTAATTAAGAGGGCGAACTCATGAAGATCTATATTGTTGAAGATGATCACCCGATAGCCAACCTAATTCGTCTTAATTTAAACCTGGAAGGATATAAAACAACAATATTTACAAACGGCGTGTCTGTCTTGAACGCTATTGAAGAGGAAATTCCCGACCTGATTTTATTGGATATTATGTTGCCCGGAATTGATGGTTTTGAGATCCAAAGCCGGATTAAGGAGAAGAAGATCCCGGTTATTTTCTTAACCGCCAGGACCAATTTAAATGATAAGTTGTTAGGACTTGAGTTGGGAGCGGATGATTACATCACCAAACCATTTGATAACAGAGAGCTGATCCTGCGAATTAAAGCGGTTTTAAAAAGGGTAAAACCTCAACAGCCTCTCGATGATGAAATAAGAGTGGGCGATTTTAAATTATTAATCAGTCAACGCTGCTTTTTTATTAAAGACCAGCTTATTGATCTAACTCCCATAGAATTTGAACTAATGCGGTTATTAATTGAGAACCGGAAGATTGTTTTTTCCCGGGAGCAGCTTTTAAATTTGGTTTGGAATTTAAACTTCGATGGTGACTCCAGGACCGTTGATATGCATATCCAGCGGCTAAGAAAAAAGCTGGGGGATTATAAGGAGGCAATTAAAACTATTTACGGTGTCGGTTATAAATTGGATGTAGAATCATGAAAAAAACAATTAAAGCCAAATTTATCAGTTTGAGTATTTGTACAATCCTTCCAATGTTGATATTAATGATTTTAGTGATCGTAATCTCCGTCGATCAATATAATCTGATGAATGCCAAAAAAACTGTCTTAAATGACAGTTACCTGCTGCAAATCTATTTAAATCAATATCTTACGGAAAACTCCAAGGAAAAACCGGATGAAAGAGAAGTGTATTTCTTAAACTATGATTTAAGTAAACTGGTAGGACTCAGGACACAGCTTTTTTTTATTCAGGGGCATATTTACGTCGATTCCGGTAAAGAGGCCACTAAAAGAGATGCCGCCCTCTTTTTAAGGACCCGTGAAGCCCGGTTGGCTTTGGCCGCTAAAAAGAATTTTGTCATCAAACGCTTAAACGGCCACCGGTTCTTTATAATGAATTTTCCGTTTTACCAAAGTAAAAAGCTGGTCGGCATCATGAGGGTCGAATATCCATTAAAAGAGGAAGACCAATTTAGAGTCAGTTTAACCATAATTCTCTCTTTGATCAGTTTTTTAGTCTTTATTATCCTTATTTTGTTGCTCGGCATTTTTACCCGGAGGATCGTTTCTCCTTTAACTACACTAAAAACCGGAGTCCTGAAATTTGCCGGCGGGAAATTACAACAACCCATCAATATTCAAAGCGGCGATGAAGTTGAGGAGTTGGCCGGGGCCTTTAATAAAATGGCCAATAATATTAACAATCTGCTTCAAAGTCTGCAAGATGAAAAAGCAAAACAGCAGGAATTCTTTAATAATATGACTCACGAAATCAGAACCCCGCTTACGACAATCATCGGTTATGCGGACATCATCGAGAAACTGAATACCAAAGAAGAAAGAAGTGATTGTCTCCAGTATATTCAGACTGAGGGAAAACGCTTACTTCGCTTAATAAACGACCTTTTTCGCTTATCCAAATTGAATACTTATACTATAACGTTGACCAAAGTTCAATGCTGCCTGGAAAAGATCCTGCAAGAAACAGCGGAAATAGTTAGATATAAAGCCAATAAGTACGGAATTGCCATTGGGATTTCGATAAAAACAAATGTTAGGTTAAAAGCTGACAAAGATAAACTCAGAGAAGTCATGCTTAACCTGCTTGATAATGCTATTTTGCACAGTAAATCCCCCCGGATAGATATCCAGCTGTCCAGCCTGGAAAAAGAAGCTCTGATTGAAGTGAAGGATTATGGGCAGGGCATTAGCCCCGGACAGCTGGAAAAGATCAAGCAAAAATTCTCCGGAAATCCGGTTAATTCCATATATGATCAAGCGGGCCACGGTTACGGCTTGCTTGTCTCAAAAAGTATCATCGAAGCCCACGGCGGTGATATTGAGATAGAAAGTACCGAAGGGACGGGGACAACTGTCAAAGTAAAGTTGCCCATCAGTCATGAAAGGTGAAGCTTGATGCGTAAATATCTTTTCATAACCGGTTTGGTGTTATGTTGTATTGTTTTGCTCTGCGGACTGCTTAGGTATTGGACTTTTATCATCACCAACTTCGATATTAGCGAAAATAAAGTGGTATTAATTCCGGATAGCCGTAAGGTTTCGGAATTAATCGCCAAAAATACCCCGGTTAGAGTAGAAATAGATGATAAAAGATGGGGGAAGACAGTTATTGAAGATCCGGTGATTCTCTTCAACATCTGGAATCTGCTGCGCGATCCCAAAACTTACCCAAGTAAATACCTGGTTAATCAGAACCGGATCGATGGGTATATCTACTTTTACGATGGCAGTAAACAATTTTTTTCGATATCCGATCGTTTTCAATTGGGTGACAATGTTATACAGAGTAGTGAAGCTGAAGAATTGGATGTCAAAAAACTTTACCGCATCCTCCAATACACTTTGGCGACAAAAAACAATTTGATGAAAATGGTCGAAACTGCTGATATAGTTTATCTTTATAGAGCGGAGGATTTTTTTGATCCCGACTCCGACAAGATGATAAGGCTATCCAAGGCTGCCAGAAAAAAACTTCTGGCATCCATTGGGCAATCCCATAAAGTTATCGATAGCAACAAATTAAATCATCTCTTATTGGAGAGTAAATCACCTCCGCTTTTTCATATCGCGCTTTCTTTCAAGGAAGACGGCGCCATACGACTGATTATCATCTCCGTATTGTCAAAAGACTATTTTAACGTGATGGATATGAGTTATATAAATAGAAATGTCATTTATTTTGAGGGGCCTTTGGATGATTTTTGCAAGAAGATATTCACTTTAAATGCCGGGTGATGCGGAACCATCACTTATTCAAATCCGATCTTAGGTAGGCCTCGATGAACTGGTCTAGATCGCCATCCATCACCGCCTGGATATTCCCGGTTTCAGCCTCCGTCCGGTGGTCCTTGACCATGGTGTAAGGGCAAAAAACATACGACCGGATCTGATTGCCCCAGGCGATCTCCGAGTATTCCCCTTTGATCTTGGCCATCTTCTCTTCCTGTTCCCTCCGTTTCAACTCATAAAGCTTGGCCCGGAGCATCTGCATCGCCCGGTCCCTGTTTTGAAACTGCGACCGTTCATTCTGGCAAGCCACCACTATTCCGGTGGGTATATGGGTGATCCGGATCGCCGACTCGGTTTTGTTAACATGCTGACCGCCGGCGCCGCTGGAACGGTAGGTATCGATCTTTAAGTCCTCCGGCCGGATCTCGACCTCAACCGTATCGTCGATTTCCGGAACTATGTCCACAGAGGAAAAAGAGGTGTGCCGCCTGCCGGAAGCGTCGAAGGGCGAGATCCGCACCAAACGATGAACCCCTTTTTCACTGCGTAAATAACCGAAAGCATTTTCACCAGCAAGATAAATGGTTACACTTTTGATACCAGCCTCATCACCCGGTTGATAATCGAGGAACTCCACTTTAAAGCCACGCCGTTCAGCCCAACGGACATACATCCTCAGCAGCATTTCCGCCCAATCCTGCGACTCGGTGCCGCCGGCTCCCGGATGAATCGTTAAATAGGCATTGAAACGGTCAAACTCCTTGCCGAGCATCGTTGAGAGTTCTAGAGCGGCTACTGCCTTTTCCAGGCCCCGGAGGCCTTCGTCGATCTCCGGAAAAAGCTCCTCCTCCCCCTCAGCCACCGCCAAGTCCAGTAGTCCGGTTAGATCCTTCTCCTGACAGTCCAGTCGTTCCACCTGCTCCACTTGGTTTTTAAGAGAGGTCATCTCCTGCAATATCTTCTGGGCGCTGGCCGGATCGTTCCAAAGGTTAGGGTCGGCGGATTGCTCACTCAATTCATTGATACGCTCGGTTTTGGAGGCCAAATCAAAGATACTCCCTCAGTTCCGACAGCCGCTTTCTTAAATTCCCCAATTGATTCCGTAAATCACTCACTTCAATCATTGACATCACCTCAAATATTAGTATAAAAAAATAATAGAATCAGTAGCCAAAAGCCAGAAGCAGGTAATTCCGGCCTGGAACTATATTAATTCCGGCTTTTTTCTTCCTAATTCCAACTTCCATCTATTCTATCACACTTCTTAAATCCCTGGATAATTATTAAAACTTAAAATTCCAACCCGGTCAACCATTCTGGCTTCCTTCTGTCTTCCATCTTATATCCCAACTCACTGCGCCTGGATTTTGTCTCCAAAACCATGGCTAAAATAAAGCTCCGAAGCGCAAACCTTCGTTCCTTCGGGAGGAAGCAAGATGGAGGGGCTCACCCCGCAGCCGCTCCGCAACATTTTTTGTACTTCTTCCCGCTGCCGCAGGGGCAAGGATCGTTGCGGCCGACTTTTTTCCCGACGGTGCGTTGCTGAACGACCGGAGTGCCGTCTTCGCTAAGGTTGGTGGAGATATTCCGGATCTTCGGTTTTTGAACGACCCGCTCCTCGGAGACCAATTGGAATTTGCTTAACTCCCGGACCACTTCTTCGTTGATATTCTCCCGCATCTCCTTGAACATTTGGTAAGCCTCGATTTTATAAGCGACCAGCGGGTCGTTCTGGCCGTAGGCCCGTAAGCCGATTCCCTCTTTGAGCTCATCCATGGCCTCCAAATGGCTCATCCAGTTGACATCTATGGTCCGAAGCATTACGATCCGTTCGATTTGCCGCAAATAATCCGCGCCAATCTCCGCTTCCTTGGCCTCATATAATTCAATGGCCCTATTCAAAAGCATTTCGTGTATTTCCTCATAACTGAGGCGGTCAATATCCGCGACACTTAGGCTCTGGGGCGGCAATAAATTGAGATAGACCGCCTGCAACAAACCCTCCAAATCCCACTCCTCCGGGATAATCTTTTTGTTGGCGTGGATCTCCATTAAATGGTCGACTTCTTCGCCGAACATCTCCAATACTTTTTGGTGAACATCTTCGCCGAATAAAAGTTTCCGCCGGAGTTCGTAAATGATCTCCCGTTGTTTATTTAAAACATCATCATAATCCAAAACATGCTTCCGGATCTCGAAGTTGCGGGCCTCCACCTTCCGCTGGGCCGCCTCGATCCGCTTGGCGATCGCCGGGTGTTCAATCGGCATATCCTCGGTCCATCCCAGTCTCTCCATCAGGCCGGAGATCATCTCGCCGCCAAAAAGCCTCATCAAATCATCTTCCATCGCCACAAAGAAGCGTGAAGAACCGGGGTCGCCCTGGCGGCCGGCCCGGCCGCGCAACTGGTTGTCTATCCGGCGGCTTTCATGCCGTTCGGTGCCGATAATATGAAGCCCGCCCAAGCTTACTACTTTTTCATGATCCGCCTCAGTGGAATGTCGCGCTTCCTGGAGAGCCAGTTGGTACTCTTCCGGAGTCGCATCAGCGGGCTCGATCCCCCGGGAACGCAGCAGGTCCCGGGCTAAAAACTCCGGATTTCCGCCGAGCACGATGTCGGTACCGCGGCCGGCCATGTTGGTAGCGATGGTAACCGATCCCGAACGTCCGGCTTGGGCGATAATCTCCGCCTCTTTCTCATGATATTTGGCGTTTAAGACCTGGTGGGGAATGCCGCGTTTTTTTAACAAGCCGCTTAGTAATTCGGATTTTTCGATGGAGATTGTTCCTACCAGTATTGGACGGCCGGTTTGGTGAACTGTGACAATCTCCTCAACTACCGCTTTAAACTTACCGGATTCGGTTTTGTACACCACATCCGGGTGGTCGATCCGGATCATCTCCAGATTGGTCGGGATCACCACCACCGGCAGATTATAAATCTTCCGGAACTCAGGTTCCTCGGTTTCAGCGGTGCCGGTCATCCCCGCCAGTTTGTTGTACATCCGGAAATAATTCTGGAAGGTAATGGTCGCCAAGGTTTGACTCTCGTGCTCGATCTTCACATTCTCCTTGGCCTCAATCGCCTGGTGTAAACCCTCGCTGTACCGGCGGCCGAACATTAGACGGCCGGTGAATTCATCGACGATTATTACTTCGCCGTCTTTCACCACATAGTCGCGGTCCCGTTTCATCAATTCCTTAGCCTTTAAGGCCTGGTTTAAATGATGAACCAGTTCGGTGTTGAGATCATCATAAAGGTTCTCTACCCCGATCATTTTCTCAACCTTGGCCACACCCTCTTCGCTTATGGCCACGGTACGGGCTTTTTCATCAACTGTATAATCCTCGTCCTTCCGGAGCTTAGGCGCGATCTTGGCGAATTTATAATACAATTCGTTGGACTCCTCTGCCTGCCCCGAGATTATAAGGGGTGTTCTGGCTTCATCGATTAAAATACTGTCAACCTCATCTACGATGGCGTAGTTCAACTCCCGCTGAACCATATCATTGACGGAGAAAGCCATATTATCGCGAAGGTAATCGAAACCGAATTCATTATTCGTTCCGTAGGTAATATCCGAGTGATACGCCTGGCGCCTTTCCTCGGCATCTAGGTGATGCAGAATCACTCCGACTGAAAGTCCCAAAAACCGGTAGATCTTCCCCATCCATTCGCTGTCGCGTTTGGCCAGGTAATCGTTGACGGTAACCACATGGACACCTTTACCGGCCAAAGCGTTTAGATAAACAGGCAAAGTCGCCACTAGAGTTTTACCTTCACCGGTTTTCATCTCGGCAATTTTGCCTTCGTGAAGGACAATGCCCCCCATCAATTGCACATCAAAATGGCGCTGGTTTAAAGTGCGCTTGGCAGCCTCCCTGACGGTGGCGAAGGCCTCCGGGAGCAGATCGTCCAAGGTTTCACCGTTTTTCAACCGCTCTTTATATTCAGCGGTTTTAGCCCGCAGCTCCCCGTCGCTGAGTTTAACGAACTCCGGCTCCAAAGCGTTAATAACTTCGATTCTTTTTTGGAGCCGTTTGACCTCGCGCAGATTGGTATCCCACAATTCATTCAAAAAATTTAACATGGTTACACCCCGATTTAATTTTAAGATCCCCGTTGTTGATGGTCCTTATTGGTAGAACGAAATAAGGGGGAAAAAGTGTCGCTTTTATTTTCCGTAATATTATACCATTTGCGATTGGGAAACACAAATTTACAAAGGCTTAACGGGAAAAAAAGGATTTTTTAACAAAAAGTAAAATTTAATTTATATGGATTGACTGGAAAAAAACCAGCGGCTTAAACTTTTAAGGAGCAGCGGATGAAATACAACTGGATTATTATTCCCGCCATTCTCTTATTCATTATTGCGATAGCCTTGGTTTATAATATCTCCAATTTTCTCTGGAAGGAACCCGTGCTTTCCTACCACTCTAAGGATCTGCGTAACTATCGTTACCACTTCGTGATGATTACCAAAGACACAGAGGAAAGTTATTGGAATAAGGCGCTGGAAAGCGCTCTCCGGGTGGCCAAAGAGCGAAAAGCGGCTTTAGAATATTACGGGCCGCGGTTCTCCGATCTCAAGGAGTTGGAACGTTTTTTAGAAATGACGGTTTTATCGAACGTCGACGGCATTTTAGTCTCCGTACCCAATGAAATAAACCTCAAAACCTTAATTAACGAAGCCGCCGCTAAAAAGATCCCTGTAGTGGCTTTGGCTAACGATATTGATGACACCAAGCGGACTTCATTTGTAGGGGTTAACGCTTACGATTTGGGGTTTAAAACAGGCCAAGCCTTAACCCAAGCCGTAACCGGGGCTATCAAAGTGGCAGTCTTGGTTAACTCCAATTTTTCGGCCTACAGCTACCAGCGTTACTTGCAGGGAATCAAAGATGTCATCGAAGGCTATCCAGGTTTACAATTAACATTGATCCTCACTTCCAAGGGAAGCAGTATCAGCGCTGAAGAACAAACCCAATCAATCTTGAAGAACTATCCGGAGATTCAGGCGATTATCTGTTCCAATGCCAGCGACACCCTGGGTGTCGCCAAGGTGGTGGTCGATTTAAACCGGGTCACTCATGTAACAATTATCGGATCCGGACTGACGCCTGAGATAGCCAACTATATCAACCGCGGTGTCATTTGGGGAGTTCTAGCCGACGACCCGGACGAGTTGGGCGCCCAGGGAATGAATACCATGATTAAAATTAAGGAAGGAATCATAATTCAGCAACACTACGATATGCCGATCTATTTAATCAATAAAAATAATTTGAATGTCTACAGCCCTAAACTGATACCTCCGGAGAAAAACGCCGACCATGAAAGCAAATAAACCCGAAAAGAGCCAGTCGATCCGGACTAAGCTTCTCTACCCCTTTCTGGCAATGATCGCCATCTTTGCCTTGGTCAGTATTTTTTCCTATTATAACGAACAGTTTCTATTGAACCAAATTAACGGTTTGCTTACCAACAACATTCAATTAAAGGACTTCAGCTCCAATATAGACAACGCTGTAACCTACCTGGAAAAATACCTGATCTCCCGGAATTTCAATATGTTACGGGAATATTACTACTATATCCAGGAGATCGATAGCGAATATCCCAAGCTAGCGGTGATTGAAGAGACCTCTGAAAACTATCTTTTACTGGAGAATATTCGCAATATGACCCGTTCCTTGTTAAACCAGGCGGAAATCGCCGAAAGGGCTAAACGGGCCCGGGACTCGGCCGAATATCATCAAGCTTTTAATGAAGTAATCCGTTACAACACCAACATCAAGTGGGCCATTGATCGTCTGATCACCCGGCAGCTTGAGGAGAACAGCCGCCAATACTTGTTAATCTCTAAACGCCTGCAATATATTCAACAATTGGGACTGTTGTTAATCATTGCGGCCTTGATCTTCAGTATAGCCGTCACTGTCTGGACCAGTTTTCACCTGACCAAGCCTTTGAGAAAACTGGTAGAGGCGGCTAAAGCCATCACCAAGGGGAACTTCTCCTTTGCGCCCCTGGCGGTCACCACCAACGATGAGGTTGCCGTGGTCACCGGGGCCTTCAATGAGATGGTGGCCAGCATTACTAAACTTATCAATGAAATTAAAAGAAAATCGGATCTGGAGATCCGGCTTCAAGAACAGGAACTACAGAATCTTTCCATGAAAAACGTGGTTCGTGAAGCCGAACTTCATGCTTTACAGTCACAGATTAATCCGCATTTTCTCTTCAATATGCTAAACGCCGGAGTCCAGCTGGCGATTATGGAAGGGGCCGATAGAACCGCCGAATTTGTCGACAAAGTCTCAAGCCTATTAAGGTATAATCTCCGGAAATTGGACACTCCGGTCTCCATCCAAGAAGAGGCCAATCACCTGGAGAATTATTTCTTTATCCTAAAAACCCGCTACGGCAGTTACCGTTTCCGGTTTCTGACCGAAATCGAGCCGGAAATCGCCAATTTTCAGATTCCCTTGCTGACTTTGCAGCCCATAGTGGAGAATGCTTTGATTCATGGGATTGAGGAGTTGGAAGCCGGGGGAAAAATCGAAGTAAAGGCTTTTAAAGAAGGAGATTGGGTTTGTATTGAAGTCTCCGACAACGGCCTGGGAATAGAGAGCGAAACCTTGGCCCGGATTCAAAAAGGGGAAAATTTATCCGGCCATACCACCGGTTTGGGTTTGCAGAATGTCCGGGAACGCTTAAGGTTATTCTTCGGCCAAGATGATTTATTTGCCATTGAAAGTATTCTTAACCAGGGAACAACCATTCGACTTAAATTACCTCTGAAGCGTTAATCGTTGTACTCTGGCGATAACCATATTCCCCGTTAAAAACAGATTTTTTGCTAAAAAGGGAGTTGCCTATGAAAATCCTAGTGGTTGATGATGAACAGATTTTATTAGACTCGATTTGTTTAATTCTCTCTAAAGAACCGGATTTAACGGTGGAAACTGCTACTACCGGGCGGGAAGCGATAGAAAAAGCCGAAATTTTCCGTCCGGAGTTAGTGCTGATGGATTTAAAAATGCCGGGTATTAACGGGATGGAGGCTTTAAGGGAGATCCGGCGGGTGGACCCTCAGGCTATCCTGGTTATTCTGTCGGCTTATGAAAACTTCATATACGCCCAGGAGGCAATCCGCCTCAATGTCTATGATTACCTGGTAAAACCGATCAATAAAACCCGGTTATTGGAATTGATCGCGAAAGCCAGGGAATCCTTGGCCAGAACGAGGGTAAACCGCCAGGAAGAATTGGCTTTGCGGGAACGTTACAACAAACTCCTGCCTCTAATTGAAAACGAATTTATATTCGAATTAATCAACGGAATAACTGAACCGGCTCTCCATGAATACCAGGAATTGCTGGCGCTTAAATTTAACGCCGGATTTTTCCTGGCGATCTCCGTCTACGACAAAACCGCCAAGTTAGTCGACTACACAGTGGAGCTTGGTTATTTGCTCCGGCAGAAAACCGAAGAATTAGCCGAAGAGATCCGCCGGGTTATTACCTGTTTTATCACCCCCGTCAAGATCAATCCCATTTCGGTATTTGTGCCGGTGGGCCCGGATTTAAACAACGGACGCAACTCCAGGGAGATCGCGCTTAAAATCTTAAACCATCTTCAAGGTCTTAAAAAAAACGCCGAGATCAAAATCGGAGTCGGCCATACTTACCCTTGTTCCCCGGAGCTCAAACGTTCCTATCAGGAGGCGCTCTTTGCCCTTAACCATAACCAGAGCCAGCCGGTCTTTCATTACGACGATATAGTAGAACTGGCCGAAGAAAACTGGGAGGTTGAGTTAAACCGGGAATTGCAAACGCTCCTGGAAAACATCAAGTTTGGCAATGTCCTGAAAGTACAATTATTAATCCAACAGTTACAAGCAAAATATTCCCAACCCGTTAAAGATCAGGATCGCTTATTCTTTTACCTGCTCGAATTATTGTTATCCGCCTACAAAATAGGCAAAGAAAACTCCCGGAACCATATTCAACTTTATCCCAGTTTTAAACAGACCATGACCATTTTTAATGAAGATGCCGATCCGGCCATAGTCTTTCAGGAAGTTGGAGAACGGCTCAGCAGGATCACCATGGCAATAAAGGAAAACCGGGACAATCAAGTCAAGTCAATCATCCGTCAAGCCAAGGAGATAATCGACCGCCAATTTAATGAACAATTAAACCTGGAGGATCTCTCCCATCAGATAGGCATCAGCCCTTTTTATTTCAGTCGGTTGTTTAGGGAGGAACTGGGAATCAGTTTCAGTGAATACCTGACCAAACTGCGGATGGAAAAAGCCATCAACCTTTTGGCGCAAGGTCTCTCGGTTAAAGAATGCTGCTTCTCCGTAGGTTATAACGACCCAAATTATTTCAGCCGGATATTTAAGAAATATTTCGATTTGGCGCCCAGTGAGTATAAAGAGGAACAAGAACGGCTTAAAGGCGGTGATTTGCCTAAATGAGAAAGTATTTTTGGCTTTTGGTTATCCTCCTTTTCTCCTTCCTAATCAGCGGCTGTGAGTGGTGGCAGCGCGTTTCCACCCAGGGTTCCCTCGGTCAAAAACCGATTAAAATAGGTCTGGCCATGGATACCCTAAAGGAAGAACGTTGGAAACGGGACCGGGATTATTTTGCCGAGCGGATAAAGCAGCTTGGCGGCGAGTTAATAGTACAAAACGCCAATAACAACCACCAGGAACAAATGCAGCAGGTTGAATATTTGTTAAGCCAGAAAATAAACGTTCTGGTGATTGTGCCCCACGATTTAAACCAGGCTTCTTATGCCGTCCAGCTTGCCAAAAGGGCCGGCGTTAAAGTTATCTCCTACGATCGTTTAATACGCAACGCCAATCTGGATCTTTACATCTCTTTCGACAATGTCAAAGTCGGGGAATACATGGCCGAATACCTGGTCAATAAAGTTCCGGCCGGAAACTATGTAATCATTAACGGCGCCCCCACCGACAATAATTGTTATATGTTTAACCAGGGGTACAAAAACATTCTCAACAGTTACATCAAAGAAGGAAAGATTAAAATTACCTTCGAGGCTTGGGCCGATGACTGGCGGCCCGAGGAAGCCTACCAGTTTATTCAGACCCTACTGGGTCAGAGCAAAAAATTCGATGCCGTAATCGCCGCCAACGACAGCTTAGCCAGCGCGGTGATAGAAGCCCTATCGGAATGGCGCCTGGCCGGTAAAATCCTGGTAGTCGGGCACGATGCCGATCTTTCCGGATGTCAACGGATAGTCGAAGGCACTCAGTTGATGACGATCTATAAACCGATCAGCAAATTGGCTTACCGGGCGGCCGATATTGCGATGGCCTTGGGGGCTAACAAAGAGATTAAGACAAACCATGCCCCTATATTTAATGGCAAGCATTTTATCCCCTCGGAGATTATCAATCCAATCCCCATCGACAAAGATAATATGGATACCATCATAAAGGATGGTTTTCACAGCAAAGAAGAGATTTATTTAAATATTCCCAAGCAAAAATGGCCCAAATAAAGTTTATTTCAATTGGCAAAAGACTTTGCTATACTGGATTTTTTCAACTACAAAAAAGTACTGTTAAATTAAATTTACAGCAATGTAAATTTTTTTTTTGATAATTTTTCATGACCCTTCGCAACAAAATCCAGATACCTTTTTAACTGATAATGGTAATATTTGAAATATGCCAAGTAAAATTGGTATTAAAGAGGAAAGGGGGATTGGCAAATAACAGAATAATCACTTGGGTTTATTATTTAAATCAAACTATTTAAAGGAGGAATTGATGTTGAAAAAACTGAACCTGTTATTAGTGGTTGTTTTGCTGCTTACCTTGGTTTTCTGCAATTCCCAAATTTTTAGCGCCAGCAAAATCAAGATCGGTCTCTCCCTCCCGACACAGAGAGAGGAAAGATGGGTCAGAGATAAAGAAAAAATGGAAGCCGAAGCCAAACGGCTCGGTGTTGATTTACGGGTGCAAATTACTGACAATGATGCCGCGAAACAAGTTGCTCAATGCGAAAACTTGATTTCTCAAGGCATTAAAGTGTTGATTTTAGCCCCGCACGATGCCAGCAGCGCGTCAGTTATCGTTGATAAGGCCCATAAAGCCGGCATTAAAGTGATTTCTTATGATCGTTTGGTTATGAATTGTGATGTCGATGTCTACATCTCCTTTGATAACGTTAAAGTCGGTGAGATTCAGGGCCAATATATCACCAAATTGGTTCCCAAAGGAACTTATGTTGTTTTAGCCGGTTCCCCCACCGATAATAACGCCAAATTGTTCAGAGAGGGCGCCATGAAATACATCCAACCCCTGGCTGATAAAGGCGATATTAAGATCGTGATGGATCAATTCGTCAAGGATTGGCAGCCGGCTGAAGCCCAAAAATTAATGGAACAAGCCCTCACCGCCAACAACAATAAGATTGATGCCGTACTAGCCCCGAACGACGGGACCGCCAGCGGTTGCATTCAAGCCTTGGCCGCTCAAGGTTTAGCGGGCAAGGTTCCCATCACCGGACAAGACGCCGAACTTGCCGCTGCGATCCGTATTGTCCAAGGAACTCAAACCATGACCGTTTACAAGGACACCCGGGCTCTCGGCGCCGAAGCTATTGCTACGGCTATAAAATATGCCAAAGGTCAAAAAGTGGCAACCAACAGTACCGTCAATAACAACAAGATCGACGTTCCCTCCATTTTGTTAACCCCGGTTGCGGTTGACAAATCCAATCTGGATAAAGTATTAATCGACAGCGGTTATCTTAAGAAAGCGGACGTTTACAAGTAAGAAATCAGCTTTTTGGTGATTACCGAGGATGGGCATTTTATGTCCATCCTCTAAATCAATTTAAAAGAGGAATAAGGTATGGATAAATATATACTCGAAATGAAAGGTATTAGCAAAGAATTTCCGGGAGTAAAAGCCCTCGAAAACGTTAATTTCAGTGTCAAAAAGGGCGAAATCCATGCTCTAGTAGGTGAGAACGGGGCGGGGAAATCCACCCTAATCAAAGTTCTTAGCGGTGTTTATCCTTATCACTCTTATGGCGGTGATATTATCATTAATGGCGCCGTTCAAAGGTTCCATAGTATCAAAGACAGTGAAAAGGCGGGAATCGCCGTTATCTATCAAGAGCTAACCTTAGTAAAGCTGATGACCGTTTATGAGAATCTTTTTTTAGGGGACGAAAAAACCCGCTTTGGCATTCTTAATAAAAACGAAATGATCTCGCAAGCCCAAACAATTTTAAATGATGTTAAATTAAATATCAAACCCGATGAAAAAGTGATCTCCCTCGGTATCGGCAAACAACAGCTGGTTGAGATCGCCAAAGCCCTGCTGAAAAAGGCTGAAATACTCGTGTTGGATGAGCCGACCGCCGCCCTGAATGAGAGTGAGTCGAGGAACCTGTTGGAAATCATCAAACATCTCAGCCAAAAAGGAGTCACCTGTATATTCATCACTCACCGGCTTAAAGAAGCAATGCAAATTTCCGATCGGATCACCGTATTGCGAGACGGAAAAACGGTTACCACCGAAGAGACAACCAATCTTACCGAGAAAAAAGTCATTTCCTATATGGTCGGTAGAGAACTCACTCAGATGTATCCGCGCCAAGCCCATACCGCCGGTGATGTCGTTTTAGAAGTAAGAAACTGGACGGTTTTCCATCCAGTTACCAACGAAATAGTATGTAAAGATCTCAATTTTGTCGCTAAAAAAGGTGAACTGCTAGGTATTGCGGGACTTATGGGCGCCGGCCGAACGGAGCTCGCCATGAGTCTGCTTGGTTTATGGGGAAGAACTAAAGGAGAACTTCTTTTAGAGGGCAAACCGGTAAAATTCAAATCTCCTTCCGGGGCCATTAGAGCCGGTATTAGTCTTCTAACTGAAGATCGTAAGCGGTACGGTTTGAATATGATCATGGATATCAAAGAAAATATGACCCTGGCCAGCCTTGATAAGATATCCAAACTATTAGTTATTAATTCCAATGAAGAAATAAAAGTAACCGAAAATAGTGTAGCCAGTTTAAAAATTAAAACACCGGGAATTGACCAAAAAGCTAAGAACCTAAGCGGCGGTAACCAGCAGAAAGTTATTATCGGCAAATGGTTGCTGACTAAACCGAAAGTCTTGATTCTGGACGAACCGACCCGCGGTATTGATGTCGGCGCTAAAGTTGAAATTTATAATATCATCAACCAATTAATCGAGCAAGGGGTCTGTGTGATCATGATTTCTTCGGAATTACCGGAGATATTGGGGATGGCCGATCGTATCCTGGTAATTCATGAGGGAAAACTCAGTCATGAGTTGCCTTATACCGAAGCCACCCAGGAAAAAATTATGTATTATGCTACCGGGGGAAAATAATTTTTAATCTAGCTATATTAGGAGGAAATATCTGATGACCACGATACCGACGTTCAGAGAAAAAAGCACTTTCGCCGCTTCACTTATGAAAGTGAATATTAGACAGTTTACGATGATCTTCGCTCTTCTGGCGATTTGGGTAATTTTTACGGTTTTAACCGATTTTGTTTTTTTGACGCCGCGTAATATAAGCAACCTGATGCTGCAAACCGCTACCACTGCCATTCTGGCAATAGGCATGGTGCTGGTCATTGTAACCGGTAATATTGATTTATCGGTAGGATCCACCCTCGGTTTTACCGGAGCTGTGGCGGCAATGCTTATGATTAAATTTAATATGGATATTTATTCAACGATTTTGCTCACTTTATTAGTGGGGATAGTAATTGGGGCTTGGCACGGATATTGGGTTGCTTACCGGAAAGTACCCGCTTTTATCGTGACTTTAGCCAGTATGCTTATTTTTAGGGGCTCGATTATCGGATTAACCGGGGGGCAAACCCAGGGTTTGGAGATGGCCCCTCCAAAGGTAGCCCAAGCTTTTGCCGCAGTTGGACAACAATATCTGCCCAAAATATCGGCAAAATTACCTTTTAATGATACCAGCCTTTATTTTTCATTAGCTTGCATTGTAATCTTTATCATTTTTGCTTTATATAAGAGAAATTCCCGGATCAAATACGGTTTCAAGGTTTTACCGCTTGGATTGGAACTATTGAAGTTAGCCGCTTTATCAATTTTGATCGCTGTATTTGCCTCGTTTATGATTCTTTATTTGGGAATACCCTATGCTGTTTTACTGGTACTTATTTTCGCTTTACTCTTTAATTTTCTGGCAAACAATACCAGCTTCGGCCGTCATCTTTATGCCATAGGCGGTAATGCCGAGGCAGCCAGATTTTCCGGTATCAACATAGCTAAAGCGACCTTCATTTTATTTGTAATTATGGGGGCTTTATATTCGGTTGCCGGTATTGTATATACTGCCAGATTAAACGCAGCCACCACTTCTGCAGGAACAAACGCAGAATTGGATGCCATTGCCGCCTCGGTAATCGGCGGCACCAGTTTAATGGGCGGCGAGGGCTCAATCATGGGGGCCTTAATCGGCGCCCTGGTTATGGCCAGCCTCGATAATGGCATGAGTTTGATGAACTTGGACATTACCTTCCAGTATGTTATTAAAGGCTTAATTCTATTAATAGCCGTCGGGGTCGATATCGCTACCCGGCAAAAGTCCGCCTAAAATGCCTGGAGTTCAATTTAGTTCCGGGATGATTGCCAACTTATCATAATATAAATTTAATTAGGAGGGCTGTCCGGAAGCAAAACATCCGGGCAGCCCTTTTTGGTAACGATACTAAAGAAGATATTTCCCTTTGATTTTTGTTGTATTCTCAATAATTTCGATTAGAATTTTTTTAACCGCAACAGAATGCTATTAAAATTGGTTTATAATGATTTAAACATTTTTCTACAAATTTTTTGTTGTAATTCGCAACTTACTCTAGATACCTTTCTAATAATAAATGATACGATTTAACTTGTAACTGGAGTCGGTTAAAAATAGCGGCTTCGGATTATAAAAATTAATTAAGGGAGGACAGTTTTGATGAAAAAAGGTAGACTGTTAGTAGTAGCTGGTTTTTTGGTAGTATTCACCTTCGGTTGCCTCGTGTCGGCCGCTCCGAAACTCTTGATCGGGTTGTCCATGGATACCTTGAAAGAGGAACGTTGGCAGAAGGATCGCGATATCTTTGTGGCCGAAGCTAAAAAACTCGGTTGCCAAGTCCTGGTTCAAGCCGCCAACAGTGATGATGCGCTTCAAGTATCCCAATCCGAGAACTTATTATCCCAGGGCGTAAAAGTGTTGGTTATCGTCCCGCACAACGCCGAAGCTTGCGCGCCGATCGTTGAATCCGCCAGGAAGTCCAAAGTTAAGACCATTGCTTACGACCGTTTGATTAAGAACTGCGATCTCGATCTTTATATCTCCTTTGATAACGAGAAAGTCGGACAACTCCAAGCCGAATACATCACCAAATTAGTCCCCAGCGGTACCTATGTTTACATTGGCGGTTCGCCGACGGACAACAACGCTTTCATGTTCAAAAACGGCGCCATGAAAGTTCTCAATCCGCTAATCAAAGCCGGAAAGATCAAATTAGCCTATGATCAATTCACTAATGACTGGAAACCGGAAGTTGCTCAATCCAATATGGAAAACGCTTTGACCAAATTGAACAATAAAGTTGACGCCGTTATCGCCGCTAACGACGGTACCGCCGGTGGCGTAATTCAAGCTTTAACCGACCAAAAATTAGCCGGTAAAGTTCCGGTATCCGGTCAGGATGCTGAATTGGCGGCTTGCCAACGCATCGTTGAGGGAACTCAATCAATGACCGTTTACAAACCGATCAAACTTATCGCTTCTGAAGCCGCTAAAGCAGCTGTTGCTTTAGCCAAAGGTCAAAAAGTCAAAGTCAACAACTCCATTGATAACGGTAAAAATAAGAAAACTCCGTTCTTAGCCCTGACTCCTATCTCCGTTGATAAGAGCAACATGTACGAAGCCGTTATTAAAGATGGTTTCCAAAAACTCGAGGATGTTTATAGAAACGTTCCGAAAGATCAATGGCCGAAGTAATTTTTTAGCCTAAAAATTGCAGTCCCGGGAAGAGAGAGGATACCCTCTCTCTTCCTAATGTTAATAAGGGTTGTCTTAAATGGAAAAATTTTTGGTTAATTTAAACTGTTTTAATGATTTATTGATTTTTAAAGGTTCTTTTAACCTATAATGAAAGGGGGAATCCCGATGGAAAACTATATTCTGGAAATGCGCAATATTACCAAGGAGTTCCCGGGAGTAAAAGCCCTTAAAAACGTCACTTTCAAGGTAAAGAGGGGTGAGATTCATGCTCTCTGCGGAGAAAACGGCGCTGGAAAATCAACCTTAATGAAAATATTGAGCGGCGTTTACCCTTTTGGCGCCTATTCCGGGGAAATATTTATCAATGGCGTATTGCAAAAGTATCATAATATCAGAGAATCGGAAAATGCCGGTATAGCAATTATCAATCAGGAACTATCGGTAATCAATCAGTTGACCATTGGTGAAAACATTTTCCTAGGCAATGAACCAAACCGCTTTGGAGTAATCAATTGGCCCAAGCTTTATTATGAAACTTCCAAATGGTTAGATGAAGTCGATTTAAAGATTCGCCCCGAAACCCAAATCATGAACCTTGGAGTCGGCCATAAACAGATGGTTGAGATTGCCAAGGCGATCTCCAAACAAGCTAAAATTCTGCTTTTGGATGAACCTACCGCGGCTTTAACCGAAAGTGAAGTAGCAACCTTAATGGGAATACTCAGGCGGCTCAAGGCCAATGGAGTTACCTGTATTTATATATCGCATAAAATCAGTGAAATCTTCCAAATCGCTGATTCCGTCACCGTTTTGCGTGATGGTGAGACAATTGCCACCAAGCCGGTGAAAGCGACCAATGAAAATGAAGTTATTTCGATGATGGTCGGCCGGCAATTATCGGAACGTTTTCCCAGAGTAGATCATAAATCCGGCGATGTCGTGCTGGAAGTTAGAAATTTCAATGTTTACGATCCCGAAAATCCCCATCGTAAAATCGTGGAGAATATTAATTTTACGGTCCGCAAAGGGGAGATCTTAGGTATTGCCGGACTGATGGGCGCCGGCCGCACCGAACTGGTGAGCAGTATCTTCGGCGGCTTTGACGGCCGGTTTGAAGGAGAGATTTTTATTGACGGGAAACCCGTTACCATTACCTCCCCGGTCGAGGCGATTAAAAACGGAATCGCCTTGGTGACCGAAGATCGGAAACGTTTCGGATTGGTGCTGGAACAAGAGGTCCAGATAAACCTGACCCTGGCTAATTTACCCAATTTATGCCGCCGAGGAATTATCAATTTCAATGAGGAGATTTTAACCAGTGAAAATTCGGTCAGGCAGTTAAAAATCAAAACCCCTTCGTTGGAAGCTAAGGTAAATAACCTTAGTGGCGGTAATCAACAAAAAGTAGTGGTAGGAAAATGGTTAATGACCAATCCCAAGGTTTTGATTATGGATGAGCCGACCCGGGGGATAGATGTCGGCGCCAAATACGAGATTTACAATATCATGAATCATTTAAAGCAACAGGGTGTAGCCATTATTATGGTATCATCGGAGCTTCCGGAGATTTTAGGCATGAGCGACCGGATCCTGGTGATTTATGAGGGACGGACCAACGGTGAATTTATGTACGATAAAGCGGACCAGGAAAAAATTATGTACGCGGCGACAGGAGGCAAATAAGATGAAGACAGTGGAAACCAACCTATCCCCGGAGAAAAATCTTTGGCAACGGTTAAGTGTGAAATTTGATATTCGGGCCTACACCATGATCTTCGCTTTAATCGCGATCTGGATCATTTTCACCATTTTAACGGAAGGCACCTACCTGACTCCCAGAAACCTTTCGAATCTCTCCAGGCAGATGTCGATTACCTCGGTTCTGGCCATCGGCATGGTGATGGTCATCGTTACCACCTGGATCGATCTTTCGGTCGGTTCGGTGTTGGGTTTAGCCGGCGCTGTGGCGGCAGTGCTTCAGGTTTGGTACCATGTTCCGACTGTTTGGGCCATAATGGCGGCCTTGGGAGTGGGAATTATTCTCGGAGTGTGGCACGGTTACTGGGTAGCCTATCAAGGAGTGCCGGCATTCATTGTAACTTTAGCCGGTATGTGGGCCTACCGCGGGATGATAATGGGAATGCTCAAAGGAATCACTGTAGCGCCCATGTGGCCCGATTTTAAAGTTATCAGCAGCGGTTATCTCGGTGTTATTCCCGGAGCAACTCTTACAACAGTGGCCATTATCGCTTTAATAATAGGCCGTTTCCGGGCCCGTCAATCGAGAATCAAATACGGTTTCAAAGTTTCTCCGTTATTCCTTGATCTACCGGTCACCGCTTTCTATTGCGCCCTGATTGTTTTAGCGACCTATGTTTTATACCAATATGAAGGAATCCCCTACCCGATCATCGTAGTTCTGGTTTTGGTGCTGATCTTCACTTTTCTTACCAGGAATACCCAATTTGGCCGGCAGGTCTATGCTATGGGCGGAAACGCCGAGGCTGCCCGCTTGTCCGGTATCAATATCAAAAAAAGAACAATGGTGGTCTTTGTCCTCTGCGGCCTGCTGGCCTCCATCGCCGGCGTCCTTACCACCGCCCGTTTAAATGCCGCCACTATTACAGCCGGAACTGGGGCCGAGTTGGACGCCATCGCTTCCTGCGTAATCGGAGGAACCAGCTTCATGGGCGGCGTCGGAAGTATTCCTGGCGCTATTTTGGGAGCCTTGGTCATGGCCAGCATCGATAATGGTTTGAGCATGATGAATACCGAGTCTTTCTGGCAGTATATAATCAAAGGTTTCGTGCTCCTGCTGGCTGTCTGGATGGATATTAAGACTAAAACCAGAAAATAGGCTAAACAATATCCCGCAACTGACGATAATAGAGGGGAAGTAGCAGTTGAACTTCCCTTTTGTAATCCCTCTTTTTAGGAGGAGTCGAAAATGTGGACAAAGTTTTTTAGTGTAGTACAACATCTTACGAAAATCAATTTACGGAGTGTGGCTTTTAGAATTGCCGCAATTCTGATATTCATGAGCCTTACCACCATTGTGGTAAGCACGGTTGGTATCTCAAAAATTCGTAATATGAACGATGTCGCCAATGACATCTTCTTCAGCAACACCTCAATTCTTTTCCCTCTCTCGGAAGCCCAGGAAATTATTTATCGTGCTGAAGAAACGGCGTATCAGGCGGTGGCCATGAATAAAAGCGGGGCAATCTCCAGTTTCAGCCGATCGCTAAACGACGTCAGCGGCCAACTGGGTAATTTTCAGACCCTTTTACCGCCCAAAACCGCTGCTGAACTTGAAAACTATTGGCAGGAATATAAAGTGGCCGCTAATAACCTCTATGATGAACTTCGCAATAACCGGCCCAATGCCGCCTACTATTTTAATGAATTTAAGGATGTATCGCAGAAATTATACCAGCGTTTGTTCGAATTGAATAAAAGCTTGCGGATCAACGGTCTTACCACTTACAACAAGGGCAAAAAAATATATAATTCGGTTATTCAATTGCAGACCTGGATTACAATCCTGGGGGTGGCGATTGCTGTTTTTATCGGGGTATTGGTGGCCATCTCCATAATCTTCCCTTTGCAACAATTAAGGCATACCAGTGAATTATTAGCCCATGGCGATCTCCGGGCCCGGGTCAATATCAAGTCCAATGATGAAGTCGGCGCGGTGGCGGTCTCTTTTAACCGGGCCCTTGACGAACTGCGAAAAATGGTTACTGAAGCTGCCGAAAACGCTAAAAATATCTCCACTTCCAGTAATGAGTTGTTTAAGGTTACCGATGAGACCAGCCGTTCCTTGGGAGAACTCAATCAATTGGTGGCAGAGTTGGCTAATGGAGCTAATAACCAAACTCAAACGGTCGAGTCGGCCAGCCAAAAATTGAAAAAAGCCATTGATCTTACACGTTCAGTCGCCGAGGCGACGGCCGCCATCAATAATACCTGTAAGGAAGCTTCCATTTCCGCTGAACGAGGCGGTGCGGCAGCCGGTGAAATGACTGTGGTCATTAATAAATTGGTTGAAACGGTGGATATCACCAATCAAATCGCCCAGAACCTATCCGAGGATTATCAGGAAATCCGGCAAATGGTCGATGTAATCAGGGACATCGCCGAAAAAACCAATCTGCTCTCACTCAACGCTTCAATTGAAGCGGCCCGGGCCGGTGAGCATGGAAGAGGCTTTGCGGTGGTTGCCTCCAATATTCGTCAATTATCGATTCAAGCCCGCGAATCGGTTGAGCACATTGATGATCGCATGAACCAAATATTTGAAAAAACTGATAAGGCGACAACCGCTATGGAGCAAAGCACGGCGGAGGTAGATAAAGGGCGGAACACTTTAATTGAAACGGTTAACACCTTTAAAGACCTAGTAAATCAAGTTGCCGAGATCGTTGCCAGTATTTCACAGATTACCGATATTGCCGAACAACTCAGTGAAAGTAACCGCGAGGTTATTACCGAAATGGCCAATGTCTCCCAGATCAGTCAGGATAACTTGGCGGCAGTTGAGGAAGTTTCAGCCACTTTCCAGGAACAATATGCTTCAACTATGGTAGTTACCGAAGCCGCCCGGCAACTACAAGCATTGGCTATCCAGCTGTCTGCTTCAGCAGAGAAATTTAAAGTATAAAGCATGCAGCATTCTGCTTTCCTCTAGTGCCAAACTTTTTAACTATAAAAAAAGATTGCCGGGGAAGAAACCTGACAATCTTTTTTCAATTAGCTAATACGGCTCTAGTCCAATTTACATTCGGCAACCATCTGTTGGAGTTTACCCACTACTTGATGAATCTCCTGAGCGACATCTAAAATGCTCTGCATTGCCTGGGCTTGTTCGTCGGCGGCTTCCCCTACCGCCTCACTGGACATTTCGAACTTTTCACTTATTTCGGCAATAGTTTGGACAATCCGGGTGGCCTCTTTGATCTGACTGGCTTGTTTTTGAACCAGAGCCGCCACCTGTTTTACATAATTCAAGTTCTCCTGAGACTTCTCTTGAATCTGAATCAACCCGGCCTCGGCATCCATGATCTTACTGCCGCCTTCTTCTACCAAGGAGTAAAAGCTGCGGACCAAATCTACGGTTTCCGCCAGGGTGCCCCGAACCTCATTAACCTGATTACCGATGTCCTCAACCGACTGTTGGGAGTTCTCCGCCAACTCCCGTATTTCTTGAGCAACTACTGTAAATCCCCGGCCGGCGACACCGGCCCTGGCCGCCTCAATATTGGCATTTAAAGCTAATACTTTCGTCTGACGGGAGATATAGGTTAAAAGGTCTAAAATCTTCCGGATCTGTTCCGAGCGGGTATTTAAACTGTCGCTAAGATCTTTTAACTTCCCGGCGTATTGCTCGATCTGAATCAACAGGTTTAAGGTTTCTTTAACCGTTTTTTGTCCGGTCTCCGCCACCTGGGAGGAGACAAGGGAAATTTTCTCGGTTTCGGTCGCCGAGGAAGCGGCCTTCAAGGTGATGGTAGTAATTTCCTCCATCGCCAGCACTACATTTTGGGTACTCGCCGATTGAACCGCCGCTCCGCTTTTAATCTCGGCCATCGAAGCTGAGACCTCTTCGGAACTGGCGCTGACGGTTTGGGCGGATTCCAACAGTTTATTGCCTATTTGATTCAAAACCTGGCTCAATTTGGAGATGGATTGCAGGGTCTGTCTGGTGTTGTCCTGAACCCGGTTAATACCCTCCCCCAACAAGTCGATTTCCACCAAAAAGGAATTAATAACCAGTCTTTTAGACATATCTCCTTTAGTGGAGGCAATTTCATTCAGTTTGTTGATAAAGATTTTCAAGGGTCGCGATAACCTTCTGGCCAAGAAAAGGGAGATTACAGTAGCTAGCATAATCGCTGCCAAAGCCAGAAAAATAAGATTTCGCAATAAGGCCATTTTCTCTTTTTGAATCTGGTCGGCTGAAATATCCACCCCGACAATTGCCACAACTTCTCCAGCGGAATTCTTTACCGGAGCGTAACCGGAGCGGCGCCATACTTTTTCATCAGTATCATAAATGGGTTCAGGGTTAATGGCGGTTCTTCCCTTAAAAGCAGTCTTCATCTCCGGTTCCAGAATATCGTAAATCTTATCAATCGGGTTTCTGCCCTTACTGGGATCGGCGTCGATAATATAAGCCGGTTTTTTGCCTAATAAGCGCATGGTATAAATAAAGGTAGCCCCGGTTTGTTTCCGCAACAGGTTCAATTTATTAAAGGTTTCCTTATAATAAGGAGTCTCCTCATCACCTTTATTTAAAGAAGCCAGCTGATTCCCATCGACCAAAACCATTGCAGCCTGAGCTATACTTTGTAAACGCCTGCCCATCTCCAAATCTAATTCCCGGACTCCCTGGAGGTAACAAAAAAACCCCACCACTACCACACAAAAAATAACCACTGACAAGAAGATTACATTAAAATAAGTAAAAAAGGTTACTTTTTTTGGAAAAAGATTTTTGAGTCGCAAATTTTTCACCAACTGATTCAAAAAATTATTATAAACACCATCCTCACTTTTATCGGTATTTCTTGAAAAAAATATAAGGTCCCAGGCACTTTTTAAAAAATAATTAACCCCAAAGACCGCCCGAAAAATAATTAGTTTTTAAACCGTGGAAACTCACCGGATTGTTCTTAAAGGGCGCCATTTGAGTCTGCGTTCCTGCTAAAATCGTGGAAACCGGAGGGGGTAAGCAGGCCGTCAATCAATACATCGTGTGGTTCGACAGGAATCTGGGGCTTTACTTGAAAATCATAGGCCAGTCCAAGTTTATAAACGCTGCTTCCGGCCAGGAATCGATCATAGTATCCGGCGCCGTGCCCGAGCCGGACCCCCTTTTCATCAAAGGCAACCCCCGGAAGCACTATTAGGTCCAGTTGTTCCGTTCTGATTAACGGCGCCGTGGGACCGGGTTCCGATAAACCGTAAATACCGGGGACCAATTGTTCCAGATTATCAATCACCCGGGGCTGTATGCTCTTTTCCTGAGTGCAAACGGGTAAAGCAACCGCCTTGCCGCTTTCAAGCAATCTCTTGATAATTAAAACGGTGTCCACTTCTTTATTAATGGAATAATAGATTAGGAAACAGTTGGCTTTTTTGACGATATCCAGTTGCCAGAATTTTTGCCGGATTGACAAATTAGCGGATTGGTATTCCTCTTTAGTAAGAGTTTGTAACCGGCAACGCATCTCTTGACGAAGCTCCTTTTTTAGCGCTTGAACCGTTGTTATGGATCCTCACCCCTAAAAACCAAGGTCTTATTGTCAAAAACCCCTTAACGACCTGGAAAGTCACGGCCGTACCAATATAATAAAGCCCCGCTATGCCGTTTGCTGACAGTTACCTGAACCCTGCTCAAGCAGGTGGGTGCCCTCCTACTTAATTTAAGTTTCCGTTTAAGAAAACGGCTTACAAGCCATAAGTAGAGCCCGGGCTCCCAAGGTAATAATGTTGGTTCATAACACAATCAGCTTCAACACGCACAAAGCAGGGTTTTAAAAACCAAAAGGTTTACAGTGATTTATAATTAAAAGACCAAACGTCGGTCCCTCCGCTTTAAGTAAATATTCCCCAACCGTGAACTCTAAAATGTTAATTATCGGCTTATACTCCGATCATACCACAGCTCAAGATAGCCTTCAAGTTCCAAAGAACGGAAACTACATTTCAACAGGTTCAGGGTTTTAGATCAACCTTGATCTGCAACTCTTTCAACTGTTTGGCGGTAACCTCCGAAGGCGCTCCCATTAATAAGTCTTGGGCTTTGCTGCTCATTGGGAAGGCAATGACTTCTCTAATATTGGGCTCATTGGCGATAAGCATCACCATTCTGTCAATTCCCGGCGCAATACCGGCATGTGGCGGCGGACCGTACTGAAAAGCGTTGAATAATGCCGGAAATTTCTTCTGAACATCTTCAAAGGTATAACCGGCAATCTCGAAGGCCTTAACCATAATCTCCGGGTCGTGGTTGCGGACAGCCCCGGATGATAACTCAACCCCGTTGCAGACAATATCGTATTGATAGGCCAAGATATCCAACGGATCCTTGCTAAGCAAAGAGTCCATTCCTCCCTGGGGCATCGAGAACGGATTATGGCTGAATTCGATCTGACCCGTATCCGGATTTAATTCGTACATAGGAAAATCAACGATCCAGCAGAAATTATAAACATTTTTTTCCAATAAATCCAACCTTTTGCCCAATTCATTCCTGATTAAACCGGCCAATTTTTCGGCTTCTTTGAGATGGTCGGCGATGAAAAAGAGCGCATATCCCGGTTTTGAACCTGTTATATCGACAATTTCCTTTTTAATTTCTTCATTCAGAAACTTGGCAATCGGTCCATTGAGATCAAGGTTGTCGTCAACTTTAAGCCAAGCCAAACCCTTAGCGCCTATTCCGGCCGCGAACTCAACCATGTTGTCAAAGAAGCTTCTTGATTGTGAACTACAGTTTGACACCGGGATTATTCTGACTGTCTTATTCTTAAAAGCATTGAAATCGGTCTTTTTAAACACTTCCGAAGCATCGTAAATCAATAAAGGGTTGCGGAGGTCCGGCTTGTCGCTGCCGTATTTCAACATCGCCTCTTTAAACGGTATCCTGACAAATGGAGGTGCGGTTACTCCCCAGCTTGAAAACTCTTTAAAAACTTTGTAGATTACATTTTCGACCGCAGCAAAAACATCTTCCTGAGTCGCAAATGCCATCTCCATGTCCAACTGATAAAATTCGCCCGGGGAACGGTCGGCCCGGGCGTCTTCGTCCCTAAAACAAGGAGCGATCTGAAAATAGCGGTCAAAACCCGATACCATTAGTAACTGTTTAAATTGCTGCGGCGCCTGAGGTAAGGCATAAAATTTGCCCGGATATACCCTACTTGGCACGAGATAATCCCTGGCCCCCTCCGGGGATGAACTTGTTAAAATAGGGGTCTGAATCTCCAGGAAATTCATATCAATCATTTTCTGCCTGATGCTTTGGATGATCTTTGAACGTAGAATAATATTCTTGTGCAGTTTTTCATTGCGAAGATCTAAAAAACGGTATTTCAACCGTAATTCCTCCCGGGCATCACCAGCCGATGACACTTCAAAGGGCAACTGATTTTTCACTCTACCCAATATCTCGATTTTCTCGGCTTTTACTTCGATGTAACCGGTTGCCAGGTTAGTATTGATGGTTTCCTCCGAGCGCTCGCACACTGTTCCCAAAACCGAAATTGTAGATTCGCGGGAAATTTCCAGCACCGTTTCCTTTAATTTTTCATTTTCGGAAACAACTACCTGAGTTATGCCGTAATGATCCCGGAGATCGATAAAAATAATGCCACCATGATCGCGAATAGTCTGCACCCAGCCGGCAATCTTGACTACCTTGCCGACATTTTCTTTATTCAACTCCCCGCAATTATGGGTTCGGTATTGGTGCATAATAAAACCCCTTTCAATATTATTCTCACTATAATGGTCAACAAGCGATTCAAAAGCAACACCGGGTGTTCCTTCTCAGTGCCACCGTATCTTAAGCGGCCTGGGAAAATATATAAAATCACCATTTCCCTGGAACATAGCTGAAAATTTAACTAAACTCCCGTTTTAAAAAATCTTCAAGATCGGCTAAAGGAATCTTCTCTTGCTCACCAGCGGCCATTTTTCTTAATAAAATCTGCCCTTTGGCCAGTTCATCCTCACCGATTACCCCCACCATAGCCGCCCCTAACTTGTCGGCTAGTTTGAGCTGGGATTTTAAACTACGGCCCTGATAGTCGGTTTCAACTACCAAACCGGCCTTCCTTAACTTGATAACCAGTTGAAAGATAGCCAGCTGCGCATTTTCGCCCAGAGGAGCCAAATAGATATGGGGCTTGGACTCTAACTTCGGTAGAAGATTGCGGGAACTTAAGACCATCAGCAACCGTTCCATCCCAGCGGCAAACCCTATACCAGGGGTCGAAGGACCGCCGCACTCCTCAACCAAACCGTCATATCTTCCACCGCCGCATAAAGCATTTTGAGCGCCCAAGTCACCGGCTAAGACTTCAAATACAGTCTTGGTATAATAATCAAATCCCCTAACCAACCGCGGATTCAAATGATAGCTGATACCCGCCGCCTCCAAAAGCCGGCATAATTTCTGAAAATGGCTGCCACAATCGGGACATAATGTTTCGGTAATCAATGGAACATCAGCGGTTAACTCCCTGCATACCGGGCTTTTGCAATCCAATAACCGCAACGGGTTTCTTTCCAGCCGACGCTGACAGTTAGGGCACATTTGCGAAACTTTTGTACGTAAATGCTCGATCAATCTCGCCCGGTAAAGAGGACGGCACTCCGGGCATCCAATAGAATTCAAATTAATATCAAGGTCTTCAATATTTAGCTGCCGATAAAAACTGACGGCTAAAGTAATTATCTCCGCATCGATTCTGGGGTCTTCACCCCCTAAAACTTCGGCCCCGAATTGGATGAACTGCCGGAACCTGCCGGCTTGTGGAGCCTCGCACCGGAACATCGGGCCGTAATAATAGAGTTTAGTAAGCCCGCCGGAACCAGCCAAATTGTGTTCCAAGTAAGCGCGAACGACGGAAGCGGTTCCTTCCGGCCGGAGAGTCAGGCTACGCCCCGCCCGGTCTGGAAAGGTAAACATCTCTTTTTCAACAATGTCGGTGGTTTCACCTATGCCGCGCTGGAACAACTCCGTATACTCAAAAATAGGGGTTCTAATTTCGCCGTAACCGAATTGCTGAAATGTTTGGCGAATCTTGTCTTCCAAGTAACGCCATTGAATTGTCTCCTCGGGCAGGAGGTCGTATGTTCCTTTTGCCGCTTTAAGCTGGACCAAAAAAACCGCCTCATTCTATTTAAATATCAACACGCGGATGGCCGGTTTTAGCGGCCCTCCGCGTGTTTAATCAATATTGCCTTACTTCTTTGCTGGAACAGACTGACTTGTCGCCGGTTGCTGTTGCTGAGGTTGAGTGGTCGCCGGCTGCTGTTGTTTTTGTTGTAAACTCTGCTGATATTTTTGGAGTTTTTCCTGTTCCTGCTTTTGAATATCAGCTACAGTCTGTGTCTCTTTGGCCGCTAAATCGGTCAAATTCCAACTGGTAAAAACATCTTTCAGTTTCTGATGGACTGCGACATCATCAGCATGCGCCGCCCCGAATTTAACCAGGAGATCCTGACCTTTTTTAGCTTGGTTATTCCCTTTATAAGCGTTTGCTAAAGCCACCTGATAATCAATGGTGTCGGTCGATATTTTCGGCGCTTTCCGCAAAACTTCAATGGCTTTTTTAGCCTGTTTTAACTGCAAGTAAACATCGGAGGCGTCAATATACATTTCGACCCGGTTTTTATAATAACCCTTCTTCAAAGCCTTCTCATAAGCTTGAGCGGCTTCAGCCCATTTCTGTTCCTCTTTTAAACGGTAAGCGCGTAAACCCGGATCCAAAATCTCCAAATTTTTCTGGGCTTTATCATTGATACTCTGCATCCAATCATTAAAAGCCTTGCTTTGTTGAGCCTCCTGAATCAATAAACTGCCTTCAACCTCCCGGTATTTTTCCTTATAGGCATTACCAGTGGGTAACAAACGGGAATCAAGCTTAATAATATGATAACCGTATTGGGTTTTCACCGGCTTACTGATTTGGCCTTCATTCAAGGCCAAAGCGGCGTCGACGAACTCCTTGACCATATTGGTTTTAAATTGGTTCAAAGGCATATCATAAACCCCGCCCTTATCTTTGGAGCCAGGATCATCGGAATATTGCTTGGCTAATTGAGCAAAATCCCCTCCGTTGACAACTTTCTGGTAGACTTCATTAGCCCGTTTCAATGCCTCGGCCTCGGAACGTAACGGTTTGTTATTGGTATCTTTAGTACCGATCAAGATATGGCTAACCTTGATTTGTTCCAAATTATCCAGCACTTCAGATTTGGGAACTTTAATCTTTAACTGACGGGCTTTATACTGAATGAATTTCTGGCGTTCAAGATCTTTAGCCACTAATTTTTTTAACTCATTTTTACTGCTAATACCTTGCCTGTCCATAAAACTCTGCAACTCTTCCTCGGTCGGCAAGTACTTCTTGATCAAGTTATTAACATCGGCATTGGTGACTTTAATTTTGGAAGCGGCTTTTTTCATCTCTTGTTCAAACGCCGTGTTTCTAATAGCCAGAGTAATGGCGGTGTCCCGGATTTGGGCTTCGGAAAAAGCCATCCCGTATTGAGCATATTGCTGCGCTTGTTGACTAGCCTGCATTAAATAATTGTTAAAATCAGCGTCGCTAATCTTCTGGCCGTTGATTTTAATTGACGGCCCGCTGTAATTGTAATTTTCCTTACCCATGGAAGGAAGTCCGATATAAAATAATCCGATAGTCATCGCCACAACTAATACAATTATTACAGGTGCAAGCAGACGTTTGGTAAACTTACGAATTGACATAATACCCATCAACGATTCCTCCCTTAATAAATTACCAAAAAAAAAAGCCTGACCCAAAATCATAAGCCATTTAAACCGCTACTGGCAGATTACTGCTTAATATTGTACCTAATGTAAACCTAAAAGTCAACCAAGAAGTAACCGGGTTTGTTGGGCTTTTTTTACTATTTGCCGCCTGATCAAATTACTGTAAGTGGCCGGACATTTGGGATTTTGTAGCCGGAAAACTTTAAAATCCGGGCCAATCACCCATTTACTAACCGCGCCTGCCCCTAAACCCAAAATTGTTTGCCTTTCCTCCATCATTTGAATGTTATAAACATTCTCCCAGCCTTGTTTGGCAAAGCCAATATTGGCCTGATCGGCCAGGATAAACCGCTGCCGGTAAAGATAATATGGATGATAATCCTTTTCTTTCAACAACCTGACAGCCTTCCAGAAAGCATCAGGGAGATCGCCCACCGCAGCCAGCTCCAGGCTTTGAAAATCTTTACGCCAAGCGGCGGCTCTTTTGGGAGCTAAAGTATGGACGGTGATGGCCTCCGGATCCAGTAACAGGACTTGTTGAAGCGATTGCCAAAAAGCCGAGCCGTCTTCACCCGGTAAACCTAAAATCAAGTCCATATTCAAGGAGATATTCGGGAATTCACGCACTATCCGCACAGCTGAAAAAATGTCCGTTACCGAATGGTTCCGCCCTATCCGGCGTAAGGTTTGTTCCTGCATGGTCTGGGGGTTTATACAAATCCGGGTTACCCCCGCTTCATTCATGGCCTGCAACTTTTCCAGGTTGACTGTCTCAGGCCGGCCGGCCTCCACCGTAAACTCCATCGTGGTTTCCGAGGCCAACTGGTGGTGAAGGGCCCTGATTAAAGCGGTGAAAGAATCTTCAGCCAGACTAGTAGGAGTGCCGCCTCCTACATAAATACTTTCCACCAAAAAACCATATTCCCTGATCAACTCGGCGGTTGCTTCAATTTCCAGCTCAAGTGCATTTAGAAAATCCTTTACCTGATGGCGGTGGGTTTCCAAGGAAACAGCCGGAAAAGAACAATAATGGCAACGGCTTGGGCAAAAAGGAATACCTGCATAAACGCCAATAAACCGGGACGGTTTAAAGAATTTTTCTTGTTTCAGTCCAACCTCGATTAAAAGATCTGCAGTGGCGGGCATCAACGCGTAAATGTTTAACAGTTTCTCCCGGATTTCTTCCGTAGTTAGACCTTTATCCCGCAAATAGTGAAATATTTTGGTCGGCCTTACTCCGCTTAGAATACCCCAAGGCGGCCGTCGCCGGAAATAGGCCCCTAGTAATTTGATGATTCCTAGCCGAATTAATTCTTTTAACCGCTGAGCGCGATCATCATCGTTGTAACGGACGTCTAAAATCTCCCGATCTTGAAATTCCCAGACACTATCAGGTAACTGTAGACCGGGCGCGGCCACTTTTACCCAAAAATCATCCGAATAATCAATCACTAACTTAAGATCGTAGTTAGTCGCCACAATCCGGGCCGCCGGATCTAAAATTTTTAGAGCTGCTTCAACATTGGCGATTTGTTTGGGATCTTTGATTTCTATATTAAAATTCATGGTCTCCGGTAATAAATGGGTTGTATTTCATTTCATGAGCGATGGTGGTAGCGCCGCCATGCCCTGGCAATACAACGGTCTCCGGCGGTAAAGTAAATAAACGCTCCCGGATTGAAGAAATCAGCTGAAAATGATCGCTGCCGGGAAAATCGGTCCGGCCGATGCTTTCCAAGAATAGAGTGTCGCCGGAAAAAAGCAAACCCTTAGTGTATAAGGAAATGCCGCCAGGGGTGTGCCCCGGTGTTTCAATTACCGTCAAACTTTCAGTTCCTAGTTTCAATTCTTCCCCATCCGTTAAAATGCGGTCCGCATCCGGGCTTATTAGTTCCTCCCCGAAAAAAGCCGACAGATTGGCTGTAGCTGAAGTCAGCATCAGCCGATCTCTCTGATGAATCAGGAGCGGAACTTGAAACTTCCGGATAAATTCTTCGTTGCCGGCGATATGATCGATATGCCCGTGGGTATTTACAACCCATTGCAAGTGCAACTGTTTTTCGGAAAGAAACCGGACCAATTCTTCCACGGGACCGCCGGGATCGATTACCCCGGCTTCAGCCCCCGACCATACCAGGTAACAGTTTACCTTCAATTCTTCTAAAATATATTGCCGGTATTCCATAATATCCTCCAACGAAAATCTCCAAGAAAGGTTCCGGTCAATTATTGCCTGTCCAGGTTAGTTTTTGGTCTACATATACGTAAAGTAGTGTTTTCAAGATTCCTCTTCATCGGTTAAGAAATCCTCGGCCTCACCGGCTAGAATTTTTCCGGCGTCCTCCAGGCGATCCGCCGGGACCAGCAGGCTGACTTTGGCTAGGGGGCCAATAGTCAATCCATAGATATCCCCGGCGGATTCCCGTTCCACCCTGACCGGAATCCCGGCCATCGTTAGCAAGCCGGTGATTAGCTGAGCCTCGTCCTGATTATAAACTGCGGTTGCTTCCACCCAGTTAGTTTCGTGATTTTGGTCCATTTTCCCAACCCATTTCTATAATTTAATCTGGTTTTGGATTTCTTTTAATACCTCGGCCGAATGCTGCAAGGCCTTTTCTTCATCGGAATCCAGGGATAATCTGATTTGGCGCTCGATTCCCTGGCGGTTGACCACGCAGGGCAAGCTCAAATATACATCGCTAATGCCATACTCACCTTTGAGCAAGGTTGATACGGTAAGTACCGAGTATTCATCCCTGATAATACTTTCCACAATTTGGACTAGAGCCAGACCGATCGCGTAATAAGTAGCACCTTTCCCTTTGATGATCTTGTAAGCGGCATTCTTGACTTCGTTAAATATGGCTTCTTTTGGAAGCGAGGACTGGCATTTTTCTCCGCAGACCGGGCAGTATTCACTGAAACGGATCCCGGCGATATTGGCCAGGCTCCAGACCGGCACCTCGGTGTCCCCGTGCTCACCGATAATGTAAGCGTGAACATTGGAAGGATCGATATGGCAATGCGAGCTGATTAAATAACGCAGCCGGGAGGAATCGAGAACCGTTCCGGAGCCGATTACCCGGTTTTCGGGATAGCCGCTCAATTTAAAAGTAAGGTATGTCATAATATCCACCGGGTTGGTGGCTATCAACAGAACCGCTTCGGTCCCGGAGGCTTTGATCTGGCTGATGATAGTTTTAAAAATTTCCGCATTTCGTGAAAGGAGATCGATCCGGGTTTCACCAGGCCGTTGATTAGCCCCGGCGGTTATGACAATAACATCGGCAGCGGCGCAATCGGCGTAGGTCCCCGCCCTAACTAAAGCCGGCCGGACAAACGAGAGCCCGTGGTTTAAATCCATGACCTCGCCTTCAAGCCGCTCCTGATTTACGTCGATAATGATAATTTCAGCGGCTGTTCCGTTGATCATCAAACTATAAGCAAATGTCGATCCCACTAAACCGGCTCCAATAATAACCACCCGGCTTCCTTGTTTTTTGGCCATAATAAAACCCCCTTTTTTCAATATTATTTTCTTTACATCATGCTTTGGATATTGCCCAATCCCCCGCCACTTTATAACAACCGCCGTCTTTACCGGCAGAGGATTTTTCCCTGTTATCTTTTTTTAGGTTTAATTCTAATTCAATATTTCCATTAATTTTCCCACTAATTTTTGTTAAGGGGATGTTGTGGTCTTGGGAATTATGATTTGCCGTTTGAATCAACCTTTTCCCGTAAAATTCTTTCAACAAAAACAGCTAAATTGTTTTCAACGAAAAGATAGCCTTCGATTCCGGCGGCGGCGGCCGCCTCGATGTCCCGCTTCCCATCGCCGATTAAAAAGGAGGCGTCCTTGTTGATATCCCACTCGTCGATTGCCTTTAAAATAAGGCCGGGTAAAGGCTTGCGACATTGACAATCCATCCTGTATTTTTCGACGGAAGCCTCCGGAAGATGAGGACAATAGTAAAAACCGTCGATCCCCACCCCGTTCTCTTGCAATTGCTCATTCATCCATTGATGCAACTGTTTAACATCCGCTTCGGAATAATATCCCCGGGCGACACCGCTCTGATTGGTAACTATAAAAATAAGATACCCGCGCTCCTTCAAAATGCGGATAGCCTCTTGGGCCCCTTCAATCCAGACAAAGTCTTCTTTGCGGTAGACGTAACCCTTATCTATATTTAAAACGCCGTCCCGGTCTAAAAAAGCCGCCGGTCGTTTCTGTTGTTTTGGTATGGTCAAGGCGATTACTCCTTATATTTCTTAATTATGCCGGTTTACTACCCATTATATTTCCGCAAAACCTCTTCAATGATATTGGTAGTGGAATACCCCTGTTCAAAAGGGATAATCTCTACCCTACCGGCGTCCTCGCGCCCCACCACTTCTTCAGGGCGGTAATCCCCGCCTTTCACCAGAATATCCGGTTTAATTGCCTTAATTAATTCAGCCGGAGTATCTTCATTAAAAAGAACTACGCAACTCACACATTCTAAACCGGCTAGTAGTCTCGCCCGATCTCTCTCCTTTACAATCGGCCTGCCCTTACCCTTAAGCCTTTGAACCGAGGAATCTGAGTTAAGGCCGATAATAAGACGGTCACCTAGATTCAAGGCTTTCTCCAAATAAACTACATGCCCGACATGAAGAATATCGAAACAACCATTGGTAAAGACGATCCGGTAGCCTTTTTTTCGCCAGGTCTCTACTAGTCTTAGCGCCTCGTTTAAACCGACAATCTTCTGGTTCGCCCCTTGCTGGTTGGTAAGTTGGTAAACGGCTTCAGATATTTCATATTTTGTAATGGCGTAAGTACCGACCTTGCCAACTACAACGCCGGCGGCAATATTGGCTAATTGAGCCGCATCACAAGGTTGGATTCCGGTGACATAAGCGGCAAATAACACCGCTGCCACCGTGTCGCCTGCTCCTGAAACATCAAAGACCTCTTTGGCTAAAGTGGGTATATGCATGGCCTTATTATCATTCAACAAACTCAGCCCCTTTTCTGACCGAGTCACAACTATATTCTCGAAATTTAAACGGTCCTTAATTTCCCGGGAATATTTCTCGACTTCTGAATCTTCGTTTTTAACCTTAATATTAACCGCTTCGCTCAATTCTTTGATATTGGGGGTTATAAAGGTAGCCCCTGAATACTTCCGCCAATTGCTCCCCTTCGGGTCGACCAAAACCGGAATTTCCCGTTTATTACATTCTTCAATGACATGCCGGCAAAAATTTTCAGTGCAAACTCCTTTTGCATAATCCGAAATGATTACAGCATCTATTACCGAAAGATTCATGGAAAACCATTCTTTCAACCTATTTTCCGCTAAACCGTCATTAATGGAGTCCGCTTCAAAATCCAACCGTAACATTTGCTGATGAGCGCCAATTACCCGTATTTTAGTTGTTGTTGGCACACTACTGACTAAAATTCCTTGATAATCGATGTTTTTGGCTTCTAATAAATTTATAAGGCTCCTCCGGTTGTCATCATCACCGGTTAAGCCTAATAAAAATACTTTAAAGCCTAAATTGGCCAGATTATGAGCGACGTTGGCTGCTCCTCCCAGGGTGTTCGTTTCCCTGGATACTTTGGTTACCGGGACCGGAGCCTCCGGAGAAATCCTTTTTACTTCACCATAATAATATTTATCGAGGATGATGTCCCCGATAACCATGATTTTTTGGGGAAAGGTGTTCTGGCTTAAAAACTCTTTAATTTTATCGGGATGATTAAACACCAACGTTTCCTCCTCAAAGAATATACCTTTATAAATCCAATAGGTTTAAGCCTCTTCAATGAGTTCACAAATTATATGCCCGATAAGGATATGCGCCTCTTGAATTCGCGCTGTTACTTTCGAAGGGACCTTAATGCATAAATCACAAATGGAGTTTAAGGTACCGCCGTTTTCCCCGGTCATGCCGATGGTATAAGCCCCTTCTTCTTTAGCTTTGGCAATGGCTTTTAATACATTGGGACTGTTACCGGAGGTGGATATGCCGACCACCACGTCGCCCTTTTTTACCAGAGCCTCCACCTGACGGTAGAAAATACTTTCAAATCCGTAATCATTACCGACTGAAGTTATAATTGAGGTATCCGTGGTGAGAGCAACCGCAGCCATGGCTTTACGCTCTTTTTGGAACCGGCCGACCAACTCCGCGGCCAGGTGCTGTGAGTCGGCGGCACTGCCGCCATTGCCCATAAAAAAGATGGTATTACCGGATTCCAAGGCTTTCCGGCATTCCCGGGCAAAAGTATTGATTGCTTCTTCATTTCGTAAGCTCAAAGCTTGAACAACCGCCAAATGCTCTTGGATTAAACTCAAAACCGACATTTTTACCCTCCACCGGTTAATTGATAACACTTTGATTTTTAAACATGTATATTATAGCACTAAAATTTAGATCATTCATCATTTTTGCACGGCCATCCCCGAATCCTCTATCTAGAAAATACTCCCGTAAGTTTTGAACTTTGACAAAAAAATAACTAAGCAGCCGGTTCAATAGTAACTTTGTAACCCATGCTTTCCAAACGTTTGACGGATCGCTTCACAGTCG
>JBLNCU010000076.1:0-22005 GCA_050260935.1 Bacillota bacterium
GTTCGGCTTTTTCCATGCAGTATCGGCTTTTTGTAACGCCGGTTTTGATTTATTCGGTCCAGTATATGGAAAGTTCAGTAGTATCACCCATTATGTCAATGATTGGGTGGTTACCCTCACCATAGGCGCTTTGATTGTATTCGGGGGGCTAGGCTTTCCGGTCATCATCGAGTTGGTTAAATATCCCAAAACCAAAAAGCTGTCACTCAATGCCAAGCTTGTTCTGCGGGTAACCGCCCTCTTAATTGTTACTGGCGCCTTGCTCATCTATATCATGGAGGCAACCAACGGCTATACTCTTGGTAAGCTCGGGTTTTCCGGCAAATTTCTGGGGTCACTGTTTCAATCGATCACGCCCCGGACCGCCGGCTATAATTCCTTGGATATCTCGCATATGAGGAAAGCTTCCTGGTTTGTACTGACTATTTTAATGTTTATCGGGGCCTCGCCGAGCTCCACCGGAGGCGGTATTAAAACCACTACTTTCGGAGTGATAATTGCTACTGTAATTGCCACCATCCGCGGCAAACACGATGTGGAACTATCCGAACGCCGGCTTACTCAGGAATTGCTTAACAAAGCTTTCACCATTACTTTTATCGCCTTAAGTTGGGTCTATCTGGTCACTTTGATTATATCGATAGTTGAACCATTTGATTTCTTACGGATATTCTTTGATGTAATGTCGGCCTTCGGAACCGTCGGCCTTACCACCGGGATTACTCCTTATTTATCCGGTATTTCGCAAATAATGTTGATTTTAACGATGTTTATCGGCAGGGTCGGGCCTTTAACGGTAATGGTGGCCATAACCGATGTCAAGCACAAAAAAACCGGCCGGTATATCACTGACCATGTCATGATCGGATAACGGCATCATTTTAATCTAATAACTATAATATCCTAGATAATAATTTCATTATAAATAATTCCGGCTTTGGGTATTCCAAGCCGGGGTTTATTCTGTATATTCGAAAGGAAGAATGTAAAATGTCTAGACAATATGCGGTCATCGGATTGGGCCGTTTTGGGACCAGCCTGGCCAGAACCCTTTGGAAACTAGGCCAGGAAGTATTGGCCATTGACACCGATGAGGAGCGTCTCCGGTATATCTCCGAAGAAGTAACCCATACCTTATTGGCTGATACTACCGATATAAACGTCTTGAAAAGTATCGGAATCGCCAACTTTGATGTGGTTGTCGTGGCCATCGGCGAAATGAATATCCAGGCGAGCGTTTTCACAACTTTGCTCCTGAAAGAGCTGGGCGTACCGTACGTGGTGGTAAAAGCTTTAAACAGAACCGAAGGCCGGGTCTTGGAGAAAGTCGGGGCTGATCTGGTGGTTTACCCTGAACGAGAAATGGGTAAACGGGTGGCCCATGATTTGGTAGCGGCTAAAACCGCCAATGATATCGCCGATTATATCGATCTTCCCGAGGGGTTCAAGATCATTGAGACTTTGGCCATTAAAAACATGATCGGGAAGAGTCTGGGCGACCTTAACATCCGGGGGAGATACAATGTCAATGTAATTTTAGTCAAAAAAGCCTCCGGGGAGGTTTTATTCTCGCCCGGCCCGGATGATATTATCGAGGCCGGTGATCTTTTAGTAGTCGCCGGTAAACAGGAAGACGTCAAAAACTTTGAACAAATTTGGGATTAGGGGTTTTTCCTAAAAAACCAAATTATTTGCCTAAGTCGTCCTTTTTGAAAAGCAAATACCTTAAATTCAACTAAACGCCGCTGGCGTTTTTTTCATCCCTTCTAAGACATTTTATTGTTGTAGACGACTATGTAACAAGCCAAAATGTGTAATGCCGGTATCACCGTAATACTTAGTCCTTAAATCTTCAATATATTAATTTGGAATATGACAACTTTTTTCCCGGTACATAAACTAACCTATAAGGAATTAAGGGGGGGAATAAGATGGGAAGAAAGAAATGTGAGGAAAAAGGTTACCATGTTCATAGTTATTGCCTCTATACAGAGGTAGCTGATGGACACCGCCATATCATGCGGGGAGTAACATCACCAGCCCCTAACACCCCCTGCCACAAGCACGATTATGAGGGAGTCACCTCGTGTAACGAATGCCACACCCATAAATATCACGGATGTACGGAAGAACCGATATCATCATTTTGTGGACATGTACACAATTTTTGCGGAAAGACTTCCTGTGTCGATGATCATAAACACCGCTACGAGGGAACAACCGGCAGGGACAGGGCGGTTTCTTATAGATAGCTGAATGTATTATAGCCATTAGATATTAATTAATTATATTTAAGCCTTTTGATACTGTATTAATGGCATTTCCAGGAACTGCGCCGCTAAATCAAGCGGCGCAGCTATTTTGAAATTTTTACCCGGCTTGAGTCATACCCCCTTGGATAAACAAAATATTCTAAAACGTGATAAACTCTTGCTTAATTGGCATCCCACCGCATTCAACCGATTTTAGCGAGTTAAAAAATTTTCCGGGGGAAAAATAAAACTGTCAATTACCAGTCAGTCGGGAGGCTAGAATGGAGTTAAGCCGGACTCAAAAAGTGGAACCGTCAAAATTCGGCGGTTTCTTTCCGGATTTTACGCCTCAATTTGAAGAAACCAACCAGTTTCCTACTTTTCTGCTCAATATGCGCCGTAAAAAATGGGACAACTGGGAGGCTTTTCTCCTCCATTACCGGGCCGAAGAGCTCTCCCTAAACCGGGGCTTTGAAGAACTGCTGGTCTTAAGCCATTTGCAAGAGCACTGGCGTCAGAACGGTTTTATCATCTATCCCCACCAGGTTGAGACCGTCCGTAAAGTAATCTCTCAGATGCGGGGGAGAGCTATTCTCGCTGACGAGGTCGGTTTGGGGAAAACTATTGAGGCGGGAATGATTCTAAAAGAGTATATCATCCGGGGCTTGGTCAAACGTTTTCTAATTTTGGTCCCGGCGGCGCTTTGCCGCCAATGGGAGGCTGAGCTGCGGGAAAAGTTCGCCATCCCTACGGTGGTAGCATCCAGGGAATGGGACTGGTCCCATTACGGGTCAATAATTGCTTCAATCGACACCGCCAAAAAGGAAACCCACCGCAACGAGATCTTAAAGCTCTATTATGACATGGTCATCGTTGACGAGGCTCATAAACTAAAAAGCGTTCAGACTCAAAACTGGCGGTTTGTGAATAGCATTCCCAAAAAATACTTTTTATTGCTTACCGCCACTCCGCTGCAGAACGATTTAAAGGAATTATTCAACTTGATTTCGCTGTTAAAACCGGGGCAACTGGGAAACTACCGCCATTTTAAGCGGAAATATACCAATGACAAGCGAATTCCCAAAAATGAACAGGAATTGAAGGGAATCTTAAACGAGGTGATGATCAGGAACAAACACGGCAAGAATATGGGTTTTACCAAACGGAACGTGGAAAACATCTCGATTGAACTTTCAACGGTTGAACGAAAGCTCTACGAGGATATCTCGCGATTTGTCCGGACCAATTTTATCAAAAAAAGCGGAGGCTTGGGTACTCTGCCCTTGCTTACCCTGCAGCGGGAGATTTGCTCCAGTACTTTTGCCGCTGTTTTAACCCTTTTTAAACTGGCCCAAAATATGGAGGAGGACCCGGAGACTCAGGAAGAAGCGGCTTCGTTATTCCGTTACGCCCAGCAAGTAAAGGAGAATTCCAAAATGACTGTGGTCGAGGAATTAATCAAGAAGACTCCGGAGAAGGTAATCATCTTTACCGAGTTTTTAGGTACTCAAAGCTATATCCGGTCCCGGCTGGAACAAGGGGGTATTCTAACCTTGGCCTTCGACGGCCATCTGACGGCTTCCGCCAAAGAGCGGGTTAAATTTGAGTTTCGAACCCGCCCTCAAAACCGGGTGTTGGTCTGTACCGAATCCGGCGGTGAAGGAATCAATCTCCAATTTTGCAACACCATGATCAATTATGATTTGCCCTGGAACCCAATGCGGCTGGAACAGCGAATCGGCCGGATTCACCGTCTTGGACAAACCCGGGATGTATATATTTACAACCTCTCAACCAAGGGCACCATTGAAGAACACTTATTGCGGTTGTTAACGGAGAAGGTCAAGATGTTCGAAATGGTAATCGGTGAAAGTGAGCGGGTCATCGGTAAATTGACCAAAGGAAAGAGCCTGGAGGGTAGAATTATGGACTTGGTGCTAAAAGCCAACTCCCAGGAAGAATTGAATCAAGGCTTTAACCGGTTGGGTATGGAGCTTGAAGAGATGTTAAGGGAGGATAATCCGGATTGGGCGGACTTTTTACAATAACTTGGGAGGTGTTACGGTGAAGGAGAGTTCCGCGGATATTTTTCAGTTTATCGTCGACGCCTTGAAAGTCTCCGGCTCCCCTTTTAATATCATCAATTCCGAATTGATCATGGCCCAATGCCAGGTGGCGGTCCCCCGGACTTTTTTCTCCGCTGCCAGAGTTGAAAACCTGAACCTGCAAATGGTTTGCCAACCGGATATCGTGGCTAAATACCCCGGTTCCGAGCTGGTGGTCAAAGGAAGCTACCGGTTGCAATGGTTTATCGACGGGATCCGGGAAAGAGGGTTGATAACCACGGCCACTATTCCTTATGATTTGGATCCCAAAAAAGCGCAACGGGAAATAATTGCTTTGCTGCGGGAACCACCGGAGTTTTACTTCGAAAGGCCAACCTTAATTTTTCAACCCGAGCTGCTGGTAAATTTCCGGGTCGGGTTTGAAACCGACGAAAAGATCGAGGAACTATACAGTCTGGGAATAAACTTGGTGAATGGCGCCATCAGTTCCAACCTGCTGGCGAAATTAATGGGGCGGAAAATCTCCCCCCATCCGCCGAAAAAATACCTGGAAAAACGGAAAATTTCCTATCGCGAGGGTTACGGCGGTCTGCTCAATCATTTAAGATGGCTGCTTCAAAACCACGACCCCGGCTGGATTCAGGCCGCCAAAGCCCGTTGGGATGAAGAGGTCAATTACCTGGAATCATTTTTTCAAGAAAACAACCCGGAGGAAGCGGCGGAGAACGAAGCCGGTTTTTACCGGCGTCTGGCTGAAGGATACCGTAAATTCCGGCCGGTAATCAAGATCCACATCATCAATGTCGGGTTGTTGTATTTACCTAAGATTCGTTATGCCCTGGAGTCGTATACAGGCGAAAAATCAGCGCTGATTTACGACCCGGTGAACCGGAAAGCAATTGCCACCAATTTAGAGACCAGTTGAAGCTCAATATTTGGCCACAGAGGCACAGAGACGATCATTTTTTGTTGTATTTATAGCGCGAGAACACTCAAATTAATTTGTCATTAAGAGCATTATAAAGGGCTTGAAGAATCTGATAGAACTTGACTCTGAACTTCATGCCCCTCATGGTAAAAAATCAAGCCGTTAACATAATTTTTTTCTCTGTTCCTCTGTGTCTGTAGTGGCTAACTGCCTGAACAGGTACAAATTAAAAACCCAAATCGCCAAAATGATACAATACCGCCGCCGCAACCACCAGACCGGCGGTTTCAGTCCGGAGAATCCGTGGCCCGAGGGTTACCGGGATTACCCCAGCCTTGACCGCTAGCTCGACCTCATTTTGAGAAAAACCTCCTTCCGGTCCGATTAGCACCGTTACCCTTTCCGGCAGACTTTTTGAGGTTTCCAAAACCTGCCTTAGCGTTCTTTCCCTCTCTCCTTCCCAGGGAATAAGGGCCAGGCCTTGAATATTCGTAAACAGGTCCTGCCAGACTCTGACCGGCTCCAATACCGGAATTATCTGCCTTCCGGATTGTTCAGCCGCCTCCTGGATGATCTTCCGCCATCTTTCCTCTTTTTTAACGGCTTGGTCCGGATCAAGCCTGATCGTACTGCGCTCGCTGATTACCGGTTGAAAGGAGCCCACCCCGAGTTCGGTATTCTTCTGCAGGATGAATTCGAATTTATCGGCTTTGGGCAGGCTCTGAACCAGATTGAGCTTCACCCGGGGTTCGGTGGAACGCTCAACCTGTTTGATAATCACACCAGCGACTTTTTCCGGGCCGATCTCCGTTACTCGCACCAGATATTCCTGGCCTTTGCCGTTCAAAACGGTAATCTCGGCGCCCACGCCCCGGCGGAGGACATTAAGCAGGTGATGCCGGTCTTCCCCAAGTAAAAAAACGGTGTCATCCTTTATTTGTTGAGCTGGGATGAAAAAACGGGTCATAATAATTCTCCTTGGATGGATTAAGTTACGTCCCCGCAGGTACAAATGGAACCCACCGATTAACTCTCATTTATTTCTTCTTTCACTCGGCTAATCGTACCGCTTATGTTTAATATTAGCCTATATAAAGATGAAAAACAATCCTCCCGTTTCATACTTCATATTCTCCCTCTTTAGTACTTTAAATTTCCCGGATGATCTATTTCAAAACTGAAGGATTTTAGATAAAGATGTCTAAATATATTAAATTGAAAAACGAAAAAAATGCCAATACCTGTCATATTTTTATAATTAGCTGTTGTTTTTATCTAATTTTATAAACTTCTTTAAAATTGAATACACTGTTTGGGGGCGGCTGTTATGGGAAATCCGGCAAGTATCTCCACTGCCTTTAAATGGGTGGCGGATATTCTCAACTCGATTACTGAAGGAGTAATCATCGTTGATCAGGAGGCCAAAATAACCTTTATAAACCGGATGGCCGAGGAGCTTACAGGTTGGGAACAGTCGCAGGCAGCCGGTGAGCCTTTGTCCGTTGTCTTACAACTCAAGAATGGGCAAACCGGAGCACCGTTGGATAGTAAATCCACCACTCTATCTAATGCCAAGGCCCTATTCCTTAACCAAACAATTTTAGTTCGCCGGGATCTCCATGAATTCCAGGTTACGGTCCAGATTACACCGTTGAAAACCAAAAATAACCGCCATTGTGGAGCCGGTATTGTTTTTCAAGATATTTCCGAAAAACAAAAAATCGAAACTGAGCTTTTAAAAACTCAAAAAATGGAGTCTTTGGGCATTTTAGCCGGAGGTATCGCCCACGATTTCAACAATATCCTTGCCGCCATTTTGGCCAATTTGCAATTGGCAAAGCTTAAACTGGGGAAAAATGAGGAAATAACCAGGTATTTGGAAGAAACTATTGAAATCACCCATAAAGCCAGTGATCTTACCAAACAACTGTTGACCTTTTCCAAAGGCGGCGCCCCGGTTAAAAAAACAACCTCAATCGTTACTTTGGTAAAAGAGTCGGTCCAATTTATACTTACAGGTTCCAGGGTCAAAGCCTTGTATTCCTTCGCTGAAGATCTCTGGGAGGTGGATATCGATGAAGGTCAAATCAGCCAGGTAATCAATAATTTGACTATTAACGCCAAACAGGCGATGGTCAAAGGGGGCCTTCTCAAGATTTCCGGTAGAAATGTCCGCCTGGAAGGAAACGGAGAGTATACCCCCGGCCGTTATGTTAAATTAACCTTCACCGACAACGGCGTCGGGATCCCCAAAGAGGCGATTCAAAAGATATTCGACCCTTTCTTTACCACTAAAAAGCAGGGAAGCGGTCTGGGCCTATCGACCTCTTTTTCAATTATCAAAAAGCATAACGGCTATATTGAAGCAACTTCGGAACCCGGCATGACCGTCTTTAGCATTTATCTCCCGGCATCAACCGGACAGTCCGCGGCAAAAGAGGCCAAAAAAGAAATTGCCGGGGTAAGGGAGGCCAAGGTCTTATTTATGGATGACGAAGAAGCAATCCGGAAAGTCGTCGGCGAGATGCTTACCTATTACGGTTATCAAGTGGTTCCGGCCAAAGACGGCCAGGAGGCTATTGAAAAATACCGGGAAGCCAAAGAAAACAATACTCCGTTTGATGCAGTTATCATGGACTTAACAATCCCCGGCGGCATGGGCGGTCAAGAAGCCATAGCCATCCTCCGTTTTCTTGATCCGCAGGTTAAAGCCATCGTCTCCAGTGGTTATGTAAATGATCCTATTCTTACCGATTACGAAAAGTACGGATTCAGCAGTGTAATTTGTAAGCCGTATAAATTCGACAAATTAAACGAGATCTTAACCGAGGTGATTGCCAAAGAACAGTTGCGGTTAGGATTGGAATTGTCCGGTTAGGATGGGCGGCAAATTAAATGGGAGAATGAGAGTTTTTTGTGCAAGCGGAGGATTTTTTCGGTCCTCGTCTTCAAGAAGGCTATCTTCACATAGTTGCTTATTGCCTGGCGGCTATCAATCCGATCCATCCATCATCCACTAAATATTTGTTAATTGCCAACCCGTTTTCTTCCAAAGCCGACCTGATCTCCGGGAAACGCTCCTTTATGATCCCGGAAGCCAAAAAAGTCCCCTCGGCAACTAAAACCCGGGCCAATTTAGGGATTATTTCCAAAATAGCGCTAGTGATAATATTGGCTGTAACCAGGTTAAAATTGGATTCGTGAAGCTCTTCCAAAAGATCACCTTCTATGACCGTTAATAAATCCTCCGCCCCATTCCGGCGGCAATTTTCCCGGGCCACCTTTACCGCTAAAGGGTCAATATCAGTGGCCAAGATTCTTTTAGCTCCCAGTTTTGCTCCGGCCAACGCCAAAATCCCGGAGCCGGTTCCCAGATCCAGCATCTCGGTTTCTTCATCGACAATTTCCTGCAAAAGTTGGAGGCAAAGCCTAGTGGTGGGGTGGGTTCCGGTCCCGAAAGCCATCCCCGGATCCAATTCGATAATTAATTCGCCCTCATGCGGGGAATAAGATTCCCAACTGGGCTTAATGACAATTTTCCCGATATGTTCCGGTTTAAAATAGGATTTCCAAGCCTCCGCCCAATCCTCTTCTTGAACCTGTTTCAGTTGGAAAACCGGTTGATAACCCAAAACCTGGCTAATCCGTTTTTTAAGCCGGGCCAACCGTTCACCCAGCCGGTCATCCACCGGATAATAAACTCGTAAGCCAAACCTTTCGGGAAGAAAATCTCTTAATTCCTCCCCGAAAAACTCATCATGGCGCAAAGCGGCTTCCTTTAAAATTTGCGGGTCATCGTAGACCACCCCGCCGGCCCCTTCCTCTCGGAATAATTCAGCGACAATTTCACCTAATTCTGCAGGAATTTCCACTTTGACTTCGCTCCAAAAAGATCCGTCGCTCATTGCCATTCCCCTCAACCAATAATATAAACGATTGATTGTTAAGCCAAAATCGCCTTATTTGATCCCAACCCCCATTATTCCTTTATTTTCCGAATGCGTCCCGTACCTTGCCGATAAAACCTTTATCATCGCCGACAGTCTCCCCGAACGATACCGCCAATTTCCGCAACAGCTCCCGCTGTTCGGGACTGAGCTTCTGTGGTACGGTGATCTTGACCCGCACATGATGATCGCCCCGTCCATGGCCCCGGAGAAAAGTAATTCCATGGCCGCGCAGCCGGAAACTGGTCCCGTGTTGGGTCCCTTCCGGAATCCGCAGTTCGACTTTACCGTCCAAAGTATCGATCATTACTGCCGTTCCAAGGGTTGCTTGAGTGATGCTAAGCTTGATTTCACTAATAACATCATTACCTTGTCTCTCAAACTTGGGATGCGGTTTTACATGAATATAAATATACAAGTCCCCCGGCGAACCGCCACGGAGACCGGCCTCGCCTTCACCGCTGATTCGCAGCCGGGAACCGCTTTCCACTCCTCCAGGCACTTTTACCTCAATCCTCCGGGACTTGCGAACCCGTCCGCTTCCTCCGCATTCACCGCAAGGAGTTTCAACGGTTTTACCTTCACCGCGGCAACGATCACAGGTTTTAACATTCACAAAACGGCCAAACGCAGTATTTTGGGTAATCTGAACCTGGCCGCTGCCGTTACAAACCGGGCAAGTTTTAATAGGGGTTCCGGGTTTAGCGCCGTTTCCCTTACAAGTTGGGCAAATTTCTGTCCGGGGAATTTCCACCGTCGTCTCCTTGCCAAAAGCCGCTTCTTCAAAAGTAATTTCCATGTCAAACCGGAGATCATTACCGCGTTGAGGGCCGTTTTTGCGGCGGGAACCGCCCCCGCCGCCGAAAAACATGTCAAAAATATCCCCGAAACCTTCAAATCCAAAATCACCAAACCCGCCGCCCATACCAGCGCCAAAATTAGGATCATTGGCGGCATGGCCGTACTGGTCGTAGGCGGCCCTTTTTTGGGGATCGCTTAAAACACTGTACGCCTCATTAACCTCTTTAAATTTAGCCTCGGCTTCTTTGAGATTATCCTTGTTTACATCCGGATGATACTGGCGGGCCAATTTCCGGAAGGCCTTTTTTATTTCATCATCCGAAGCGTTTTTGCTAACCCCGAGAACCTCATAATAGTCTCTTTTCGACATCGGCATTTCCTTTCAACCGGCAATCAACCAAGGGAATTTGAAAATGACAATTGCCAATTAATTCATGAGTATTGTATTTTAATTCCTAAAACCTTTATCTATTGTTACTCATGCAACGGCAATTGTCAAATCAGAAATTTAATTTGTTCTATAACCGGTTTATCGTGTCAAAATATCTTTGGACACATCACTTTATTTTTTAAAACGTTTAGTTGATTATCAATTATAGATTATCATTTTATTCTTTATTTATCATCCTGTACCTTATAATCGGCATCAACCGTCGGGCCTTCCGCTTGAGGGCCGTATCCGGTCGGTCCCTGATCAGGTCCGGGAGCGCCGGGGCCGGCTTGGTTGGCGGTACTTTGGTTGTAAATCGTGGCCGACAATTCGTGTAAGGCCTTTTCCAAAGCCTCTTTCTTAGCTTTGATACCGGATATGTCTTTGGCGGAAACCACTTTCTCCAATTCTTCCTTGGCTTTCTGAATCTGTTCAAGCTTTGATTTGTCAACTTTGTCACCGATATCCTTGATGGTCTTCTCGGTGGTGTAAATCAAACTGTCCGCTTCATTGATCGCTTCCGCTTCTTCGCGGCGGCGTTTATCCTCTTCCGCATGAGCCTCGGCTTCCTTCACCATCCGGTTGATTTGTTCCTCTTTCAGACCGCTGGAAGTAGTGATGGTAACCTTTTGCTCCTTCCCGGTTCCCTTGTCTTTAGCTGAAACATGGACAATACCGTTGGCGTCGATATCGAAGGTGACTTCGATCTGGGGTATGCCGCGCGGAGCCGGTGGAATTCCGTCAAGTCTGAATTGGCCCAAAGTGATATTATCAGCGGCCATCGGCCGTTCTCCTTGCAATACGTGTATATCCACCGCCGTTTGATTGTCGGCGGCGGTTGAAAAGATCTGGGTTTTCGACGTGGGGATGGTGGTATTCCGGTCGATAATCCGGGTGAAGACACCGCCCAAAGTCTCTAAGCCGAGCGACAACGGAGTAACATCCAACAAGACGATATCCTTCACTTCACCGGTAAGAACACCGGCCTGAATAGCGGCGCCCACCGCCACCACTTCATCCGGGTTAACCCCCTTGTAAGGCTCTTTGCCGATTATCCTCTTTACCATTTCTTGAACAGCCGGGATTCTGGTAGAACCACCGACCAAAATCACCTTGTCGATATCTTTCGGCTGCAGTCCGGCGTCCTCCAGGGCCCGCTTGGTCGGACCAACAGTGGCCTCTACCAAATCAGCGGTTAATTCGTCAAATTTAGCCCTGGAAATAGTTAAATCCAAATGTTTCGGTTCCCCGTTGACCGCGGTGATAAACGGCAGACTGATGGAGGCGGAGGTCAAACCGGACAATTCAATCTTAGCTTTCTCCGCGGCCTCTTTCAACCGTTGCAGAGCCATCCGGTCATTCCGGAGATCAATGCCGTTCTCCTTCTTAAACTGCTCGGCAATCCAATTAACGATTCTCTCGTCAAAATCATCCCCGCCTAAACGGGTATTACCTCCAGTGGCCTTAACTTCAAAGACCCCATCGCCAAGCTCCAGGATGGATACGTCAAAAGTCCCGCCACCCAAGTCGTAAACAAGGATGGTATGGTCCTCCCCTTTGTCCAGCCCATAAGCGAGCGAAGCCGCCGTGGGCTCATTGACGATCCGCAGCACTTCCATTCCGGCAATCCTCCCGGCATCTTTGGTGGCTTGGCGCTGGGAATCGGAGAAATAAGCCGGTACGGTAATGACTGCTTTGGTAATTTTTTCTCCCAGGTAAGCTTCGGCGTCCGCCTTCATTTTCTGGAGAATCATCGCCGAAATCTCCGGCGGAGTGTATTGCTTATCATCGATAGTTACTTTATAGTCGGTTCCCATCCGCCGTTTAATCGAAACAACGGTCCGGTCGGGATTGGCGATTGCCTGACGTTTGGCCACTTGACCGACCATCCGCTCGCCGGTCTTTGAAAAACCGACTACCGAAGGAGTGGTGCGGCCGCCTTCAGCGTTCGGAATAACAACGGCCTCCCCACCTTCCATAACCGCCATACAAGAGTTGGTAGTTCCCAAATCAATCCCTAAAACTTTTGCCATAGAGTTAACCCCCTATTTATTTGTAAAATATGATAAACGAGGCCTTTTATTCCCCGAAATTAACGGAATCGCGCTTCCGATTCCTTCCCGTTTATTCTACTTTGGCCACCGCTACCTTGACTAAGGCCGGCCGGAGCAATTTCCCTTTATATTTGTAACCCTTTTGCAGCTCTTCGATGACGGTTGGGCAGGTGACTTGGTCGGATTTCTCCTGGAGAAGCGCCTCATGGACCTGGGGATCAAAAGCTTGCTGTAGAGTGGCGATCTGTTCCAGTCCTTCACTTTTTAAAATGGCCTGAAATTGTTTTAAGGTAAGGCTCACTCCCTCTTGCCAGCTACTATTGTCGCTTTGTTCACTGAAACTGTCTACCGCCCTTTCCAAACTGTCCAATACCGGTAAAATTTTTTTCAGCAGTTCCTCGCCGGCAAAACAAGTAATCTGTTCATATTCCTGCCTGCTCCGGCGGCGGAAATTTTCAAAGTCGGCCTGAGTCCGCAACATCCGGTTGTAATATTCTTCTTTGCTCTCCAGGGCAGCCTTTAATTCTTCTTCCAATTGGGCAATCCGATGCTCCGCCTCATTAGCCGGCCCGGTTTCAACCGCCGGGGAGGCCGGTTCCTTAATAATTGTCTCAACCCCAGGATCTTTCGATGCTGTCCCATTTGGAGTTTTTCTTTCTTCTTTTTTTGTTTCTTCCGTATGTTTCTTAGACATGGTATCCTCCATTTAAAGACATTCTCGCTCTTCTTTCATTTTGATTATCATTTGAATCCGTAAAATAGCCTCACCGACCTCACCCGCAGTTTTAATGGCATAATATTTTACCAGATAAGGATCCCAAATTCCCAATTTGGCAAGATCCTCAGCCAATCCGGTTTCACAATCGATCCCTATAGAGTCGGAGTTCTCCCGTTCCTGCCGGTCCAAAACCTGCTCGATTTTTTCCAAAGGATTAAATCCGGAATTGACGCATATCTGTATAAATGGACGTTTTAAAGCTTCGATGACACAATTAAAACCGTAACCGGACAAATCCTTTACCGGGTACCGGCCTAGTTTTCTGGCGATGGCGAGTTCAGCGCCGCCGCCACCGGGAACCACTCCGCCGCGCCATGCCGCCTGTACAGCGGCTGCGGCATCTTTGGCTATGCGTTCCCTCTCCCCGACTACCTCCTTGGTATGAGCCCCAACTAAAATGGTTACATATTGCTGGTCCGGCTTACCCAGGATCCGTATTTGACGGAATTTATCCTCGACAATTACGGCAGCGGCCTCACCGGTTAATCTTAAAATCTCCACCGGAGATTTCAGAAGACTTCCTTTTTTAACCGGCCGCGCTCCGGTCATCTCCGCCAATCGCCGCCATTCATGGGCGGCTACTCCTTGAACACCGATTATTCCCATATCCGTTAACAAATCGCCCACTGAGTCCGAGATGGCCCGATCGGTAAAGATCGCCTTGATGCCAATCTCCGCCAACTTTTGAATACTAGCGATTAAATCCTGTTCTTGATGTAACCGGTGGTTAAACCCGGCCTCCGTAGCCAAGGCCTCATTTTCAACCCGGGTAGGTTCCAAGGCGTCGTCAATAATCAGGATTCTGGCATCCTTAACGGATCTAGGCATTTCTCTGTTCAAAGGCTCTTTCTGGATAACTGTTCCTTGAATTAGAGCATTCTCCGAACCTTCCAAGGGTATAATCTGGTTGGCCAGCCGGAACCATTCGGCTGAAAGCCGCTCTGGTCCGACAATCCTGGCCGCCTTGACAACCAATTCCGCCAAATCCCGGCGCCCTCTGGCCGCTACCAGGGCAATCTTTTCTATTAAAGGATCATCCAGTGTTTTTAAAGGTACGGCAATCTCTTTCAACAGCGCCAAGGCTTGCTCAATTCCCAGCCTAATCCCGTCGATAACCTTGACTACCGGAACCCCTTTGGTGATCTGGGCAACCCCTTCAGCGATCAAGGCGCCGGCAATGATCGTGGCTGTAGTGGTCCCATCTCCGACTTGTTCCTCCTGATGTTCGGCGGCGCTAATCAAAATTCTGGCCGCCGGATGGCTGACGTCCATGGTTTTTAAAATGGTGACCCCATCGTTAGTCACCATTATCCCGCCATATTGATCTACCAGCAGGCAATCCAAACCCTTGGGTCCCAAAGTGCCCTGAACAGCCTCGGTAACGGCCATCACGGCGCCGGAATTAGTTATCAACGCGGTTAAGTTCTGGTCAACCTCTGAACACTCGGCAAATTCTTTGACAGGCATTAAAACCTCCAAGTCACGTATTGGTTTTATTATACGCAGCCTGGAGATTTATAAATACTTTCGCCAAAATTAGTTCTTTCTTCAGCGGAGAAGAAATATGATCAGGTCCGTTTATTCAAACGGGTCAACAATTCGCTCAAAATGGCCGCCGTATGTTCGACCACCGGTAAAACCTTTGAATAGTCCATTCTGGTCGGGCCAAGCACTCCGATAATCCCCACCGTCCGGCCGGAAATTTCATAGCTGGCCGTAACTACGCTGCAATCGTTCAAGCCCGCTTCCTCGTTTTCATGACCGATTTTAACCCGCGGACCCCGTTCAAGATTGCGGGATAAAAGTTCATACAAACGTTCCTCTTCTTCCAGGGCATTCATTAGGGGTTTAAATTTCTGGATATCGGCAAATTCCGGTTGTTCCAGCATCTTGGTGGCCCCATCAATGTAAATCCTCTCATTAGAACGGTTGGAAATCGACTTGAGCAACAATTTAATGGACTCATTAAAAAACTGATCATAAAGTAAAAGCTCAGAACTAATATTATTTAAATCGTTACTATGGAGTTCTTTTAAGGAAATCCCCCGTAATTTCTGATTCAAAAGATCGGAGAGGCGGTCGAGATCCTCATTGGAGACCTCCGTTTTTAGTTCAATGATTTTATTCTCCACATAACCGGTGTCAGTAACGATTAACAGTAAAACGGTTGTTGAAGAAAGCTTAACCAATTGAACATGACGGAAAATGGCGGTCTGAAATTGCGGACCTAAAACCACCGATGGGTATTTGGTCATCTGCACCAATATCTTGGATGTCTGATGAATGATTGACTCTATTTCCTGATGATGGCCCTCCAATTCCTGATAGATATGTTCGATATCCGCTGGAGACAGTTTGTGAATGGACATCAAGGCGTCAACGTAAAAACGGTACCCCGACTCCGAAGGTATCCGCCCGGCCGAGGTATGAGGCTGCTCTAGGTAACCGCTCTCTTCCAAGTCGGCCATTTCGTTACGGATCGTCGCCGGGGAGAGGCCGAGATTGTACCGTCGGGCAATAGTCCTGGAACCAACGGGTTCGGCGGAGGCAATATAATCATCGGTGATTACTTTTAAGATCTGCTTTTTCCTTTCATCCATCTTTGCTTGGGAGGCCATATGGAAGCACCTCTTTAAGAAATTTATTTTGGTCTTGTTAGCACTCTATCTTAGGGAGTGCTAATCTAATATCAAAATATCACTGTCAACTGTATTTGTCAAGGGGTACCAGTTAATAAGGGGAGGCCAAAAAAATTTTTTATGAATGAGCTATTAGACACAAAAAGTGGCAGGTTTCATGCTAAATCTGGAATTTGGAGATGGCCTCCACCAAACTTTGGGACATTTTCTTCAATTGATTGGCCAAGTCCCTGACTTGTTCGGCGATGGCCAATTGTTCTTCAATCGATGCCGAAACCTCCTGGGAGGCGGATGCCGATTGTTCGGAGATAGAGCTGATATTCATAATTGCCTGGAGTGTCTGATCTTTAACCTCATTTATTCCTAAAATATGGGAGTTAACATTAGAGATCCTATTTACCACCTGAGCCATAGCCTCAGTTATTTCCTCAAAGGTTTTTTCGGCTTTTTCAACCACATCAAGCTGCTCTTCGACAATTTTATGAGCACGAACTGCGGTTTCAGACGAGGTCTCCATCTTAACCTGAATACCCTGTAAAATACTATTGATCGACTTGGCGGCTACTCGTGATTGAGCGGCCAGTTTATTGACTTCCTCGGCCACCACTGCGAACCCCAAACCCATTTCGCCGGCGCGGGCAGCCTCAATCGCCGCGTTAAGGGCCAGCAGATTAGTTTGTTCGGCAATATTGGTGATTACCCCGGTAATATCACGGATCTCCGCCGCGCTGACATTTAGATCCCCTATATCTTTAGCGATGGTATTGGTAATCCGGCCGGTTTCATTGGCCTTATTAATCAAAAGCTCGACAATGTTTTTGGAATTGGAACTCAACTCCCGGATGGAGTCGATTACCTGCTGAACTTCATGGGAGTTGCTAACCGCCAGCTCGATACGTCCGGCTAACTCCTCCATTTGGGCAACAGCCTTTTCGGCTTCGGAGGTCTGTTCCATTGTTCCCCTGGTAATTTCTCCGGCCGCCGCGGCAACCGACTCTGAGGCTTTGGCCGATTGGTTGGAACTTTCCTCCAAAACCCGGCTGTGTTCGGAGACGGCTGTAACCGCCCCCATGGTGTCCTCAATTAACTCCCCGATCTTGGTACTCATTAGATTAAAACTATTACCAAGGGCCGCCAACTCATCCTGGGTTTTGACAACTACTTTTATTGCCAAATTTCCGTTTTCCGCCTCTTTCATGGCTTCCTTCACCTGGACCAGCGGGGTGGAGATGCTTAGTGAGACCAATAGGGAAACGACTACTGAGATAAAGCAGAGGAGCAACACCAGGAGAAAAGTGAGATACCCGACAGCTTTGATCTCCTTAAAAAGATAAACATTGGTGGAGATCCCCAACAAGTACCAGTCTTTCTTTCCCATCTGCGTATAGGTTACCAAGATACCCTCATTATGTAGTTGGTCTTTAAACTCTCCTTTATAGCTTTTACGCTGTGCAAGAATTTCTTTAATCTTCGGGCCTTTTAATAATTTGGCTATATCAAGCCCTACATCGTCGCTGTTTGGCGAGGCTAATACCCGCCTATCGGGCATGACAATCATGGTGTACGGCAGATCCTTCACCGAAGTAATCCCCGGATCATAACGGCTGGGGTTCATCAATTTAGTAAGCTGATAACCGAAAAAGACTACCCCGTAAACCCCAATCGGTTCACCCGTGGCGAAATTGTTGATTATCCTTACCATCACAACATCAGTTTCATAATTACCCCAATAAATCTGGCCTTGAGCTCTTCGTTTAAATGCCTCCTTGAAGGCGGCTGTTTTCTTAAATTTGGCGAATAAACCGTTGCTTGGATCCTCAAGCCCCGCCCCAACTGAAGTGTCGTCTTTCAAAGATCCGATAAAAATCGAGCGGATGCTTTCATCGAAACCAACAGTCGCCTTTAACAGTTCTTTAAGTTTGTCGCCTTCGAGCCCGTTATCGATGAAGGAAACAACCGCGTTGTTTTTTTCACTGTTAATCAGCAACTGCATTGATAATTCTTCATAACGGTTAAACTCCAATTGAAGATTTACGGTGGATTGAGTGAGGCTTTCCTGGGAATAGATTGTAATCTTGTTGATAATGGCTTTTTGGGCGGAATTATAAGAAAAATAACCGATAAATATAATTGGAATAATTGAAAGGCCCAAGAAGAAGATTATCAGCCGCCGCCGGATGGATATCTTGCCGATCAGTTTAATAAGCGCAGCGTAACCCGGATAATTCTCCAGGCTTTCCCTTAGCGCCACCCTAGCCTGGATAATCTTTCCAATTATATTTTTAAGAAACTTCACTTAAACCACCTCTTCTCTTTTATCGGCAGATTTCTTTCTATACTTAAATTTATCGAATTACCTTTTATTGTTTTATTTTCTTTCGTTCAATTTATATTTATTTCGCCTGAAAAAAGACGGGACCTTCTTCGAAACTTGTTTTTTTTCAAAAATTTATAGAACCCGGTGAAACCTGGGCAAGGTCGGCCATTACTTCTATTGGGGCAACCCTTAAAATATCTTCTAAAGCCGAACGCTTATATTTTTAAGGAAAATAGAAAAGTCCGGGAGAAAAGACCCGGGCTTTTAGCGGTTTCTTTGTTAAATTTTAGAAAATCCTGTTCTAAATCAAATCAAGCGGTAATTATAAGGCCGAAATTACGAAGCTAGCTTTTGCCGGGCGGCTTCCGCGGCAGAGGCTGCATCGGGAGCATAGAGATCGGCGCCGATAGATTGCGCAAAACTAGAGGTCACCGGCGCCCCGCCGACCATAATAATGACTTGGTCCCGGAGGCCTTCTTTTTCAATCGCCTTGATAACTTTCTCCATATTGACCATGGTTGTGGTTAACAGGGCGGACATCGCTATAAATTGGGCTTTTTCCTCCCGGATTTTAGCGATGAATTTTTCGGCCGAAACATCGACCCCCAGATCGAGCACTTCAAATCCGGCCCCCTGGAACATGATCTTCACCAGGTTTTTGCCGATGTCGTGCAGGTCTCCTTCTACCGTACCGATAACCACTTTCCCCGCCGGTTTGACGTCGCTGCCTATCAGATGAGGCTTCAATACTTCCATTCCGGCGTTCATAGCCCTGGAGGCTATTAAGACATCGGGCACATAAACTTCGTTGGCCTTAAACTTGGCGCCAATGACCGACATTCCCGCCAATAAACTCTTGGACAATATATCGGTCGGAGAATAACCTTCGGTCAAGGCTTTGGCCACCAATTCCTGAACATTCTTGGCTCGGCCTTGCTGTAAAAACTCGGAGATCTGTTCTAAAATAGCCATTTTTCACTACTCCTTTGCGCTTTTATAACCCCTGGACCGCCGAAATTCTCCGGGAGAGGTTTTACTAATTTTCTTAAAGACCTTGGTATAGTAACTCTGGTCCTGGAACCCCACCAAACCGGCGACATCCGCCAAGGGAATGGTTTCGTCCAACAGAAACTTCTTGCTGTTCTCCACCCGAAGATTGTTTAAATAAGCGTTGAAATTACATTTCATTTCATCTTTAAACAATTTGCTGAAATAAGAAGGGCTTAGATAAACAACCTTAGCCACTTTCTCCAGGCTGATCTGATGCATGTAGTTTTCTCTTAAATAAGCCACCGCTTTATAAATGATATCGATATTCTTGACGTTGGTTAAATTGAAGACGCAGTCGGTAAACCTGGCCATCACCTTGGAAAGCCAAAAGGCGATCTCATCGATGCTTTGGAGGTTTTGAATCTCCAATAGGTAATTATAGTTCAAGCCGAAAATTAGCTCATTATCGGCCCCTCCTTCGATGGCGGCCCGGGAAAGCAAAACAACCAGTTCAATGACACGGGTTTTAATCTGCGGTATTTCGTTGCCCCGGGAAAAGAAGATATAACCGAAAATCTCGTTTAAAACTTCCTGGGCTCCTTTTTTATCGCCTAATTTTATTTTTAAAATTAATTCTTTCTCTTTGGCCAGCGGATAATCGGTCTTTTCCGCGTTCTCATCTTTCAAGGTTTGCAGAATTGCCCCTATCGAGGCCTGCTGGGTAAAAAACTCCCGCCTTTCATTGATCAACCCCGGCGCGTCCCGCGATAAAAATGAAGCTACCGGTAGAAGAAGACAAGCCATGTCGTTAACGGTATGCGGCTCCAGATAAGCAATATTAGCCACTTCCCGGTACAAACCCCGGATCTCCTCTTTACTCAATCCATTCTTTACTAGAATCTCCCCAATCAGGGCATTTTCGGGAGAGCTCATTAAAACCGGACCGGCGACTATCGAATAGACCATCCGGTTCTCTTCCAGAATAGGCGCCACCCAATGAACCAATCCAAAGGGGCAAAAATAAATATAGGACTCCCCGAACCGCTCTGCTTGATAGCTCCCGTATAAATGAGTCCGGCAGCAGAGCTCCTCCCGGAGGCTGTTTTGATGGATCAGGGCGCAAAAGCGGTTTTGGGTGTAGGTATCGGAAGCCGCCACTGTCTTTCCGGCGTTGTTAATTACGAAAGCTGGAATTTTGGTGGCATTGGCGTAAGAATTGCTCAATTGAACAACCCGTTTAAAATCGATCATTGAACCTCCAAAAGGAAGGCCAAAAAAGCCGTTTCATAAGCAGTTCGCCGTTTCCACCCGAAGATCCTTTTACTGCTTCCGGCTTTATCTCTTTAATCTTACCCCACCGCTGCCGGAATTTCTTGTAGAATCTTTCTATCCATAGTAAAAATTTACGCAACCCATTGCTTGGTATGAGTGACATGTAACAAATATGAAACACTGAAGGAGTATTTTAAAAGAAGAGCTTAAATGTGATAATTACCTTGTAAGGGACGGTGGGTTAAAAAATGGTTAAGCTACATTGGACTTTATTGGTTCTTATCATCTACGCATTTTTTTATTTCGGTTTTTTTATGGCCTTGTTGTTGAGAGCACCCCAAACCGTTGACCGGGAGTAACAAGCTTTAGAGATTCTGAAGCAAGCAGGAGATTATATAATTACTGATTAACACCCCTTCAGCGGTAAGCGCTAGCCGGCCGTTTATAATAGTGAGCAACTTTTGAGCCAGGAGCTTTTCCAATTGTGGTCCGGCTGTTTGCGCCAGATCGATATGGAATTGCTCCTGAAAATCTTGAAGATTAATTCCTGAGCGCATCCTTAACCCCAGCATTAAAGTTTCTACAGCGGCGGTGACCTGGTCGATAAATTCGCTGGAGCTCTTTAAAGGAGCGTTATTTTTTACCGCCCGGATGTACCCGGCTGGATCCTTCAAATTAACCCAGCGTTCCCGCTGATAGGTTGAGGAGGCTCCGGCGCCAAACCCTAAATACTGGCGTCCGGTCCAGTATCCGAGATTATGGATTGAACGGAAACCGGGTTTGGCGAAGTTAGATATTTCATAGTGATCATAACCGTTCCTGTTAAGGAAATCCATGGTGTAACGCATCATGAACGCCACTTCATCTTCCGGAGGTAGCTCGAGTAAACCGCGATCCACCATTCCAGCTAACGGCGTTCCCGGCTCCAACTGCAGTCCGTAGGCTGAGATATGTTCCGGTCCCATTGCGGCGACTCCGGCAAGCGACTCCCGCCAATCCCCGATGGTCTGTCCGGGAAGGCCAAAGATCAAATCCACCCCAATATTGGTAAAACCGGCTGTCCGGGCCTGGCGGTAACTTTCCAAGAACTCCGGCCAGGAATGAATCCGTCCGATTGACCGCAGTAGGCGGTCCTGAACAGCCTGCAATCCCAGGCTTAAACGGTTAAATCCCCCCGTTTTTAATGCTTTTAAACTCTCCGCCTTTACGGTGCCGGGGTTAGCTTCGAGAGTGATTTCAGCATCCGGAACGACAGCGAAATTTTCCTTGATGAATTGTAGGATCAGCAACAATAGTTCCACCGGAAAATAGCTGGGGGTTCCACCTCCAAAATAAACGGATCTTACAGGCGACTCTTGAGGCAAAAAGCGTCGCATTTCCCCGATTAAACTCTCCCCGTAGGCGGGAATCAATTCTTCCAAGCCGCTGTATGAGTTAAAGTCGCAATAATAACACTTTTGCTTGCAAAACGGAAAGTGCACATAGAGAGAGAGTTCATTTTCGACGATGGGGGTTCATTCCTTTCTTTAGT
>JBLNCU010000077.1:0-21858 GCA_050260935.1 Bacillota bacterium
TTGGCGCAGTAGCGCTTTAACCGGGAACGTCTTTCCTTTTCTTTTGATATGGTCATTATATATGGCAATTCCCGGTCAGGCAATACCGTCAGCTTTTGGGCTTTTTAGGTTAGCGGCAACAGCTTACCCTTAATCCCGCAGAGTATGTCAATACAAGAATTGTTTGATGTTTCACATTTTTAATTGCCGAGAAAATCCGAAAAACTTCTTCTTTGCTAAGGACCGTAGGAAGTATCTTATCTTTCTTAGGGCGTTTGATCTCGAAAATGAAGTCCTTCTTTAAAATTTGTCCGTAAAAGAATTTCAAAGCATTAATGGTTATATTCAAGTAAGATGCTGATACATGCCGCTTTTCCCGATAAATAAACCAGGTAATCTCTTATATCCTCATTTGTAACGTCATCAATACTTTTCTCTATAAAAGCGTCAAAATTCATATTGCATCGGATATAAGCCTTGATTGTCTTATAACTGTAACTCCTGGCAATAAGCTCTTTTTCCAGGTCATTAAGTTGCGGAATAACCTGAAAATCAAATCGGACTTGTCCCGCTCCAAATATATTGATTAATTGTTCCACAATGTTTTCGTGATTCGGTATTATCCAGCATTTATGTTCGGGATCATATCTCCGCCCCGCTATCCTTCGAACTTTCTCCACCAATTCCGGACGATACGAAAAATAAACTTTTAAGTACCCATCCGCATTTTCAATCCGAACCATAGAAATCCTCTCCTATATTTTCCACGATTTATCATTATTACCTGCCAACTAAATAACATTTGAATAATTCGTAATACTTTAAAATTTTTCCTGCTGATAATTGTAAACGAACATATATTCGGTGTCAAGCAAAAAAAAACAAGGCAACTCCAGTAGAATTACCTTGTTTAAATAAATTAATTTGATCCCCTAATTCTCAATTCCTAAATGCTCTTCTTATACTTTCCCCGCTTGGTATAATGCGTGTGCAAATACTGATGTGACTTTTCACCCAAAGGTTTCCCTAAAAAGTCCTTATATAATTCTTGTACAGCCGGGTTTTGATGGGACTTCCGAACCGGCATCCCTTTGTCCTCAGCATAGATGGCTTTGATCCGGGCCAGGCGGGTTTCAAGATTGGTCGGGAAAGGCTGGCCGCCGCCGCCGATACATCCGCCTGGGCAACACATGACTTCAATGAATTGATAGTCTGCAGTGCCGTCTTTAATCTTCTCCATCAGTTTCCTGGCGTTGGAAAGGCCGTGGGCGACCGCCACTTTTACCTTGGTCCCGTTCAAATCGACAACGGCCTCCTTGACGCCTTCAATACCGCGGACCTCTTCAAAGTCGATCTTCGGCAATTCCTTCTCGGTAACCACTTCATAAACGGTCCGGAGGGCGGCCTCCATCACGCCGCCGGTAGCCCCGAAGATGACACCGGCTCCGGTGGAGATCCCCAACGGATCGTCGAATTTCTCTTCAGGCAACGCCTCAAAATTGATCCCGCTCTCCCGGAGCATCCGGCCGAGTTCGCGGGTGGTCAATACCACATCAACATCCTGCCAGCCGCTGCTCTTCATCTCCGGGCGTTGGCACTCGTATTTCTTGGCCGTACAAGGCATGATGGAAACCATGAAGATCTTTTCCGGAGCAATACCGGCCTTTTTAGCGTAGTAGGTCTTGGCCATCGCCCCGAACATCTGTTGCGGCGATTTACAGGATGAAAGATGATCCAACAAATCAGGGTAAAAATGTTCGATAAACTTAATCCAACCCGGACTGCAGGAGGTGATCATCGGCAGCTTGCCACCGTTATTCAACCGTTGGATTAATTCATTCCCTTCTTCAATAATCGTTAGGTCGGCCGAGAAGTCGGTGTCGAATACCCGGGCAAAGCCCAGACGTCGCAAAGCGGCCACCAGTTTTCCAGTGGCGATGGCGCCGGGAGCTAGGCCCATCTCCTCTCCGATGGCCACCCTGATGGCAGGAGCGGTCTGAACCACCACATGCAGATCCGGATTGGCCAGAGCGTCCCAAACCTTCTTGGTATCGTCCACTTCGTAAATAGCCCCCACCGGACAGGCATGAATACATTGCCCGCAAAGGGTGCAGGCCACATTGTTCAAATCATTGGCGCCTGCCGGCATAATCACCGTTTCATCACCGCGATTAACCGGGCCCAAAGCGGAAACGCCCTGAACTTTTTGGCAGACAGCCACACAGCGCCGGCATAAAATGCATTTTGAAGGATCCCGGACAATCGAACAACTGGAAGTGTCCAGCGGTAGCCTGGTTTTCTCGGCAACGCCGAAACGGCTGGAACGGATCCCCAATTTCTCGGTTAAAGTCTGCAGTTCGCAGTGCTGGTTCCGGATGCAATTCAGACAATCCTGTGGATGATTGGAGAGTAACAATTCCAAATTCAGCTTCCGGGCTTCCCGAATCGCCGGGGTATTTGTCTTAACCACCATTCCTTCGGCCACCGGTTGGGAGCAAGCGGTCTGTAGCGCTCTGGCCCCGGCTACTTCTACCATGCATATGCGGCACATGGCTTTGGTATCAAGATCCGGGCTGTAACATAACGTGGGGATGTCGATCCCCGCTTTTTTGGCTGCTTCTAAAATTGTGGAACCGGTCGGGACTTCTACTGTTTGTCCATCTATTGTCAGTTTAACGGAATCCATTGTTTTTCATCCTTTCGCACATTAATTGACAATGTATAATTGACAATTGGTCATGCCTATCATTAATATGAAAATGCTATGTTTCAATGATGATTAGCCGTCCATTGCCAACTGAAAATTAATCATCTGCTCATTTAGAGTATTGCTTTTATTTTAAAAATATCAATTGGTTTTGATAACCCACTCGTTGACCACATTTCCGTTCACAATATGATTGGCCACTATCTGGCGGGCCCGGTCGGCGGTTACTTTGCCGTAGACAACCTTGTCTTTCCCCGGAACGTATACTTCAACCAGCGGTTCCTGCTCACAAAGGCCTATACAACCGGTTTGGGTAATCGCGACATCTTGAATATTCCTCTTCCCCAGCTCATCCAAGAAAGCCATCATTGTATCCCGTGCCCCGGCGGCAATACCACAGGTGGCCATGCCGATAACAATCTTGATATTCTGGGAACCTTCTCTAAGCCCGGTGAGTTTTTTCGCGTCTTCCCTGATTTTTGCCAATTCATCAAGCGATTTCACATGAATACCTCCTAATGTGGTTTATATTTTCCCAATTGTATTACCGGTTTTGTTCCGCATTACATTTTGAAAAGTCGTTTCCCTCCACTATTATGACGCCGGTTTAAGCATAAAAGCAGGTATCACAGGTATTTCAAATGTAATACGAATTAAATTGTTCCACTTTTCACAAAGTGTCAGTAAAAATTGAGGACAAAGTCCTCAATAAAACCAGTTTTATAAACATTTATTATTATAGCTGAAAATACCTCACTGTGTCAACTTTTTAAGCCGTCTTACAGCGCGTAACCACGCCGCTGCAATTTCGTTAAACAGATTTTAACATTTATTTCAACTTTTCGTTAAATATCCCCCGCTTGGTATAATGAGTATGAAGCAATTCATGGGAATGGTGGCCCAGGGGCTCCTTTAGAAATTCCTCATACAGCTTTGCGACAAAGGGGTTTTGATGCGATTTCCGGAGCTCTTTCCCCTCGTCCTCTTTATAAATGGCCTCCAGCCGCTTCTGGCGGATGATATTGTTGGTGGGACGTGGTTGGCCGCCGCCGCTGATGCAACCGCCAGGGCAACCCATGACCTCGATGAAATGGTAAGGCGATTTACCGCTGGCAACCTCCGCCATCAGTTTTTTAGCCCCGGCTAAACCGCTGGTAACAGCCACCTTTATCGTTACTCCATTTAAAAATTGGTAAGCGGGCAGAGGACTTTCAATGGTCACCTCCGCTGTTTTCACCTGGCTCAATCCGACAATCGGAGTTACATGCAGCTTGTCAAAGGGAAGCTCTCTTCCGGTAATCAGCTCGTAAACCGTCCGGAGAGCCGCTTCCATCACCCCTCCGGTTACCCCGAAGATATCGGCCGCGCCGGTGGATAAACCTAAAGGATTATCGAATTTGCCGTCCTCCAAAGCCTGGAAGTCGATGCCGGCGTCTTTGATCATCCGGGCCAATTCCCTGGTGGTTATAACCGCGTCCACGTTGGGAACACCGTTGTTCTGCATCTCCGGCCTGGTAATCTCAAACTTCTTGGCGGTGCAAGGCATCACCGACACCGCGAAAATATTTTGGGGATCAACCCCGATCTTGGTGGCGTAATAAGACTTTACCAATGCCCCCAGCATAGTATGGGGCGACTTACAGGTTGAGAGATGATCGAGTTCTTCCGGGAAGGAATGTTCAATGTATTTGATCCACCCCGGACTGCAACTGGTAATCATCGGTAAAGTGGCCGGCTGGCCGGAAAAGGCCGCTTTAATCCGCTGCAGCAATTCATTTCCTTCCTCAATAATCGTCAAGTCGGCCGCGAAATTGGTGTCGAATATATCATCGAAGCCCATATCCCGTAGAGCAGTGGCCATCTTTCCCGTAACCAGCGTTCCGGGGGGATAACCGAACTCCTCGCCCAAAGCGGCCCGGATTGCCGGCGCCGTCTGAATCACCACCCGTTTGGCAGGGTCAAACAAGGCTTTCCAGACAGCCTGAGTCGAATCTTTCTCCTGGAGAGCCCCGACCGGACAGACAGTGGTGCACTGGCCGCAAAACGCACAGTTCACGGAGTTCAAAGGAAGGTCCTCCGGCGGGCCAATGACGGTTTTAAAACCTCTCCGCTGGGCGTTTAAGACCCCCACCCCTTGAATCTGGTTACAAACAGTGACACAGCGCCGGCAGAGGATGCACTTGGACATATCTCTGGTGATCGAAGGCGACAGCTCATCCACCACCGCTTTCGAACGTTCCCCTTCAAACCGGAAATCGTTAATCTGGATAAGCTCGCCCAATTTCTGGAGTTCGCAATTTTGATTACGGGCGCAACTCAAACAATCCTTCCGGTGATCGGAAAGCATCAGTTCGTATAATACTTTCCGGGCTTTCTTCACCTTTTCGGTGTTGGTGCGGACCACCATGCCGTCACGGGCTTCCACCATGCAGGATGCCTGTAAGGTTTTAGCCCCTTCCACTTCCACAACGCAAATCCGGCAGGAGCCTATCTGGTGAACGTTTTCCAGGTAGCAAAAGTGAGGGATTAAGATATTATTCTGTTTAGCCGCCTCGAAGATGGTAACTCCCTCTTCAACGGTTACTTTTTTATTATTAATTGTTAAGCTAATCATCGTCAAGCCCTCCTATCGCAACGTAAGCATCTCATGGACTCCGCGATGGCATTCAACTTATGGAATCCGACCGCCACCTCGTCAAAACAATTCTTCCGTTGCCCGGGATCGAGATATTTCATCGGGAATCTTTCGTGCTCCAGAATTTCTTTTTCCTCGGACGGTTTCGGGATCTCGATATCTTCACCAGTATTTAAAATGCCTTTGCCCCCCAGGAACTGGTCAATGGCTTTGGCGGCCTTCTTGCCGTCGGCAATGGCGGTGATGGCTACATCGGAACCTCTGGCGACATCTCCCCCGGCGAAAACCCCTTTCATTTTAGTCATCAGGGTATCCTTATCCGTCACAAAGGTGCCCCATTTAGTGACCTCCACCTCATCCTTGTTGATGAAAGGCAGGTCGGAGTATTGGCTGACCGCCGGAATAACCATATCCGTCTTGATCCGGAACTCGGAACCAGGTATCTCCTTGGGCCTTCTCCGGCCGCTGGCGTCAAACTCGCTCAATTCCATCTTCAAGCATTCGATCTCCTCAACCTTACCGGAGCCAAGTATTCGCACTGGCGCCACCAGCGTCAGCACTTGCACACCTTCGTCGATAGCATCCCGTATTTCCCTGGGATCGGCCGGCATATCTTCCTCTAATCTGCGGTAAAGGATCTTCACTTCTTGAGCGCCAAGCCTAAGGGCGACCCGGGCGGCGTCAATTGCCGTATTACCACCGCCGATGACCGCTACCGAATTGCCGACTTTCACATCCTTGCCCAAATTGACATCGCAGAGAAACTCCAATCCATGGTAAACTCCTGGCAGATCTTCGCCGGGGATCCCGATCTGGTGCGAAAATTGGGTTCCGGTGGCGATATAGACCGCATCGTGTTGCCTGCGGAGTTGTTCAAAGGCGATGTCCTTGCCAATCTCGGTATTTAAATGAATCCGTACCCCTACTTGTTCGATTAACTTGATCTCTTGTTGCAGGACTTCCTTGGGAAGCCGGTATTCGGGGATACCGAAGGCCAAAACCCCTCCGGCTACCGGTTTGGCCTCATAAACGTCAATGTCATATCCTAAACGAGCCAGATAATAGCCGCAGGTCAACCCGGAAGGGCCGGCGCCGATGATTCCCACGCTCTTGCCCCGTTTCGGGAAGACGAGATCCATATAAGGCTCTTCGTTCTTTAAAACATAATCGGCCGCATAACGTTTTAAATCGGCGATGGAAATTGGTTCATCCAACTGAGCCCGCCGGCACTTGCTCTCGCACGGATGGGTGCAGACCCTGCCGCAGACGGCCGGGAAGGGATTTTCCTTCCGGATTAGGTTATAAGCATCCCGAATTCTGCCGGCGGCGATCAAAGCGACGTAGCCCGGCACGTTGACACCGGCCGGACAGGCATTTTGACAGGGGGAGATGAACAGATCGGCGCAGACTCCGGCCCGGCAATACTTATACTTGATATGCTCCTCGTACTCCTCCCGGAAGTATTTGATCGTGTTTAAAACCGGATTGGGAGCGGTTTGCCCCAGGCCACAGATGGCCGTCTCCTTAATAATGCCCCCCAGCTCCTCCAGGAGTTCAATATCCCCCTCACGGCCATAGCCTTTGGTGATCCGTTCCAAGATCTCCAGCATCCGTTTGGTTCCCAGACGGCAGGGGACGCATTTGCCGCAGGATTCATCCTGGACAAACTCCATGAAAAAGCGGGCCATATCAACCATACAGGTATCTTCATCCATGGTGATCAAACCGCCGGAACCCATGATCGTTCCTAGTTTAACCAGGGAATCGTAGTCGATAGGGGTGTTTAAATATTCCCTGGTAATACAGCCCCCGGAGGGACCACCGGTTTGAGCAGCTTTAAACTCTTTCTTCTTGGGAATGCCGCCGCCGATATTAAAGATAATCTCACCCAGAGTAACTCCCAGCGGCACCTCGACGATACCGGTGTTGCTGATATCGCCGGCCAGGGCGAAAACTTTGGTGCCCTTGCTGTTGGCGGTGCCGAACTGCGTAAACCAGTCGGCCCCTTTTAGAATAATGGCCGGAGCATTGGCGAAGGTTTCCACGTTGTTGATAATGGTCGGCTTGGCAAAAAGGCCCCTCTGAAAAGGAAAAGGCGGTTTTTGGCGCGGTTCGCCCCTTTCTCCTTCAATCGAAGCCATCAGGGCGGTTTCCTCTCCGCAAACAAAGGCTCCGGCTCCAATTCTTATTTCTATATCAAAACTAAACCCGCTGCCCATTATATTAGCGCCCAACAGTCCGGCTTCCCGGCTCTTTTGAATGGCCGCGCTCAACCTTTCCACCGCCAGCGGATATTCGGCCCGGACATAGACAAAACCCCTGGAAGCGCCAATGGCATAACCGGCAATCATCATCCCTTCAATCACTGAATGGGGATCACCTTCCAGAATGCTCCGGTCCATGAAAGCCCCGGGATCGCCCTCATCAGCGTTGCAAACGATGAATTTTTCATCTCCGGCTGCTTTTAAACCGGCTTCCCATTTCAATCCGGTAGGGAAACCGCCGCCGCCCCGCCCCCGGAGGCCCGATTTTTTCATCTCGGCGACCACCGTTTCCGGCGACATCTCTTTTAACACCTTGGCAATAGCCTGATAACCTTCTCTGGAGATGTATTCCGGCAAGGAAGCATAATCAATAGCTCCGCAGTTGCGGAGGGCGATCTTCACCTGATCCTTAAAAAAGCGGATATCTTTTAGATGGGGGACGCGCTGGCCGGTCTTGCGGTCAAGGTAAGTCTTATCGGTTTTAATTTTATTGGATAATAAATGCGTATAGACTATCGAAGGGACATCGGATGGCTGCAATTTGGTGTACAGGACCTCATCCGGCATGACAATCATTACCGGCCCCAGATCGCATGTGCCGATACAACCGGTTTCAGTAATCAGAACCTGCTCCGCTAGATTGCTGTCTTGCAACGACTTTAAAAGGGCATCCTTGACGGCATGACAATTGGAAGAGATACACCCCGCCCCTGAGCAGACTAAAATCCGGTATTTATAATTGGCCATTTGCTTCAGGTGCTCATTTTTAATGCGCACCAGGTCCTCCTGGTTTTTAACCTGTAATCCTTGGCTCATTCTCAGGCGCCTCGCTTTCCGTTAGTAATATTAATAATATTTCTCGATAATTGCCTGTAGTTTTTCGGGGTTAACCTGTTTATAGACTTTGTCATTGATGGTTATCGCGGGCGCCAGGCCACATGCTCCGATACAGCGCATAACTTCGAGAGTGAATTTCCGGTCGGCCGTGGTATCGCCGACCCCGATTCCCAATATTTCTTGCAACCGCTCGACGATTTTTTTACCGCCTCTGACGTAACAAGCTGTCCCCAGACATACCCGGATGGTAAATTCACCACGGGGTTGAGTTGAGAAAAATGAATAGAAAGTAGTGACTCCGGAGACTTTCGACAAGGGAATATCCAGCTTTTCAGCGATAAATTGCTGCAACTCCAGGGGCAGGTAACCGTATATTCCCTGAGCAAGGTGGAGAATCTGAATCAGACTTCCTTCCCGGTTTTTATATTCTTCAATAATATCGCCGATCCGGGCGTATTTTTCTTGTTCGGTCTCTTGTTGGCATTCGCAGAGTTTAGTTTGAGCTGTCATCAGTAACCTCCTAAATATACCGCAGCATTGTTCGGGTAGAATAAGATCGTTTCCTAGATGCCGGTTTTAAAGCGGTTCGCCGATTAAAAAAACTTACTGGTAAAGGAATCCCCTCCTTTGCCGGAAATTGTTCCTTTTTTCACAAAGTCAGTTAAGAAATTAAGGACTACGTCCTTAAACTTCCAGCAATATAAAGTTACATTTTTCTTAAATTAATTATAGCGTAAAATCAATAAAAATGTCAATGTGTAACAAAAAATTTACACCATTTTACCTTGTAAACTGGTTTTATTTTGTAATATTCTTTACGAAAAAGCTTTTTGCAATTATTAATTGCCAAAACTTCTTTAGCCGCTTTCTAAAAGCCGGTATATACCAATTCAAGATATTCTATTCCTTATCGTTCAAAAAAGAACCGCCTGTTTATAAAGAAATGGCGGTTTTTTGGCAACGGCTGAATTTAGCGGAATTCTCAAGGATGATCTGGGTAAGGCTGATGTTTAAGCGGGGGTGGACCAAGTCGGGGGTTAGTTCCAGCAACGGGGCAAGCACAAATAGACGTTCCGTAATTTTCGGATGGGGGACGCTCAGATACTGGCATTCATAAACCCAATTCCGGTAGAATAACAAGTCCAGATCAATCAACCTCGGACCGTAACGAAAAGACGGTTCCCTCCCCATTTCAGCCTCAATGGTTTTTAATTCCCTCAAAACAATGGTTGGACTCCAATCAGGGCCGGCCTCGAAAAAAGCCGCTTGATTATAAAACCAAGGCTGATCCGGCACCTCCACCGGTTCGCTGTAATAAACCGATGAAGCTGTAATAACAGTTTGAAAATGTTCCTTGAGCAACCGTACGGCCGTGGCCAGGTTTTGCGGAGCGTCCCCTAGGTTGCTGCCCAATCCGATATAAATCCGGTTATTGTTCAAGAATGGCATCACTCATCTTCACTGCCCTGGAGATTGCCTGGACATCGTGGACCCGCACAATATTGGCTCCCTTAGCGATCCCCCAAACCGTAGCGGCAATCGTGCCCTCCAATCTCTCTTCCACCGGCAAGTTTAAAGTTTTCCCAACAACCGACTTGCGGGAGACCCCTAATAAAACCGGCCGGCCCAATACTTTCAACTGGTCAAGGTTCTGCAAGATCCGCAGATTGTCCTGGGTGGTTTTGGCGAAACCTATGCCCGGGTCGACAATGATCCGTTTTAAATCCACCCCGGCCTCACAAGCTATTTCCATTGACTCAGCCAGGGAGTTAATCAGTTCCTTCATGAGATGCCGGTAGCCGGGGGCCGGCTTATTATGCATCAAAATCACTCCCGCTTTCGCCGTTGCCGCCACTCTGGCCATCCGGCGCTCCGGATCCCCGGGGGCTTTAAAACCCCAGATATCATTGATAATTGTCGCTCCGGCTTTAAACGCTTCCTCGGCCACTCCCGGTTTATAAGTATCAACCGACAACGGGACCTTCACCGCTTTTGCCAATTTTATTAAAACCGGCAGCAGCCTTTCTTTCTCCTCGGTTTCATCAATCGGAGCCGCGCCCGGCCTGGTGGATTCAGCCCCGATATCTAAAAAATCTGCCCCGGCCTTGATCATTCGCTCGGCCTGTTCCAGCGCCAGATCAATATAGTTCTCTTTCCGGGCAAGACCATCCCCGGAGAATGAATCGGGGGTCAGGTTGATGATACCCATCACATAGGTGCGGGCTGCCAAATCATAGGTTTGGCCGTTAATTTCCATAGCGGGGAGCGGGTTTTGGTAATTATGCAAGGCTTGTTCCAGCATAAGCGCCAGTTCTTGGAGGCAGCCAGACCGGTTAACAGAGCCCGGTTCTATTTGAATGGTAGCGATTAGTTTTCGATATTGAGCCGGATTCCCCGAAAGAAACAGTTCAACCTGATCCAATCCAGCCTCATTATTGTTTACTGCTATTCCCCCGCAAGCCTGCATGGCCCGCTGAATAAAAAGGGCCTCCTGGCAATCCAAATCATACAAACGGACCAGGTAATTTTGAAGATCTTCAGCGGCGTTCCACCAATTGGAAACCCCATCCACTTTCAACTCCTGAAGGATTTCAGTGTAAAACTTAGCAGGAGTTACCAGAATATTTCGGCAAAAGATTATAATCACCTCAAAGGATTATTTCGGGAGCAAAGCCTGGAGGTCCTTCTTAAAAAAATATTATTCTGGAAATAGTCCCGTTTTGATCCTTACGCAATATCCGCCTTATTGAACCGTGCTTAAAGCAGATCGCGGCCAGGTTCAAGACTTCCCCGGCCGGCTGGAAGTTGGACCAATTTGACATGCGCCGATATTCGCGGATTATTTGTTTTCAGGTAAATCAGCGTTCCAATAATGACCAATAAAAAAGCGATCAAAAAAAGCAACAATCCCGGTCGTTTCATCTGCTTCACCGGGATTATTATTTGAAGGAAAATAATTTTATATGCTTTTTCATCATTCGAAATCGCTGACGTACAACTTACGCAACCTATAAAGCGCTTCCTTCTCCAAACGGCAGATCTGAACCTGCGATACGCCGAAAAGTCCGGCGATCTGACTCTGGGTTTTTTCCTCGAAAAAGCGGAGAATGATCAGATTTTTCAGCCGTTTCGGCAATTTCTCGATGGCTTCCCGGAGGGCGTAATTCTCAAACCAGCGTAAATGTTCGGTGTCCTCCCCGATTAACTGCTCCCGGACTAAAGAATCGCCGTCGTCATCATGAACAATCTCTTGCAAGGAATTGGGCGGCCGGGTGGCCTCCAACGCCCCGGCAATCTCCTCCCTGGGAAGCCTGGTAGCGTCCTCAAGTTCGGACAAGGTCGGCTCCTGACCCAAGGAATTAGCCAATTGCGCTCTGATCTGTTCCACTTTGGCGGCGATCTCTTTAATGCTGCGACTGACTTTGATGGGGCCGTCATCTCTCAAATGCTGTTTGATCTCCCCGATGATGACCGGAACCGCGTAGGTGGAAAACCTTACTCCAAAAGCAGGTTGAAACTTTTCAATAGCTTTGATCAGTCCCATGCAGCCGATTTGGAACAAATCGTCGATCTCGCCGCGATAAGCGAAACGTTGGGCGACGCTCATCACCAAACGCAGGTTGTGTTGAATAATGGTGTTCTTAGCCTCCAGATCTCCCTGACGAAATTTCAAAACCAAAGCTAAGAACTGTTCATCGGATAAAAGTTCGTTTTCGGGTAAATAAATCTCACTTTTATTAGTTTCCGGAGAACCCTGCATCGGCGAGCCCCCGTTCCGGACGCTTTTTCATCACTATCGTGGTTCCTTCTCCAGGCCGGGATTTAAGATCCATCTCATCCATAAATGATTCCATAAATACCAGCCCTAACCCCATCCGTTCCGGTTCGGTGGAAAAAGTGGCTTGTTTGGCCTGTTCAATATTGGCAATTCCTTTGCCGAAATCCGTTACTTGAATAACTAAAGCCCCCTCTTGGTTTTCCAAGGCCAGTTTAATTATTCCCGGGCTATCCGGATAAGCATGAATAACACAATTAGACACAGCCTCGGAGGTCGCCACTCTAATCTCCTCAATCTCAGCCAAGGTGAACTCCAACTGCGAGGCGAAGGTCGCTACCACCAAACGGGCTAAACCTACGTTCTGCGGCAGGCTGGGGAAATCCAAATTCAGGTAATTATTCAACTGACTCAACCCCCACTGAGCAATTTTCTTCGTAAACACATTAAATCGCAATCCCGGATATATCTATCAATATATTGCGGGCTGAAGCTGACATTAGGAATTATACAATTCCCTCAGCTATCAAGGGCTTGTTGGCGATCCCTGTAAACACGGATTATTTTCAATAAGCCCGACAGCCCTAAAATTCTTTGTATCGTTTGGGAGACATTGATGGCGGACAATCTTCCTCCCCGTTGGCTGAGGCGCTTATACTGCCCTAAGATGACTCCTAGACCGGAACTATCGATAAAACTCACTTTGTTTAAGTCGAGAATTAAATGTTTGATCGATTCATAATGATTCAACTTCTCCTCAACCAACTCCCTAAAGGCCGGGGAAGTTTCCAGGTCGAGCTCACCGCTTAAGGAGACAATAAGGCTTGAACCCACTTTTTGAGCTTCCAGTATCAAAATCGGTCCCCCTTCCAAGTTCCTGGAAAGAATTCGGCGTTTCTTTCCAAAGATCCTGCTCCGTAAATCAACAAAAAAGCCCGGAAATTCACTGTTTGTGAAGAGTTTTAGCCCATTTCCCCGATAGAGGTTTGTTTTAGATCCGAAGGATTATCTAGTAAAAAATTATTTCTATATATAATCTTTTTTAGTGTGGCAACCCATTATTTTTACTCGCAGGCTTAGCCTTTTTGGAGCCATTGGCCTAGCCGGGGGTTTTTAAATATAAAAAAAAAAGAGCTGTTTTCTGGAAAACAGCCCTTCTGAGCCCGTAAGTCCGGGATTTTAATGAACCCCGACCCCGATGAGTCTCTGGAAAATCCGCCAACAGATCAGGAAAAATGAGGCCCGCTTCACCGTTTTATCGGCAACCAATTCTATCCGGCCGCAGTTCTTACCGGCGGCTGTTAACAGGACTTCCCCAATTTTTTGGCCTTGTTGAACCGGAGCTTTTACAAAGGGAAGTAATTTCACGGTTTTAACGATGTCTCCTTTATAATCGCGTTTTAAAACAGCGGTTAACTCCCGCGGCACTACCGCGTTGATCGTATCCTGTTCACCCCGGAAGACACTGACTTTCCCAATATTTTCACCGCCTTTGAAGATCGGAAAGGATTTATACTGGGCAAAACCGAAATTGAAAAGTTTACTGATCTCCTGAGAACGCCTCTGTAAAGTAGGCGCTTTCATTACTACGGCAATTAGCCGGACTCCCTGGCGCTTAGCGGTGGCTACTAAACAGAAACCGGCCTGGCTGGTAAAACCGGTTTTTAAACCGTCGCATCCCTGGTAAAAACGGACCAGGTTGTTGGTATTGCGCAGAAACGATTTGCCACCGCGCAAGCTGTCGATCCATGCTCCGGTCCATTTAAACACCACCGGGTGTTTAATCACCTCCCGGGCCAGGATCGCCATATCCAGGGCGGATGTTACATTCCCTTCACCGCCCCCGGTTGGTTCCAAGCCGGTGGTATTAACGTAATAAGTACTTTTCAAACCAAGTTCTTTGGCCCGTTTATTCATGAGGGCCACGAAATTCTCTTCCGAGCCGGCTATGTGTTCGGCCAAGGCATAGGAGGCGTCATTGGCCGAGACTATACATACCGCCTTCAATAAATCGGCAATCGTCATCTGTTCGCCCGGTTCCAGCCAAATCTGGGAGCCTCCCATTTTACAGGCTTCGGGGGAGGCGGTAACCACATCGGAGAGTTTAACCTGCCCGTTGGCCACCGCTTCAAGTACCAGTAACATTACCATTTGTTTAGTGATACTGGCCGGCGGCAATTTTTGCTCTGCATTTTGTTGAAACAATATTTCCCCGCTTTCCGGTTCCATTAGAATGGCTGAGGGCGACTCTATTTTGAGAGTCGCGCCTTCAGCCATGACATTAACAGCCCATCCGGCCGCTAAAACAATTAAAACACCTATTATAAGCAATACTTTCCAGCCGGTTTTCATAAAAATCCGCCCCCTTGCTTTGTTAACTAAGCCGCTTTTGGAAACCTCGCCAAAGCTTACTTAGTATGACACCGCGCATTCAGATAAACAGTATTTGAATGCAACAGCGGTTTAGAATAGATCATGCGCAAAAAGGAGGCGTTATATTCTTTTTTAAGTTATTTTATCGTCTTTCAGAGGTCTATGTGGGTAAAAGGCTGTCGAAGAAAAGGGGGTTCAACCGGCTACATTATTTAAGCTGGGCGACAACTTTTAATTCAGGTTGTTGAAGCAAATTATAGGTCTTCCTTCGTAGACCCCGCTGGTAACCTTCACCAGGCGCCTTTCACGGGCGATATGGGTGACGGCCACATTTTGAGGCAAACCGGTGAATTTCTTTCCCCGCTAAACCCCTGGGATAGCCGGAGCCATCCTCCCGTTCATGGTGCTGATAAGCTACATGGGCCGAAGTGTGGTTCAGACTTGATTTAGCTTTTAGAATTTCAAATCCGTGGTTGGTATGTCTTTTAACCAGTTCATACTCGCTGGGGTCGCGCTTTGCCGGATTTAAAAATATAACCATGAAAATTATTGGGATGGAAAAAAACCCGGCAAGGCCGGGTTTTACGCTTTAGCAGTCGCTGCTGGGTTTTCAGGATAGATGCTTACTTGTTTGCCGGTTTTGCCAACCCGTTCAAAGGTTACAAAGCCGTCTATTTTGGCGAATAAAGTATCATCTTTTCCGATTCCGACATTATTGCCGGGGTGAAACTTGGTGCCCCGCTGCCGGACTATAATACTGCCGGCGGAAACATGTTGCCCGCCGAAGCGTTTAACCCCCAATCGCTGGGCATTACTGTCACGGCCGTTGCGGGAACTTCCGACCCCTTTTTTATGAGCGAAAAACTGCAGGTCGAAATGGATCATCTCTTACACCTCCACTTCAGTAACTTTTAAATAATCAGGATATTGGCGTTGAATTTCATATAAACCGATGAGCATGACTTGAATTATAACAGACGCGCGTTCCGAGTCTTCTTTCTGATTAAACCAGTCGCACTCCAAATAACCGTTCCTGTTATTCTGCTCTATATTTAACTTTAGATTGGTTAGCCTTTCCAAGGCCAGCACGGCGGAGTGAGTTAAGGCCGAAATGCCGGCGCAGACAATATCATAACCCTTCCCGGCGTATTCGGCATGTCCCGAACAGGTAAATCCAACCGGTTCACCGGTTTTGGCATTCCTCACAACTACTGAAACCATTATGCTTCTGCTGGAGCGGCCGTTTCGCCGACTTCCGCGGTTTCAGCGGCCTTCTTGGCAGTCTTTTTTACTTTTTCAATCTTTTCAACCAAAAGGCTGGTAAACGGCTGCCGATGGCCGTAACGTTTCCGGATATTTTTTTTGGCTTTGTAATGAAAGACCAAAACCTTCGGTTCTTTGTCCTGGTTAAGGACCCGGCAAGTAACTTTAGCCCCTTCCACCATCGGAGTCCCAATTACAGTTTTATCGCCGCCAAGCAACAAAACTTTATCAATGGCGACTGTAGAACCTACTTCCGCCGCCATTTTCTCGACTTTAATCATATCGCCCTCTTGGACCCGGTATTGTTTACCGCCGCATTCAATGATCGCATACATTTTTTACACCTCCCCGCATCAGACTCGCCGAAATCGGCACTCTAGGCAATTAACAGTATTATAACTCCGGAGGCGGTTTTCAAAGCAAAAAACTGATAGACTATTCCGACTCCTCATTTTCCCTAGAGTTTATTGGCCTACTCGAGCGGTTACATGGGGTTAAAAACCCACGAAATTAATAATATCATTACCAGTGTTGGAAGTCAATCAATAATTACTGCTTTGGCGTATGTCTTGAATGTTTTGGTAATCAACGCCCGGATCGTTTTCCCGATAAAAGCGCCGGCAGCGTCGACATTAACAACATATCCTTCAATGCGGGAGATACCGTCCTGGGGATTGGCGATATGGTTCTCGGTGATCTTCAGGTCGACGACCTCCCCTTCTTTCACCGGTAAAGCCAGCGATTCAATCTCTTCTTTAGTGCCACTTGCCAGCAACCGGACTTGGTCGAGTTTTAAACTATCCTGTCCCTTTACATAAATGGTTTTATTCAAAGTGCGTTCGGTTTTTTCAAGGTTGACGCCCCCTGGTCCGATCAAAATCGAACCGACTTGGGGGTTGACCCCCAGCAGTAAAGCCTCGGCAGGCGAGGCGTTGGCAATCTGCCGGATGGAGCGGATTGCTTTTTGGGCAAAACTATCCAGGGAAGGCAAATATCCGGCGCCATCACAATAATCACACTCAACCTGCAGAAGTTCGCGTAAACTTTGTTTTACCTTTTTCCGGGTCAATTCCAATAGCCCGAGTGAAGTAAATCCCAGGACGTTCACTTTGGTCTTGTCATGTTGCAATTCAGCGGTTAACTTCGAGATAACCTTGGCCCTTTCCTCATCGGAAACCATATCAATAAAGTCGATGATGATGATTCCGCCAAGATTCCGCAAACGTATTTGTTTGGCGATTTCGGCGGCGGCCATCAAATTGGTTTGAAAAACCGTATCTTCAAGGTTGATGGAGCCGGTAAATTTTCCGGTGTTAACATCAATGACTGAGAGGGCCTCCGTCTGATCAAAAACCAGATAAGCTCCGCAATCAAGCCAGACCTTTTTATTTAAAGCCCGTTCCAGTTGATTCTCAACATTCATGCTTTCAAATAATGGAGATTCCTGACTGTAAAGCTGAATCCGGTTTTTCAAAGAAGGTGCCAGACTCTTTACCAGTTCCAGCGCTTTGGTGTAAGCCTCAAAATCATCAATTATCAGCCGGTTGATATCTTTGGACAGATAATCCCGGAGAATCCGGTATAAAAGATCGTGATCGCGGTAAAGTAAAGTCGGGCATGGGCCTTTCTTGGCTTTCTTTTGAATCTTTTTCCAAACGTTGACCAGAAACTCGTAATCGCTTTGTAACTCCGCCGCTTCAATCTCTTCAGCGGCCGTCCGGATAATTAGACCCGCTTCGGGACCTTTGAAGGAGTGGGCGATGTTCTTTAAACGTTCCCGTTCGGCTTCATTTTCAATCCGCCGGGACACTCCGATATAATCAACATTGGGAATCAAGACCAGATAACGGCCGGGAATAGTTATCTGGGTAACTACCCTTGCCCCTTTGGTGCCGATTGGCTCTTTAATCATTTGCACCATAATCTCCTGCCCCTCATGGAGCAGGTCTTTGATTGACAGTTGTTGTTTTAGAGCCTCACCGTGCCCGGTCTCGCTCTCCTTGGCATAAACGTCATCAATATATATAAAGGCGTTTTTTTCTTCGCCGATGTCTATAAAAGCCGCCTGCATCCCAGGCAAGACATTTTCCACTTTTCCCAGATAAATATTGCCGGCCCGGCGTTGTTCATCCAGCCGTTCCACAGTAAATTCAACCAAGTTGGCGTCTTCCAGCATCGCCACCCGTATTTCGTTCACTCCCACGTTAATCAGAATTTCTTTGTTCATTTATCACCCTCCGTGTTACAGGTGAAATCCAGCGGTTTTAAAACCGTTCCCTTTTCCTCATGCCATAAACCGATTCTGGCTATACTAAGGATCTCAACAGGATGCGGAATGCCGCCGGTGATATCTTCCGGGCGCAGATTACCGCCGCTCCCAATCTCTCCGGTGAGGCGAATTTCCAGTATATCCCCATTAATCTCCTTAATAGTTAAGTTATGCAGCCAGGGACGAATGTTTACAAATTTTTGGCCTTCCTTGGATACCCGCTGGACTACTATTTCAGCCAAATCCACCAAGCCTTTCAGCCAATGGACAATTTCTCCCATCTTCCCCGGGTCGCATTTTAACAAGACTGAATAAGCCGCCCGGTTAATTAAGGCGTTTAGAGGTTTGGCATGCCGGCTGATTTTAACGACGGCGATAACCCGGATCCCGCCGGGGAGGGTTTGGTTTAATCGCTCCTTTATTTCGGAAGGTGCAACTTCACCGGTCAACTGAAAATCCAGATATTCATCGTTACTGCTGATTCCAACCGCCAAAGCCGGGCCGAAACTCAATTTTGGATGCGGATGAAAACCTTCCGAATAAGCTAACGGCAGCATTGCCCGTCTGAAAGCCCGCTCTAGGGCTCGCATCAACTCCAGATGGGATAGAAAACGCAGTTCTTTTTCTTTACTAAATCGCAGGCGGTATTGGATCATCTCGTTCATCTCACCCGTTCACATGTTTTTTTACCTTTAAAGACGGGCAAACTCCACAATTGGCACAGGTGTAATTACGACAGTCCAGGGTCGGTTGAGCCAGACCGGCCTTGACATCTTCGTTTCTTAAGAATTCCGGGCCTAAACCGGTGTTTATGTGGGACCAGGGCAAAATCTCATCGTAGGAGCGGGCCCGGGTATAGAAATCCGGGTCGAGGCGGTTTTCCTGAAAAACCTCCATCCAAAGCGGATACCGGAATTGATCGCTCCAGCCGTCGAATTGGGCCCCTTTTTGCCAGGCTTGATGGATAATCGAGCTTAAACGGCGATCCCCCCTGGCCAATATCCCTTCCAGCCGGCTCATTGTGGGATCATGCCAGTTCAATTCCAAGTGGCGTCCACGGATCTGCTCCTGAAGAAAATGTTGTTTTTCTATGGTTTCCGCGATTGTTATCTGCTGCCGCCATTGAAAAGGGGTATGGGCTTTTGGGACGAAGGTGGAGATACTGGCGGTAATCCGTAAAGAATTAGTCCGGGGATGAATACTTTTACCGAGCCTTAAAACAGCCGCCACCAACTCGACGATTCCCTCCAAATCGGCCATGGTTTCCGTAGGCAAGCCAATCATAAAATAAAGTTTCAACTTTTGCCAACCGGCCTTAAAAGCGGCTTCGGAGGCGGTTAGAAGATCAGCGGCGGTTACTCCCTTATTAATTACGCTCCGCAGGCGATCGGTACCAGCCTCGGGAGCAAAAGTAAGACTGCCTTTACGGGTGCTTTGAAACCTGGTCGCCAGATCGATGGAGAAAGAATCAATTCGTAAAGATGGGAGGGAAACGTTTACTCCCAGAGGGTTAAGACAGCCGCAGGCTTCGTCGATCAAGCCGTCGATCCGGCTATAATCGGCGCTGCTTAATGAAGTGAGGGACAATTCCTCATAACCGGTATCGGCCACCAGTTTTTTTAAAGAATTCATAATCGCTTCCGGGGGCTTCTCCCGCACCGGCCGGTAGATCATGCCGGCTTGGCAAAAACGGCAACCTCTTGTGCATCCCCGTTGAATCTCCAGGGCTACCCGGTCGTGAACAATATCTAAATACGGCACCAGCCATTTTTCCGGGGTAAATACCTTTGAAAAATCCCTGACAATAGCCCGGGAAGGATAATGGCCTGTTAAAGAGGTGATAGCGGCGATGGTTCCCTCGCCATGATACCGGAATTCAAAATGAGACGGCACATAAATACCCTCAATCTTTTCCAACTCCCTAAGCAGAGTCTCCTTACTGCCATGAGCGCTTTTCCAGCGCCGGACAGTTTCCAAGATCTCCACCATTACATCCTCGGCTTCACCGATAAGAAAACAGTCAAAAAAGTCGGCCATCGGTTCGGGATTGAAGGTACAAGGGCCGCCGCCTATTACCAGCGGATGGTCGAGAGTGCGATCCCGGCTGTACAGCGGGATTCGCCCCAGTTCCAGCATGGTTAAGACATTGGTGTAGCTAAGCTCATATTGGAGCGAAAAACCAAGGACATCGAATTCGTTAAGACCGCGTTTGTTCTCTAACGAATATAACGGCAATTCTTTGCGACGTAAAAGACTTTGAAAGTCGGGCCAGGGCGCGTAGACCCGTTCGGCCAGCATATCCGGCTGAGCGTTAATCAACTCATAAAGGATCCTTAAACCCAGATGGGATAGGCCGATTTCGTAAACGTCCGGAAAGGCCAACGCCACTTTACAGCCGGTGGTTGTCCAATCCTTGATCCGGATATTATATTCCCCGCCGATATAGCGGCCGGGTTTGGAGACTTCGTTTAAGGAATTTTCAATTTTTTCCCATATTTGCGGCGCATTTTGACTACCCGCCAAAACCCCATTCCCCCAATATTAACCAATAATTAAAACGTAGGTTTATTCTACCTCATCCGCAAGCATTCTGCAAGTTTTATTACGCCGGTCTACTTTTCCGGCCGCAAAAGTAACGTCATATCCCTGTTCCATCAAGAGATTCCAGGCTGTTTCTTCACTTATTATGCTCATCTTTCGGTCTTTACCAAGTATGAAAAATAACAGGTAGTCGCGGGTGCCAAAATGTTGAAAAAGAGTCCTTACCGGAGTATCCTCTCCGGTCAAAACCGGTTTCACCGTTAGAAACCCTTTTTGATTCAGGTTTTTTTTCTTGTATTGCAATGATTCCCAACTCAAATGGAGTGAAGGGCTTTTTGCCGCCAATTGCTGCGCTAAAATGAAGATGCCGGTAAGGAGGAAAAAAACCCCGGGTTTTCCATTAATCAAGCGAACGCTTCCTAAAATGAGAAAAAGCAAGCTGGTGATGGTGGTTACAGTCTTAATGACGCGTCCGGCGATCGGCAAATCCAGGTTTTTATTGAGCCAGGCGTGAATGATCCTGCCGCCGTCAAGCGGCAAGGCTGGAATTAGATTGACAAAGCCGATAAAATTATTGATATGCAACCAATTTTGGAGGTAAGGATTATCAATACCCAGTAATTTAAGGTATAATACCCCCACTCCTAAAAAAAAATTGGCGGCCGGGCCGGAGGCGGCGATTAACATCTCCGCCTCCGGATGAACCGCGAATGATGGTTCCAGTTTTAAATTGCCGCCAAACGGTGCAAACCGGAATTCCCGGACCCGGTAGCCTAAAAGCTCGCTCATTAGTATATGAGTGTATTCATGAACGGTCAACGAAGCTAAAATAAACAGGAGGGACCAGAAGCTCCCGTGAAACAAGCTGAAACAAATTACCGTTAAAAACAGGGCGGCTGTCAAAGCTTGGTTTTTCAAAATTGGGACGCGCCTTAACTGGCCAGGACCGACATAGGATCCACCGGCTGGTCGTAATCTTTGATCTCCAAGAATAAAACCGGGCCTCTTTTCTGATTCGGCCTGCCGATCAACGCGATAGCCTCGCCGGCTTTTACATTTTGACCGACATTGACCTTTACCTGACCAAGGTAGTGATAATTTGATGTCCAGCCTTCGTCATGCTTAAGTACAATCTCCCACCCGTCTTCCGGGTCATGGATTATCTTCGATACGGTGCCATCGGCAATCGCCAGTACCGGCGCATCGGGAAGCGCC
>JBLNCU010000078.1:0-22339 GCA_050260935.1 Bacillota bacterium
GCCAATTAAACCCTATTCAGTTAAGATTGACTATCGATAAAAAAGTGGCCGGGATTTTGGGTTACAAAATTAAGTGATTAATCGATTTCCGTTCGGTTACATTTTAGATGATTAAAATCGGGCCCTTGAAAACTGCCGGCATCTATGGTATTATATTTTATGCTTTCCGGATTTTTAAGCCGACGTAGCTCAGTTGGTAGAGCAGCGCACTTGTAATGCGCAGGTCACCGGTTCAAATCCGGTTGTCGGCTCCAGGTTTTTGAAGTTTTAGAAGTCGGTTTGAACCCAATTTTGAACCCAATTGGACCGGCTTTTTATTTTTGCTCTTTGACTGGCGATTGGCGATCATTGTTGTATTTTTCTTGACGATCGCCAATTATTCAGTTTAAAAAACCTGGCCTTGGAGATTGGAAGGAAAATCGGGCCGCCTTCCGGCTAAAAGGATGATCTGGTTTTACTGGCGGCCCTTCACGATGCCGGAAGGGTGGCCATACCTGGAAAGGTTCGCTAAACCCGGCAGGCTTTCGTCGGAGGAATGGAAAGTAATGAAAAAACACCCCAGCATCGGACAGTGAATCGTACTATCCATCCCCGATTTAGCCCATATCGCGGAGGTTGTTTTGGCTCATCGTGAACGTTGGGATGGCAACGGTTATCCCCGGGGGTTAAAAGAGGAGGGGATCCCGTTGATACCTGGATTATATCCATAATCAACGCTTACACCATGACCCATAAAAGGGTTTATCAAGAGGCGGTTGATCAGGAAAAGGCTTAGTCTGAAATAAGAGATTGTGCCGGCCGGCAATTCGACCCCAATCTGGTGAAGGCTTTTTTAGAGATATTTTGGGGTCGGGCAGAGGTTTAGGCCCCAAAAGACGAATGATAAGTCTTTATTTTTTGTTAAAACAGTCATAATTCATTACCAGAACCTCATCAATTTTTCCGCGTTCGGTGGCGACAGAGTTGATGTTTCGGCTGGCGGCCACTTTTACTACCTGAAAATCCTTATATAAATCCAAAATAAAATCTGTGGCGGAATTGCTTAACAAGACAAAGCATCCCTTGTCAGATAGTTTTTTATAAACATCCCGTAATCGTTCTTGCTCACTCTTACTGAAACCGTTTAAATCATATCCTGTAAATGATGATGTGTCCGAAACAGGATCGTATGGAGGGTCGAAATAGACAAAATCTCCTTTTTTAGCATTTTTAACTGATTGTTCAAAGTCCACATTCATAATTTCAATATTTTTAGTGGCCAAGTAATTATGCGCGGCTTTTAACACAATTTCATCAACGATTTTGGGGTTATTATAATTTCCAAAGGGAACATTAAACTGGCCAGCACTATTAACACGAAACAACCCATTGAAACATGTCTTATTCAGGTAAATAATTCGAGAAGCTCTTTGTACTGGATTAAGATTTTTAAAATTGGGATCCCTATCTAAATCTCTAATTGCATAATAATATTCTTTTTCATTTTTATGCTGCCGAAGATCGAGAATCAATTCCTCGATTGAATCTCTGATAACTTCATAGCAGTTGATTAATTCTGTATTACTATCATTAATAACCCCAATTGACGGTTGAATATCAAATAATACAGCTCCGGCGCCAATAAATGGCTCATAATAAGTATTGTATTTTTGAGGAATATATTGGCGGATTGTCGGTAAGAGTTGTCGCTTTCCCCCGGCCCATTTTAAAAAAGGTTGAAGCAGTTTGTTCTCTTTCAAAACATTCACCTTTGAACTATTGATATAATAATCTATCACGAACGTATGTCCTTATCTAGGTCAATAATAATAATTCTGTAAATACTTTTAAAGTTCCTTTGGCTGTTTAAACAACCTATCAATCACCCAATATTATTCAAAATACTTTCATTACTTTTCAAAATAAAAGCGTTACCGGGGGAGGCGCTTTATTTTTTATCCGGACGCTTGATTTCCGGACGCAGATGTAAGCTCCCCGGCAATTTCCGGAATTTTGATTAAGGCCAGAATAAAAAAGATGACCCCAAGCACCCAGGTAATACAGGCGCAACTATCTGTTCTGCCATGTTCGTTACACTTCTTAGATTGCATTGAAAACACCTCGGAGTATATTATGGCTTATTTGGCTGGAATGGAATAGGGCGCCGGCTGGATAAACCGACCCGCGGAATGTTTTTAATTAAACCCGGAATCGAACATTTGTTTTAGAGGAGAAAATATGTTATAATTTTGCCGAACACCAGTTCTAAAAATTAATTAACTCTGATTTTTAGGTATGGGAACATATTTTCCCAAGAGTATTCATAGTATTAAGTAAGGACAGGCGGGCGATACTGTATTTATAACAGCGGATTCCTTGGAGGGTATATGTCCAGGAAAAAGAGCGCTTGCATATTTCTGATAATACGGCGTAATACCACGTAAGCATTGAATATAAGAATAAGAAACCTCAAATTATTTAGTATTTAGTAACAGAAGTTAAACATTACCCGAGAAGCATGGTTGAAAAGCTTTTGAAATTTAAAACCGGGCGAAACGGAGGGTTCCTGATGTACATCGTAGGCCTAAACAGTAAAGAGAAGTTTTATTTTATCAGCCGGGAGGATCAAAGAGAACAACTTGAAAAAAAAGGGATCCTGGTTCTGAATACTACTTACGACCGGATCACAGCCGCCGCCAGCGCGGTCAGGGAGTTAAATGAACAGGTGGAACAGGAGCGGAGGACTTCCATCCTGGGAAAGGTATGTTAAAGCTGCTCCGGAAGATATGATACAGGAGAAGTTGATTTTCATAGCCTAAAAAATCAGCCGCTGGAAATTATTCAGCGGCCTCTTTTACTGATTTGACAGGTTCAACTCTTTTATTTCCGAATTTCTTGGCGGACCAGTTCTCCCATTTCCTTGGTTCCCACTTGGCGCATACCTTCCGACATAATGTCGGCAGTCCGGTAACCGGCCTCCAAGACCCGAAGGATTGCGTTTTCAATAGCCTGGGCCGGCTCTTCCTGCCGCAATGAATAGCGGAGCATCATGGCTGTGCTTAAAATGGCCGCCAACGGATTGGCTAGATTCCGCCCGGCAATGTCCGGGGCGGAACCGTGGGCCGGCTCGTAAAGAGCGGTCCTTCCACCGATGCTGGCCGAGGGAAGCATTCCCAAGGAACCGGTTAACATGGATGCCTGGTCGGTGAGAATATCACCAAACATATTCTCGGTAACAATCACGTCAAACTGCGCGGGATAGCGAACGAGTTGCATGGCGCAATTGTCAACGTAGATGTGTGAGAGCTCGACATCGGGGTATTCGCCGGCTAATTGGCCAATAGTTTCCCGCCAGAGCCGCGAGCTCTCCAAGACGTTGGCTTTATCAACCGAGGTTAATTTCTGACGGCGCTTCCGGGCGGCCTCAAAGGCCAGCCGGGCAATGCGCTTAATTTCCGCGGTGTTATAAACCAGAGTGTCTAGGGCTTGCTCCGATCCGTCCGGGAGCCGTTCTCTTTTTTTTGGCCCAAAATATAAACCGCCGGTCAATTCCCGGAAGACTAGAATGTCAACATCCCGGATTATCTCCGGTTTTAAGGTCGATGCCGAAATCAGAGTCCCGTAGACCCTAACCGGCCGCAGATTGGCAAACAAACCAAGTTCTTTCCGGAGGGGCAATAAGGCCGCCCGTTCGGGACGCAATTCCGGCGGCAGTTTATCCATTTCGGGGCTGCCGACCGCTCCTAGCAAAACCGCATCAGCCCGGCGGCAAAGTTCCAGAGTCGGCGCAGGCAGGGGATGGCCGTATTTCTGATAGGCGTCCTCACTGATGAGCCCTTCGACAAACTCCATGGCGAGGCCGAACCTTTCTCCCACCGCTTTTAGGGTACTTACCGCTTCGGGAATGATCTCCCGTCCGATTCCGTCGCCGGCTAAAACCGCAATTCTAAACATGGAAACCTCCGTTTTTCTGAAGACTGATTATTTTTGCGCTTTCTGTTTCACATATTCGATCAAACCGCCCGCTTCCATCAATTCTTGCATGAAAGGGGGGAATTGAGAGGCCTGAAATACTTCGCCGGTGGAGAGATCGGCGATCCGCCCGGAGGCTAAGTCCAGCTCTACCAGATCTCCTTCTTTAATGGCTTGGCTGGCTGCGGGAGACTCTAAAATCGGCAGCCCGATATTGATGGCGTTCCGGTAAAAAATACGGGCGAAAGAGGCCGCGATCACGCAGGAAACCCCGGAGGCCTTAATGGCTATCGGGGCATGCTCGCGTGAGCTCCCGGAACCAAAGTTTTTTCCCGCCACGATGATGTCACCGGCCGATACTTTTCCGGCAAATGCCGGATCGGCATCCTCCATACAATGGGCGGCCAATTCCTTAGGGTCAATGGTATTCAGGTAGCGGGCGGGAATGATTAAATCCGTATCAATATCATTGCCGAAACGCCAAACTTTTCCTTGAAGAGTCTTCATTTTACGCCGACCTCCTCCGGCCCGGCCAATCTACCGGCCACCGCTGAAGCGGCGGCAACGGCTGGCCCGGCTAAATAGACTTCGCTACCGGGATCGCCCATCCTGCCGATGAAATTGCGGTTAGTGGTGGCGACGGCCCGTTCACCCTTGGCCAAAATTCCCATATGCCCCCCAAGACACGGACCGCAGGTTGGAGTGGAAATTGCGGCGCCAGCGTCAAGGAAAATCTCAAACAAGCCTTCCCGCATGGCCTGCCGCCAGATTTCCTGGGTACCCGGAATAATGATCAAGCGGACGTTGGGACTGATCCTCCGGTTTTTGAGGACCAGGGCCGCCTCCCGCAGGTCTTCAATCCTGCCGTTGGTACAAGAGCCAATAATTGCCTGGTCGATACTTATATTTCCCACTTGGGAGAGGGGCTTGGCGTTCTCCGGTAAATGAGGGAAAGCGATTTGCGGTTCCAGTTTGGAGACGTCCCATTCGTAAATTTTCTGGTATTTGGCATCAGGGTCACTGGTATAAACATTATAATTACGCTTGGCACGGGGTTTGACATACTCTAAAGTCCTATTGTCTACGGCAAAAATGCCGTTTTTCGCTCCGGCCTCAATGGCCATATTGGCCATAGTAAAGCGGCCATCCATAGAAAGGCCGGCGATTGTTTCTCCGGTAAACTCCATGGCCTGGTATAGCGCTCCGTCAACTCCGATTTTGCCTATAGTATAGAGAATTAGATCTTTCCCACCGACCCAGCGGGGGAGCTTACCGTAATAGATAAACTTAATACTTTCGGGTACTTTAAACCAGGCCTCGCCCATGGCCATACCGGCCGCCATATCGGTGCTTCCAACTCCGGTGGAAAAGGCACCCAAAGCGCCGTAGGTACAGGTATGGGAGTCGGCCCCGATAACCAGATCTCCCGGCATTACCAGCCCTTTCTCCGGGAGCAGGCAATGCTCCACCCCCATCTCGCCTACCTCAAAGTAATTGGTTATGGCGAAGCGGCGGGCAAAATCGCGAATCATCTTCGCCTGCTCGGCGGATTTAATGTCCTTATTGGGAGTGAAATGGTCGGGGACTAAGGCAATTTTAGCAGGATCAAAAACTTTACCACTCCCGATCTTGTAAAATTCCTTGATGGCTACGGGCGCGGTAATGTCATTTCCTAAGACCAAATCGACCTTGGCGTTGATTAATTCACCGGGGGTGACAGCCCGCTTCCCGGCGTGGACCGCCAGGATCTTTTCGGTAATAGTCATTCCCATGCGGATCATCCTTTCGTAATCGGAGTTATGGAGCTGAAACTGATAAATTTATATGTTCCAAAAGGCCCAAATAATATTTGTGGGCAATAAACCCGCTTCAAACGGGTTTGGTCCCTGCCGCCAAAAACATCGGGATATCAACGGTTTTACCGGCGCGACTGGAAGTCCGGCAATTACATCCTAGATCGGCAATGGTTATTTTCAAAAAACCGGCTTCTTGAAACCATTGACGAATTTCTTCACGCTCAAAGCCCAACCATAAATCGAATTTCTCTGCTTTAACCCAGCCGTGGGAGTGTTGATTGATATCGGTAATAATCACCCGGCCGCCGGGCTTTAAAACCCGGAACATTTCTTTAATGGCCAGTCCCGGTTCGAGTAAATGATGGAGCAAAAGATTGGCATAGACGATATCAAGAGCGGCGTCGGCCACTGGTAAATCGTGGGCATCACCCTCTATGAGCTCGACGTTATGGAGACCGGCTTTGGCAAGGTCATCACCGGCCACTGCAAGCATAGCCGCGGAAGAATCAATGGCCCGGACTTTGGCGGCGTATTTAGCTAAACCCAGCGCTAGATAACCGGTGCCCGTCCCTATATCGGCCACTTCCGAACCGGGTGGCGGTGTGTATTGGGAGAGGATAATGTCGCGGAGGGAATCGCCATAACAATCCTTGCGAATTTCGTTATAAACCGGAGCAACCTGCGCAAAATAAGCCTTATTTTCAGCCTCGGCCGAGGCGTAATCGCGGGAGTTCCCGGATTCCATCCAATTTAAAAGGGCAATCCTCGAAAAACGCCATTCACGCCCGACTTTTCTGGCGGGGATCTCCTCTTCGCGCAGCAGCTTTAAAAAAGTCTTGGTGCTGACCTGAAATAACCGGCTAGCTTCTTCCAAGGTGAGAACATCTTTGGGTTCTTCCATCTTGCTCATGGAATATACTTCCTCAGGTTATTTTTTTCCATTATACACGTTTAGAAATAGTTAGTCAAGAGTTAAGTTCTATTATCTTCCCTTAAGATACCCCAAATTCTTTTTTAGTTAACATAATTTAAAAACCAGCAAGAAGGTCTTTCTTTTGCAGGCTGCCCTTATTAATATCACAATTTCTCTCCGGCAAAACATAAGGGAAATAGGGATGTTTTACAGACCAAGCATGTTCCCGGCCTTGGCCGGGGGTTGGTTTGACTTTTGAGTAATGATAAGCGAAGAGGGTTAGGGAATTATTTTAATAAATTGCGTAATAGATCGAAGATTTGATAGTGGTAGACGGATTCTTCAGTGCCGCCGTAATAATACTTAAGGGCTAACCGGTAGTCGTGTGAAGGGACGGAGGAGTCTTCTCCGATGGAGTTGAGTTTCAGTCGCCGCTCCGGCAGGGGGATTTTCCCGTTAATCAAGTTGATCAAATGCAGGAAATTTTTATGAAGAGTAGTTAAAACACCCTGTAGTTCCTTATCTGTAGTGATCCAATTGTGCAACCACGGGCGATCGACTTGAAAGGATCCTTCAAATTGCTGATTGAAGTTGAATTTAGCCAAGGTTGTAGCGGGAAGGTTCTTTAACTGAACCATTTTAGACAGTTCCAATTGTTGCTGTTCCAGTAATTCCGCCAGCCCGGGAAGGGACGACTCTTCCTGCATCGAAAAGAGTATATCCTGTAATTCTTCAGCGGTTTTGTCAGGGTCGTTGATTTTTAATTGATTAATAAGTTGCAAGGCGAATTGTTCAAGGGCTTGAACGGCGCCGTTCAATTTTAAAGCGAAGGTTCGAACCGCGTTGGTATTGGTTTTATCAAGATGCGCCAGATTACGGGAGAGGGTGTCCAGATCTCCCAAAATAGGTTTAATTTCGGCAATCTGTTCGTAACTTTCATAGAAAGACCTGATTTTTCTGACAATATTGGCGGGCGGTTCCAAATCCTTTACCAGCAGGGCAAGATCAAGAAAGCCTGAAAAGGCGATCATATTCCAGGCTATCGAAGAGAGCGCCGGGGCGATTACCGCCTGGCGGTGGGCATAGTATGGAAGAGCCATTTTTCTAAGGAGAGCTTGACCCTCAACCATCTGCTTGTCCTTTTACAAATTTTGAACCAAATTATCTAAACGGTCCTTGGCCGGAGAATTATCTCTCTCGGCGATCCGGGCTTTTTCGGCCATTAGTTGGTCTTTAATTTCGTTACCCTGCTGGGGGGCAGGGGTTATTTTAGGTTTCGCTATTTCAGGGGCTGATATTGCCGGAGGTTCGGAAGCCGGAGTATTTTCCAACTCCGCTTGCAATCTGTTCACTTTCCTGGCAGCCACTATTTGTAGGGTTTTGTTATAAAGGATCACCAGGAAATCATTGTCCCAACCCAATAACCTGCCGGTGAGTTTGGTGCCGTCATCCAGAAAAAGAGTCAATATGGTTTTATTCTTCAAAAGATGGCTGAAAATTTGACCGCTATTATTAAAACTGTTTAAATCAATTTCACTCATTGGACCCCACCGCCATATCCAAAGTAGCCGCCGCTTTTGAACGGTTACCATAAAGGCGTTGCGCTAATTTACGGAACCCGTAAACATTGGCGAGTTGAGCCTCCTTAACCAACAAGGCGTTTTCAAAGGCCGGGAGCAAGTATTCGGCAATGGCGATCCCGCCGCCGCCGGAGATGAATACCATGTCCAATTCCCATTTGTTAATCCACAAGCTGTTGATTTCGGTGATCAACTTCTCCGCCACCATACTGAAGGCGTGTTTCTTAATTTCATCCAGGTTGTAGGGTTTGCCGGAGATCCGGATAATCCCGTTCCGGACGATTTCATCCAGTTGGTAAATGGGTTTGGTGATTTTAAACTCCTCTCTTAGCATCTCGGCAATCATGAAATAGGCGGTGCTTAAAGCGGTGTTACTGGAGCCGCTGAGGCGGTCAATGTTTTCCAGGTTGTCAACCACGATATAGTCGGTAGTCCGGAAGCCGATATCGATAATCCCTACCTTGGAAGCGGCCAGGTTTTCATCGATTAAAGTCCCGTTGGGATCGAGAATCAGATCGAACAAAGATCCGAAAGGTTGGGGCAATACTTTGACCTCGTTAACGGTGAGCGTCTGTTCATTCTCGTTTTTTTGATTTTTACGGAGCACAATATTGTGACGGCCTTTAAAACGTTGGGAGATGGTCTGCTTGGTTTCGGTGAAAAATCCTACCGGCAGGCCGGTTACCACATTATAATTGGTGGTCTTCCCCTCGGAGAGCAAAGCCAACGATGTTACCAGCAAAACCTTGCTCATCTGTTCATCCATCCTGTTTTCGTCCAGCGAGAAAAGAACGATATCCGACTGACGGTTGGCAAGTTCACCCACGAAATACTCACGGTCGTCGATGATCACATCCATGTTTTTGATGAAATTTTGTTCGTTATTCTCCTCGGTGGTGTAACGCAAGGTGCGGCCTTGACCGACCACTGACGGGAATATTTTATCTTTTTTGCCATCGGAGACTTTCACAAAACCATAACCAAGATCAACCCCGATATTCTTTTCCATCCTAAATAGACTCCTTCCATTTCTTCCTTGAACTCCAAAAGCCGACACTTAATAATTCGACAGAAATTTACCGCTACTTAATAGGTTTTATTGGTAATATCTAAATTATAACAGAAAATTTACCTGTTTTAAAATAGGATCTGAAATATAATAATGCGTTTGGCGATTATTGCCGAAACAACTAGAAGGACTGGATTTATTTGCTGTATTTTGGTTATTTAAAGTTTGTATATAAGTATATTGGCAACATATTGGATCGTTTAAGCGGGCAGGAAATCAGGAATTACTTGTCGAAATCAACCGGAAATTCGGAAATAAAAATCGAGGTGAAACAGGAGTGATTGATTTACAGCAGGTTTCAAAGGTATATAACAATGGAGTTACTGCTCTTAACAATATTAACCTCCATATTGAAAAAGGGGAATTTGTTTTTCTGGTGGGAGCGAGCGGGGCCGGGAAAACAACCTTTATGAAACTGGTGAACCGGAGGGAACTGCCGACCGAGGGTCAAGTTTACGTAGGGCGCAAAGATTTGTCACAAATGAAAGAGAGCGAGATACCCCACTTTCGGAGAAATGTCGGGGTCATCTTTCAAGATTACAAACTGCTGCCCAATAAAACGGTCTTTGAGAACGTAGCCTTTGTTTTGGAGGTAACGGAAGCCTCCCGCCGGGACATTTTGAGACAGGTGCCGGCGGTCTTGGATTTGGTGGGATTGAAGGATAAAGCCAGGGTTTTCCCATCGGAATTGTCAGGCGGCGAACAGCAGCGGGTTTCTTTGGCGCGGGCTATTGTCAACCGGCCTTTGCTCCTTTTAGCCGACGAGCCTACCGGAAACCTGGATCCGGATACCTCTTGGGGGATTATGGATTTGCTGCTAGAGATCAATAAACGGGGCACCACCGTGATTATGGCCACCCATAACAAAAACATTGTCGATCGCATGCGGAAACGGGTGATCGCCCTGGAAAACGGCAATTTAATCAGGGATGAACAGAAGGGGGTTTACGAAATTTGAAATTGAGGACAGCTGGTTATTTCGTGAAGGAAGCCTCCATCGGGCTGACCCGTAACGGCTTGATGAGTATTGCGGCCGTGATTACCATCTCTTTATCATTAATTATTTTGGGTTGCTTTTACATTGTAGTCACCAATTTCAACCATTTTGCCAATATGGCCAAAAATGTGTTGGAATTGCGGGTATATCTCAAGGAAGAGGCCGATTCCCAACAGATTCAGACCAGGATCGCCGAACTGGACGGCGTGAAAAGCGTGCGTTTTGTTTCCAAGGAAGAAGGCGCCAAATGGTTGGAGAAAACTCTGGGGGTGAAAGATCTTTTTGTAACTTCGGACAATCCGCTGCCGGATATGATTAATATTAAATTAAAGGATGAAGCCAGAGTTAAAAAACTAGTGGCCGAAGTCGGCCGGATCGACGGCGTTGATGAAGTGGAGTATGGAAAGACCTTTGTGGAAGCAATGCTGGTTATTGTAAGGATTATTTGGGTACTCGGCTTCAGTCTGGTGACGATCATCGGATTGGTGGTCCTCTATATTATCGTCAATACCATTCGGCTAACGGTTTTTGCCAGGCGGAAAGAGATTGAAATCATGAAACTGGTGGGGGCGACCGATTGGTTTATTCGCTGGCCTTTTATGCTCGAAGGAATCATTTTAGGGCTTGGCGGGGCTTTGGTTTCCGGGATACTGATTTCCAAAGGATATCACTTTCTTTATGAATACATCCGGCAGCTAGCCCCGTTTATCCCCTTGATAAACGAACGGTTGATCAATGAAAGGTTGTTCATCCTTATTACCGTGGTTGGCTTGGCTTTCGGGGCTATCGGAAGCATCATGTCGATTAAGAAGTTTTTAAGGGTGTAGGTGGTTTTTTCACAAGGAGGTTTCAAAATTGTGGCGACTAAAACCGCAAACCATCTTCTTAAGTCTGGGTTTGGTTTCGTTTTTAGTGCTGGGCTCGGCTGGCTGGTGCGTTAGCGAGGAAGAGATCCAGCGACAGATTGAACAAACCAAAAAGAAGATTAGCCAAAATAAGCTGCGGGAGAATAAAGTCCTAAGCAGCCTCTTAAAGACCCAAGAAGAGCTGGAAAAGATCGGTGACAACTTGGAACGGCTCAACCTCAACTTGGGCCAAACCAATCAGCGGATTAAGATTATCACCGGGCAGCTAAATAACGCCCAGTTTCAGTTGGAACAGATAAAAACTCAGATCGGCGGGAGAAAAGGAGTTCTGGATCAGCGATTAGTTGCTATATATAAATATGGGTATCAAAGTTACCTGGAGGTGTTGTTTTCATCCCGGAATTTTACCGATTTTGCCGTCAGGTTTGAAATGATCGGTCAGTACGTCCGGGATGATCTTCGTATTTTAAAAGCCCTTCAACAGCAGCAAGAGATCATTACCGAAAAGCGGGAGGAGATTGCCAGAAGGCAAAAAGAGCTGCAACTGGAGAAAAAGATCTTTTCCCGTCTGCAAATGGAGACAACGGCGGAGCAAAACAGGAAGCTTTCGCTGATGAAAGATAAAAAAGCGGAACTTTCAGTCTTGCAAAATAACCGTAAAGTTCTGGAGGCCTCCCTCGACGAGTTGGAACGGATCTCCAAAGAGATGGAAGCCCAGATCCGGAATTTGCAGAGCAAAAACCGGCCGGCGCTCGGTTCGGGAAAATTTATTTGGCCGGTGTCCGGGCGGGTCACTTCTTATTTTGGATTACGCTATCACCCGATCTTACGCAAGAAAAAGTACCACTCAGGAATTGATATTGCCTCGCCGCTGGGAACCCCGATCCAGGCCGCTGACGCCGGGGTGGTTATCTTTTCCGGCTGGAACGGCGGTTATGGCAAGATGATCATCATCGACCACGGCAACGGGATCTCCAGCGTTTACGCCCATTGCTCGGTGTTAATCGCCGGGGACGGCAAAACTGTCTCCAAAGGAGAAAAAATTGGTAATGTCGGAAGTACCGGGCTAAGCACCGGACCGCATCTTCATTTTGAGATTCGTAAAAACGGGGTTCCGGTCGACCCCTTAGGTTCATTATAAACAGTTTGCGATCTCCCCGGAGGAATTGCAAATGCTTTAAAGGGAGCGGTTTTCTTGAATAAACATTTTCGCGCCAAGGTTGTGCTAGCCGTTCTGCTCTTGTTGGCCGCCGGTTTATTAGGCTGGTGGTGGCAGGGAAAGGCCAGAAACGGAAAATACCAAGATTTACTCCCGGCTTTTTACGTGATGGGAATAGTGAAGCTAAGTTATTATCAACCCGTCAGCCTGGTCGATCTGATGAAAACATATTGGACCAAAGGAAACATTGCCGGGATGCTTAAATCCTTGAAGGATCCCTACACCCGGTTTTTAAATAAAAATGAATATGAAGAACTCCGTAAGGACACCAAGGGCTCGTTTGGGGGGATCGGGGTCTTTTTAATCCCCAAGGAAGGGGAGTTGTTAATCTCCAAAGTAGTGGCCGGATCGCCGAGTGAGAAGGCCGGGTTGCAGGAGGGCGATCGGATTATTGAAGTTGAAAACGTTCCTGTCAAAAATATCAGCGCCGATCTGGCTATCGCCAAAATCAGGGGGGCTAACGGGACGGCGGTGGTCTTAAAAGTTCTCCGCGGGGCGGGGGAAAACAGCAAGGAACTCGTTTTTAGAGTAAAACGGGAGAATATCCTGGTGCCGACGGTGGAATTAACTTTCAAACGGGACCAGTTTATCGATAAATATGCCTTTATCAAAATAACCCAATTTGCGCAGACCACACCGGCTGATTTGGAAAAAGCCCTCCGGAAAATCGATAAATCAGCGGACTGTAACGGGCTGGTACTTGATTTACGGGCCAATCCGGGCGGATCGCTCGAAGCCGCCATTAAGGTAGCCAGTGAATTTCTCCCGGCGAATACCCCGGTACTTCATGTGAAACGCCGCGGTCTTCCGTTACAGACCCTCTCCTCGGAGCAGTTTGTCCACAAGAAGCTGCCGATGGTGGTGTTGGTGGACAGCTGGAGCGCCAGCGCTTCGGAGATTGTATCCGGAGCCATCAAGGACCAAAAACGGGCGGTTCTGGTTGGGACACATACCTTCGGGAAGGATTTGATCCAGGAGGTGAAGGAACTCCCGGGTGGAACGGCTATTACAATCACCATCGCCAGCTACCTGACTTCCGGCCGGAAGAATATTCATAAAATAGGCGTTCAGCCGGATAAGGTTGTTGAAATACCCGGCGCCCTGGACCGTTTATTGAAAAACGGGAATACGGAACAGTTTAAAAAAATGTACCAGCTTCAGGAGGATGAGGCGGTTAAGATTTTACGCGCCCAGTTGACGGCTTCCCAAAATAAGCTGGCAAGTTAAAAATCCTGTCAATTTTTTAGATGCTATAAAGGGAGTTGAGCTTGTTTGAGGCCGTTATCGTCTAATGTAAGGACGGCCCTAATTTTTTTTCTTGCTTATGCCGGTATAGTACTGTCGGTTACTCTTTGGCTACCCTCAACTCAGCCGACTATAACCCGGAATGACGGAAAGGGCCTTAAACCCACCGCTGCCAAATCCATCGACCTCGGCCGGGAGCAGAAAAAATTTCAGGACCTCTGGCGCCACGCGTTGATCCGGGCGGGATATTCACCCGAAAAGCTATATAAATTCCAAGAAGAAAAATTGCTGAGCCGCCGCCGGGGACCGGTGGCTATTTCCTGGATCTTCTCCCGGGGCCTGATTGTTTTACCGGCCGCTACTTCCTTAGAACCATTAATCAAGCTTGGTTCAAGCTGGAAAGAACTTTCCGAGGGCCAAAATTACTCTCTTTCCTCTGTTAAATGGACTTATTCCCGGGGTTACCTTGGTTTAAAACTAAAGACTACCGCTAAATTAAGTATTGAAGGCCGAAAAGAAAATCTGCCCATAGCTGAAATGACTTTAATGGAGCCGGTGGCCAAATTTAAGGAGAAATTCAGCGGACTGCCTCCGGTGCTGCCTCCGGAGCTAATACCGGCCTTAAAGCCTAAACAACCGCTGAACTCAACTGCTGAGCCTCCGTTAATTAAAGAACCGGAAAAACCCATGGGAGTAACCTCCCCGTTAAAAAGGATGACCCGGGTGGCTATTATTATTGATGATGTGGGTTATGTCAGCCAACCGGCGGATGAGATGTTAAAAGTGCCGGCGCCCCTGACCTGGGCTATTCTCCCGGATGCCCCTTACACTAAAAAATACAGAGAGTTGGCCAAAGCGCACGGGTTTGAGATCCTGCTTCATTTGCCGTTGGAACCTTTGGATTCAAATGAAAACCCCGGCCCCGGGGTGATCAAACGGGGCTGGACCGAAGAAGAGGTTGGCGATCAATTAAACCAAGATTTAGCGGAGGTTCCGGAAGCGGTCGGCATCAATAACCATATGGGTTCCGCCGGTACCAGCGATGACCGGTTGATGGAAATTTTAATGAAAGAGGTAAAACAGCGCCGGCTATTTTTTGTGGACAGCATGACCACCCCTGGTTCAGTAGCGGAAAAATACGCCCGGCTTAATCAGATCCCGTTTGCCAAGCGAAAGATATTTATCGATAATGATCAAAACTTGAATTCCAAGAAAGCGGCTTTGCGAAAGCTGATCAAGATAGCATTGAGGGATGGCCCAGCCATTGGAATAGCCCACGTCCGGCAAGGAACCGCCGAGGCTATTATGGAAATGCTCCCGGAGTTTGCCAAAGCGGGGGTTGAGATTGTTCCGGTTTCGGAGTTGGTAAAGTAAGCGTAAGTTCCTATAAAACCTGATCTATTGATACCGGGCCTCACCCGGCTGGAGCAAGAGAGCCAAATGAAGGCTGGCGTAGGGTAGTATAAGGTACCGGCGGAGAGCTAATAGAAATTAGAGGATAAAAGGTTGCCCCATTTTTATAATGTGGAGAAAATGTTTATCCGCCAAGTGGAGACAATGGGATGTTTTATGGTTGAAAATTACATAAAAATAGGGGGCTGCTTTGCTTTGAAAAATTATTTTGGACCAGCCCCTTTATTTTTTAATCCCTGACTAAATTCTAAATTAATACCGCTTATTCGGTTTCGATTTTGACTATGGCGGGCCGAACTACTTGAATGGTGTTGCCATAAGGGTCTTTATAATTGTATAGGTTAAAATGACCATATCTGTATTTGACCTGATTCTTTTGACCGCTATAATTCAGTTCGCGCTGGCTGTTTTGAAAATGTTCCATCCTTGCTCACCTCTTTCTCCGTTTACCCTTAGTAAGATATTCGGAAAAAAAGAAATATCCTTGAGGGGTTTTTATTTAGCGGGAAACCCTTACCAACCCAAACGGAACTCGTTGATTAACCATTTTTGAAATTAGCTCCATAAAATATGGGGAAAATGTTCGCGGGTGATTGCTGAGGGATATCAATATACCGGCCCGTTTGTATTCCCGTTAAGGGTGTTTATAATTTCCGCTTTAAGAAAAATTTTAAACCGGCAGGAGATAACTTTTCCAAAATTGAATAATTTGAACTTAACAGTTTTCCAAGTATCTTCAGAAGCTGCAACTCGCTGTAAATAAGGAACCATTCACAAGATAATTGGAGAGGATAGCCAAGATGAGTGAAAGCGCGAAACAAGCCTTTTCGGTTCCAACCGTCGCCGGACCGTTGCATTTTACAGTGGAGATACCCGGTTCCAAAAGTATTACCAACCGGGCGCTCTTGATCGCCGCCTTGAGTCAAGGCCCGGTCCGGCTGCATAATGTTTTGTTTAGCGATGACAGCAAATATTTTGTGGATTGCCTGATTAATCTCGGTTTTCAGGTCGCAATCGGCGAAGCGGAGAAAATCATCGCAGTTCAAGGCCAGGGCGGGGAGATCCCCAAACAACAGGCTAGCATTTATGTTGGAAGCGCTGGGACTGCCGCCCGGTTCATCACAGCTATGTTGGCGCTCTCCACCGGAGAATACTTGGTCGAAGCTTCGGCCCAGATGATGGCCAGGCCGATGAAACCTCTGTTAGACGCGCTTGTAGAACAAGGGGCATCATTCGAATACTTAAAAAATCCTTATTTTTTACCTTTTAAGCTTCGAAGCGCCGGATTAAAAGGTGGCCGGGTGGAAATGAGCGCCGGGCAAAGCAGCCAATTTTTAAGCGCTCTTTTATTGGCGGGTTGCTACAGTAGGGACGATCTAGAGATAGTTTTAGACGGGCCACCGGTTGCCAAGCCTTATGTCGATATGACCTTAAAAATGATGAAGGATTTTGGGGTTACAGCGCTCAATGACTCTTATCAAAGGTTTACCGTCCCTCATGGTCAAATATATCACGGCCAAGAATACCGGATAGAGCCGGATGTTTCAAACGCCGGTTATTTCTTGGCTATGGCCGTATTGACCGGGGGAGAGGCGCTGGTTAAAGATGTTAAACTCAGTTCGCTTCAGGGAGATATCCAATTTGTCAAGGTTTTGCAGCAATTAGGAAGCACAGTCGAAGAGCGGGAAGAGGGACTTTACATTAAAGGGCCAAAAGACGGAAAATTTCCCGGTATTGACGTGGATATGAGCTTAATCCCCGATCAAACCATGACGCTGGCTGCCATGGCCCCTTTTGCGGCCTCGCCCGTGAATATCAGGAATGTGTCCTTTATTAAATTTCACGAGTCCAACCGGATTCAAGCCATTATCAACGAATTGGCCCGGGTGGGAATCGGCTGCCGGGAGACGGAGACCGGACTAATAATCTATCCGGGGATGCCGAGGGCGGCGGAGATTGAAACCTACGACGACCACCGGATGGCGATGGCCTTTTCGCTGATTGGTTTAAAAACCCCCGGGGTCCGGATAAAAAACCCCGGCTGTACCGGTAAGACCTTTGCCGGGTATTTTGACTGTTTTACCAAAGCGGTTCACGGCCCGGGGCACTAAAAACACTTTCTGGAAGCGAAAAATAACATACGGACTGGCAGTTAAAGGCGAAGGCCGATCTGTGGTCAAGGCGAGCCACGGAGAGGGATTTGCCGAGTTAATGGCTGCCGTATTTGGAAAATTTAACAGTTGATCCCCGGGTCGAATATGATATAATAAATATACTCATTTTAATCAAGTTTGTGGTCGTGCTAGACGGGGAGGTAGCGGTGCCCTGTAACCTGCAACCCGCTATAGCAGGGTTTAATTCCAGGACGCGGCCGGTTTTCGTAAGTCCGGCCGGGTTAAGTGGCGTTGAGGACTGGGTCCCACGCAACAAAGACTTATAAACCCCGCCAGGTCCGGGAGGAAGCAACGGTAAGTAAGACCCTTTGTGTGCCGCGGGGTTGCCTGGTAGGAGCCGGCTGATTCGGTACGTTTGGGAAAACCAGGTCAAGAAATGGTGCACGGCCATAATTAAAAATAAAAAGATTCAGAGAAGCTTCCCCATGATAAAGCCTTAAGGATTCCATCAGGGGGGTGGCGAATACACTGGGGAACCGGTGTTTTTTTATACCGCTTGTTTTTAAACTGCCAATAATTAATCTGTACCTTAAACTTAATACGCTTTTTAAACTAGCGCATAGTATTTTTTATCCCTAAAGTTTTGGCAGGAATTTGCCTGACTTTTGGCAAATATATACGGGGCTGGCACCCGGTAGATACGTGTTTTCCTTTATTCATTATCAAGAATTGGAATGGATCTAATGCTTACTCTGTCGGCGCAGGCCAAAGTCAATCTGGCTTTGGATGTTACCGCTAAAAGATCTGACGGCTATCATGAAATTGATTCAGTAATGCAGTCAATAGCTTTGGCGGACCAAATAACCTTGGAACCCCATAACCGGATTGAATTAACTTCTAACGACAACCGGCTGCCCGCCGATGGGCAAAATTTGGCTTGGAAAGCCGCCGAGTTAATGCAGCGGGAGGCCGGAACGGCCATTGGGGTAAAGATTCATATCACCAAGAACATCCCGATCGCGGCCGGTTTAGCCGGAGGCAGCGCGGACGCCGCCGCCGTTCTACTGGGATTAAACCAATTGTGGAATCTGAACTTGGGCAATGACGAATTAATGCGATTAGGAGTTAAATTAGGGGCGGATGTCCCTTTTTGTATTGGCAAGGGTACCGCCAGGGCTCGCGGAATCGGCGAAAAACTTACCGGAATAAAATCGCGAATTAATTGTAGTCTATTACTAGTAACCCCCAATATTCAGGTTTCAACGGCCCAGGCTTATAACCGGCTTCAATTAGACCAAATAAAGCAACGTCCCAGGATCAACCGGGTAATTGCCGCCTTGGAGGAGGGGAATTTGCCCTTGTTGACTGAATCCTGGGGTAATGTCTTTGAAGAGTTCATTCTCAAGGACTTCCCGGCCGTCGCCCAAGTGAAAGAGGCTTTCCGGCGATTTGGATTATCCGCCTGTCTGATGTCGGGCAGCGGACCATCGGTGTACGCCTTGAACCCGCCGCCGGAAGCGGTTAAACCTTTTTCAGCCTCGATCCCGCCGGACTGGTTTTGTTGTTTCACCCATTTTTATTTGGGAGAAGATAAACGGGATTAATATCAGAAGCGGATCGTTGTAGGAAAGTGAGGAGATGATCATGGAGAGACAGCCTTTGGTTCCAATTCGCTTGGACAATTATAAGCCCTTGCGTGAACTAGTCTTTGAGTCGCTCCGGGAGGCGATTATCACCGGGAAATTGGGCCCTAGTGAACGCTTGATGGAGATTCAACTGGCGGAGGAGATGGGTGTCAGCCGCACTCCGGTTCGGGAAGCAATTCGGAAATTGGAACTGGAAGGTTTAGTGGTGATGATACCGAGGAAAGGGGCCTATGTGGCCGGACTTTCCATCAGGGACATTACCGATGTATTTGAAATACGGAGAGCATTGGAAGGGCTAGCGGCGGAGCTGGCGGCGGAACGGTCCACTGATGAGGAACTGGAAGAGATGGAACGGTTTTTAGTCAAGATCTCCGAAGAGATTGAACAAGGCGACTTACCAAAAGTGATTGAGACGGATACCGATTTTCATACCCTGATTTATAAAGCCAGCCGAAATACCCGTTTATCGCAGATTATCAACAATTTGCGGGAACAGATTCAGCGTTCCCGGACCACGTCGCTTTCTTATCCCGGGCGTATGAAAATCGCCTTGGAAGAGCATCGTAAAATGGTGGAAGCAATTTCTTCGCGCGACGGCGAACTGGCCAGGAATCTAGCCCAGGAACATATTGAAAACGCGGAAAACGCCTTAATGAGTATGATCCAACAGGATAAGAAGTATGGAGGTGGCTAAATGGATGCCGTTATTTTGGCCGGCGGTTTGAACTCCGGCCCGCTCCGCCATATTAGCGAGGCTTATTACGAAGCGGAAATCGAGATCGCCGGCCGCCCGATGCTGGACTATGTAATCCTGGCCCTAAAAAATGTGGCGGCAATTAACCGGATCGTGGTGGTGGGTTCGGAAGCGATGCTCTCGGAAGAGATTAAAAAAAGCATCGATCTGGCAATTAAACCCGGAGACTCTTTAATCGACAGCCTGCTTAACGGGTTGGACTCCTTGGAAACCGATGAACCGGTGCTGGTTTTAACTTCGGATATTCCGCTGATTACCAGGGAAGCGGTGGAGGATTTCCTGTCCAGGTGCCAGAGACGAAAGGGAGATGTTTATTATTCCTTCGTCTCTAAAGAATTAAATGAAAAAAAATATCCCGGGGTGCAACGCACCTACGTGAAGTTAAAAGAGGGCACTTTTACCGGGGGAAACCTGGTATTGCTATCGCCGCGCTTTGTCAAAGACAACCGCGATCTCCTTATCAAGGCGGCCTCCTTGCGGAAAAAACCGCTGCAACTTGGAAGAATGCTCGGTTGGAGATGTTTATACCGGTTTTTGCTGGGTAAATTAACCATTCCCGAAATCGAGGAGCGGGTGGCAAAGATCTTTAATATCAACGCCGTCGGGGTGGTATCGCCTTACCCGGAGGTAGGCATCGATGTGGATAAACCGAGCGACCTTAAGCTCGCTAAAGAGGTTCTTTCGAAATAGGAACAATCAAGCCGGCAGCGAGAATTTCTTACCGTTTTTACGAAAAGTTATTTTCAACCCCACCAGGGCATCCCCTTGAAAACTGACGGAATATTCTCCGTTTATTTCATTAAGCAATTTCTCGACCAGTTCCAACTGGTTTTTTTGTTTCGCCTTATCGATAGACAGATATTCAGCGTTCTTCCCTTCAGGGGCCTTTGCCAGATTTGCCGTTGCGGCTTCGCTATTGTGAAAATCGAATATATATTCCTGGTTGCTCGCCATGATATTAATAAAAACAACTCTTGGAGAGCACCTGGAGACCAGTTCACTCTCGATTAGTATATCCAGGAGCAATTCAAATAACTCTCCCAGCTTAACCGGATTTACCGGAGGATCCTGAAAAGGATTATCGCACTGGACCATGATGGCGACATCCTGCTCCTTGGCTGCGACCTGACGGGAGACAATCGCCGCGGCCAGAATGGGATTTTGAATATTGTTCATGCCGGCGGCGGCCAATTCATCAATACTTTTAAAAATATATTCATTTAATTGTTCGGTTTTGTTCCCGGCAGCCATCATATTCATCACTTGTAACTTGTTCCGATAGTCCCGCCGCTCGCTGAATAGCACATCTATCAAGCGGTGGCTCTGCTCCAGGTAGGTCTGGACCTGATTTTGCTCAAGGTATTTTCGTTGTTTCCTTTTAAAGATATAAAAAAAGACTAAACCGGAAACTCCGAGGAGGATAACTTCTAGAACTAGAATTGCCACTGTAATTGAACTGTTTTTATAAAGCCAGAAAAATAAAACAGAAAGATAATAAATGGCAAAAAATAGCGCCCCGAAAATTACCATCCCTAAAAAGTCGGTACTGGTGGCTTTACTCTTTACCGCATAAGATGGAATTTTAAATAAGGGAAAAAGGAATAGTACTATTGCTGGTAAAGCTGCTTCTAATACAGTTCCAACTGCTGCTCCTATTGGAGATTCTAAGATAAAATTTAAAATACTTTTGTCATAAAAGGCCAGAGGTTGAATTATAATTATTGCTCCAAGACCACTAAGTAATAATATAAATATACTAGTTAGGAAACCCTTGATGGGGTTGATCTTGGCGAGTATCCAGTACAAAAAAGTATCAATTAAAATGGGACCTAGGCCAAATAAAGGGTTGGGTATAATTATTTTTCCCAATAAACAATATAAAACGACAAAAAAAACTCCTATTTGTAAACTCTTTAGTTTTAGTTTTACACCGTTGAATTTGAGACCTAGAATTATGAGGGCTAGATTATTCAGGTAATACAATATAAGGATTAAAGCAAGTTCCCAAAAAAGTTTCTTATTAATTATTTCAAATAAAACTTCCTTCGGCAAAAAATCACCTTCAATCCGGAAGTGTTACTATAAAAAAATCGCTCGAAAGCGATACCAATAGCAGAACAAAGCATTTAAAATATTTTTGTTATATTTGCCGAAGTTTTGGTTGATAAGTAACCCAAATACATGCTGAACAAACACTACCCACCGTTAATAAGAACAACAAGCCGATCGTGAGAGTTGCCAAAACTTTTTTCACCGCTCATCCCACCTTTCTTTTAAATTTTGAATGCCACGTTTCATTATACTGAAACGGCCTCTTATTCAAAATTATCGGCCTTTTTTGACTATTTTCCCAGAGGTATTTTCCCCGGAAAGAATATAACCAAAAACCACCCGTTAGAAAGGTTACCGTATGACTGGATTTAAAAAGACCTTTTCGCCAATTTTTTTAAGCTTCCGGCCATCCCTCATCAGTTTAGTTTTTTTAGTTGAATTCAGTGAAGATGTTGAAGAAAAGTTTGTTAAGGATAATTACTTCTGTAAATAATTGTATCGCATTTTTTATAGAATGTCAATTTAATTTTTAATTGTAGAAAAATAATGACGCTAACCGGTTAAAGTGAAATTCACGACAATTCGGAGGTTATATTTGTAAGCAAGAGCCACCTTTTGGGCAGTTTCAGAAGAAAGTAACCGTTGTTGCCCCTATTTCCAGCCTTGGCCGCCGTCTTTAATTAAAAGAAATAATAATTGGCAGAATTGGACATGAAAGAAAAAT
>JBLNCU010000079.1:0-3175 GCA_050260935.1 Bacillota bacterium
AAAGATACCCTTTACGTTTGTCTGAATGTTCATTTTTGGATGCGCCCAGCTTATTGGCTACTTCAACATCCATCATTCTATGGCATAGCCATTCTAACATGGAAAGCATGGGATCGGGTTCCGACATAAATTTTAATAGCATTTTTTCAAAAGATAATGTACTCTTAAGGTAGGCCATCGGACTCACTCCTTCTTGGTTTTGTCTGAGCAACTTACCATTTCGGAGTTCCTGATGGCTTTCCTTTTTAAATTGCGAACTTAATTATACACTAGCTAGACTCTTACGGCAGGTAATGCTATATAGTATGGAAAATGTTAGTTTGGCCATTCGTATATGTTAACAATCTGTTTATTGATTTAAAATAGACCTGGAGGTATAATTAAAATTGAAAATGATAATGATTATCGATTTAAAGATGGTGAGGAAATGCCTAGTATTGATAAAGAATCAGATATCCTGATAAATTATTTAAAAGAAAAGAATTTAAAAATCACCGGCCGACGGAAACAGATATTAGATGCCTTCTTATCTAATGAAAAACATATTTCGGCGGAAGAACTATATGATCAGCTAAAGAGGGATAATCCCGCTATTGGATTGGCCACCATCTACAGGACTTTAAAGCTGCTATGTGAATGCGGGTTGGCCAATGCGATTCATTTCAGTAACGGTGTAACCCGTTATGAGCACCTTTTCGGACATGAGCATCATGATCATTTAATCTGTCTTAACTGCGGAAAGTATTTTGAAGTAATCGATCCGGACATTGAGGAATTACAGGAGAAACTGGCTAGAAAGAATAATTTTGAAGTTCTCCAGCACCGGATGGAGCTTTATGGTATTTGTCAGGAGTGTTCTAGCAAATAAAATTAATTTTTAATTTAATTTTGATAATGAAATTCAAAATCTTTTGGGGATGGTTTTAATGTTAGAATGGCTTGGAATAATTGTTTTAACTGGTTTAGTTACCTGGTGGTGTTTTAGGGGGAAGAAAACGGGACAATGTTGTTCGGGTTGTGAAACCTGCCCGCTGGCATGCGCCCATAAAAATATCCAAAATCAATCCAAGGAGGAACCCACAAAATGAAAACAGCTGCCAAGACCCTGGATCAAGTCAAGCAAGGAACATTTTGCGTCATTAAAAATATAAGGGCCAATGAAATAAAGGCCCAAACCATAAGATTCGGATTAACCGAAGGGGAAAAAGTGCTATGCCGGGCGGTTATCCCCGCCGGACCGGTGGTCGTCAAAATCAACCAACAGGAGATTGCTTTGGGGAGAAATTTGGCCAAAAGGATCGAGATCGAGGAGGAGCCCCATGCCGAGCTGTCATGATAGAGGAATTAATGTTCCGGTTCCAGAGGGAGCCAAGAAGATAGTACTCGCCGGCAACCCCAATTCGGGAAAATCAGTCTTTTTTAATTATCTGACCGGGTTATATGTCGATGTCTCCAATTACCCTGGAACCACTCTGGAGATTTCTTCAGGCCGTTTCGGAAACGATATTATAATGGATACCCCGGGGGTATATGGTTTGTCTTCATTTAACGATGAAGAACGCATAGCAAGGGATATTATTCTTGGGGCCGATATTGTTCTCAATATTGTTAACGCCGTAAATTTGGAAAGGGATTTATTTCTGACCCGGCAGATCATTGATACCGGAATACCGGTGATTGTAGCTTTAAATATGATGGATGAAGCGGAGAACAAAGGGCTTAAAATCGATATAGCCAATCTCTCAAAGCTGTTAGGGGTTCCGGTGTATCCTACCACCGCCATCCGGAAGAAAGGATTAGCCATCATAAAAGAAAACATTTACCTGGCAAGGCCGGGAAAGATAGCTCCGGAATTGATGGAGCTTTTTTGCAAATTAAAAGAATTTCCCGGCAGTCAAGGAGAAGCTTTACTTTTTCTCGAAGGAGATCCGGTGATCGCTAACAAGTACAATCTAAATCAGGCGACTTTTCAGGAAGAAATCTATCGCCGCCGCAGGAAAGAAGTAAACTCAATCATCCGGCAGGTTCTGAAGCCGGGTACGCCTAAAAAAACTTTAGCTGACGGTTTAAGCCGGTTTATGTTGCACCCTTGGGCGGGTTGGCTGGTATTGGCAATCATCTTGTGGATGATGTATGAATTCATCGGAGTTTTTATCGCGGGAACCGTGGTTGGCTTTACCGAGAAATTTTTAATGGCTGGGAAATACGAACCATTGATTAAAGGAGTTTTTGAACGGTATCTTCATCCCGGTTCGCCCCTCAGTCAAGTTTTAACCGGTGAATTCGGGCTTTTAACCATGACTGTGACTTATTTAGTCGGTTTATTGCTTCCACTGGTTATCGGATTTTATCTAGTCCTTTCTATTTTGGAGGATACGGGATATTTGCCGCGGGTCGCTACCTTGGTGGATCGGGGGATGAATTCCCTTGGATTAAACGGCAGGGCGGTTATTCCCATCATTCTAGGATTCGGCTGTGTAACTGTAGCAACGATTACTACCAGGTTACTCGGTTCGGAGCGGGAGAAACGAATCGCCATCTTTTTATTGGGTCTAGCTATCCCGTGTTCAGCCCAGCTTGGAGTAATCTCCGGCTTATTGGCGAAGGTAGGGCCGGCTTATATTATTCTATATGTCCTGGTAATTCTGGCGGTATTGGTTTTAACCGGCAGTTTACTGAAGATGGTTATTCCGGGCAGAACCACCGATTTACTGATCGACTTGCCAACGTTAAGACTGCCGCGTATCGATAATGTTCTGAAAAAAACCGCGGTTAAATCTTGGGGATTCCTGGCTGAAGCCGCGCCGTTGTTTGCCCTGGGCTCTTTATTAATCAGTATATTGCAAATTACCGGGATCTTGGTTGGGCTGCAAAATTTCCTAACGCCATTGACCGTCGGATGGTTGGGACTACCCGGCAAGGCTGCGGCCGCCTTCATAATGGGAGTGGTCCGGCGGGATTTCGGAGCGGCGGGCCTAAGCAGTCTGGCGATGACCCCTCTGCAAACCGTGGTTTCCTTAATAACAATTACTCTATTCGTACCGTGCATCGCTTCGGTGATGATTATTTTCAAGGAGCGTAGTAAAAGAGAGGCCGTTTTAATGTGGCTTTCCACCTGGGTTATAGCATTTTTAATCGGTGGGATTGTTCATCAACTAATGAAATTCTTTAAAGG
>JBLNCU010000080.1:0-12202 GCA_050260935.1 Bacillota bacterium
CCTTTACCCAATAAAATCAATTCTTTTGGCGCCAAGGCCGCGATTTGGCGGCAGAGCTCCGAACCGATGGATCCCCCGGCGCCGGTCACCAAGACCCTTTTACCGGTTAAATAATCGGCAATCCTGGCGATATCCAATTTAACCGGTTCTCTCCGGAGCAAATCGTTTAAGTCAATATTCCGGACCTGTTGGATCGATACTTTCCCGTCAATCAACTCATAGAGTCCGGGAACGGTTTTCACAACGCATTTGGTTTTCTTACATTCGTCGATGATCCGGCGCAGATGTTTACCGCCGGCCGACGGTATGGCGATGATAATTTCCTGAACGTCATAAAGCTCGGCTATTTTTTTAATTGCTTTCCGATTGCCCAATACTCTGACGCCGAATAATATTTGATTATACTTTTCCCGGTTGTCATCGATGAAACCGACCAACTTTTTGGATTCGTAGTACCGGTGTTGCAACTCCCGGGCGATCATCGCGCCGGCGTCCCCCGCCCCAACGATTAACACTCTGGACCGTTGGGAATGTTGCCCTTTGGAATGATAATAAAGAATACGCAACAGTAACCGGCTGGAACCCACGCAAGCTATATTAAATCCGCAGGCGATAATATAAACGCTCCTGGGAAAACCGGGTTTACTCAGGTACATATACAAAGACGAGCCGATGGCGCTTACAGAAACCGCAAAACAAATGGTCAATATTTCATTGACTCCGGCGTAACGCCACAAACGGTGATACAAGCCAAACAAGTAATAAACCGCCAAACCAATTAAGATTACAACCGGCAAGAAGCCCAACCATGCCTCAAAATATTTATCCGCCACTTTTCCCTCAAATCTCAAAAACAACCCTATGTAACCCGATAACACAATTGAAATAATGTCGAACCCAACCAATACGCCCGATACTAGCTTGCGTAACATTTGAACACCGCCTTGTCGAATAGAAACCGGGTTCACATTGTAATACCGGTTCATCCAGTCGCAGGGTTAAACCCTGTTATGTAGCCGTGAATACCGGCAGGTCAAAGTGGAAATTAAATTAACCAGTTTCCGGAATGATCATTAATCCGGCAACCGGATGGCTTATTGTCAATATCTTGAAACATAGAGATATTTCGGCTAATTCATTCAAATTCCTGCATCTCATAAATTGAAACTAAATTAAAAATAGCATACCGATCCGCATTTTCATTTCTATTTATCGGTATTTTTATAAAGAAATTGGTTTCTAAAAATAAATCGGATCGCAAAGGAAGTTGACACAGGACTCAAACCAAGCAATCTAATAATACAAAATTTTCCGTCATTTATAAATAACAATCGGCAAAAAATAATAAACATTTTACAGTCAGGGCTGATTTATTTCGCCATAGGTTAATAACGGATAACTTATCTAGCCTACTACTAGTAAACGGGTAAATCCCTTAATAATCAGCAATTGCCAGTTTAAAATTTACGACATTTGTTATTCCGGAAAAAGATTAATTCCTAAACAAGTCGAATTTATTTTTATGTATTCTTAGGTAATATTGGTATTTATGGAATGATTCGGGATAGCCTCAAGTAAGAAGTGATTTTAAATCCCTGCTTTTACTCAAGTCAAATTGTAAACGCTATCCTGTTAGCAATCGGATTCATAATATAAATATAAGTTGGGAAGGGGTAATTAAATAGTGAAAAACAACATATTTGTGGGTTTATCTGCATTATCCTCTAAAAATCTCAAGAATTGACAGTTTTTCTTTTTCCTTAGCATCCGGTTGTCTCTTAGCCGTTTTTATCCTTTTTTTGCTGGTATATGTTTTTTGGGGAAAAATCAACAGCGGATTACGGATCAGCTCACTAACCGGAACAACATTTAGGCTGTACATTTCCATCCCGGTGTAGAATCGGAAGAGGTCGGTGTCAGCCTTTCTCTGTCCCGCTCTACCAAACGGACCGTGCGGTTTTCCCGCAGTCCGCTTTCTCATAACTTAGAATTAACAGGTTTCATCTCAAAACGGTGGACACCCTTGCCCTTGGCTAACGGTTGGCGCCATCAACCTCCGTAACGGACTTTCACCGTCAAGGTCGCGCGCAGATAAAAAACCCCTGGCTTAAAACCAGGGGAAATCCTTGCTATTATTAATGGTGCCACGAGCCGGAATCGAACCAGCGACACGAGGATTTTCAGTCCTCTGCTCTACCAACTGAGCTATCGTGGCACTTAATAAAAAAATCTCTAACTGCGCCGCCTTAAAGATTTATTCAATCCCGGAACGACGTTTGTTACTCAACTATGGAACAAGACTGATTATAACTTAAACAAGAGGATTCTGTCAATGACATAACACATTTTTTAATATTTAAGGGTTCGCAAACACGGGGACAGCATCGCTGACTTATCCCTTGACTGCGCCTTCGGTAATCCCTTCAATAAAAGTCTTTTGGAATAACAGGTAAATAATGACTACCGGCAAAGCGGCAATTATTGTGCCCGCCGCTTGTAAAGTGATATTTGACTGATGGGCCGTTTGAAAAAGATACAGTCCTAGTGGCAGGGTGCGTAAACTGTCCTTAAAGGTCAAGACTAACGGGAAAGTAAAATCGTTCCAGGTTCCGAGGAAAAATAGCACCACTAAGGAGGAGAGGGCCGGTTTTATCAGCGGAAAAATCACGTGCCTGACCAATGAAACCCGGCTGCAGCCGTCAATTCGGGCGCAATCAAGCAGCTCGGCCGGGATCGCCAGCAAACCCGGGCGTAGGAATAGGGATGCAAAAGCGATGCTCATGGCTGCCTGTGGTAAAATTAAAGCCCAATAGGTATTGATCAGCCCGATACTGTGCATATTGAAATACGACGGCATAATAATAGCTTCCTCCGGCAAGATCAAACCCATCATAAAAAGAGCCATCCATAACGGATTAAACGGCACCTTTAAAATCACCATACTGTAAGCCACCGACAGTCCCAAAAAGATCCCCGATACTGTGACAGCGACCGCTACCAAAAGGGAATTAAAAAAATAAATGCCGAACCTGCCCGTCACCCAGGCATCGACATAATTGGACCATCGCCAAGTATGCGGCGGCATAAAAGCATTAGTGACGACAGAGTCTATCGGTCCTTTGAGCGATGCAAAGACCAAGGAAATCAAGGGCGTGACCGTGACAATAAATAATGCTGCCATTAAAAAATATAACAAGATCCTTGACCATCCAATTCTCAATGTTCGCCTGGAACGGGGTTGATTTAAAAATTTAGCCCTGGAAGCAGCTTCTTCATGGCGGTTCATCTTACCACGACCCCTTTCTGAATCTCAATATTATTGCTGGCTTTCCTCTTTCCGGACCCACATCACCAATAAGGAAACCGCTAGCGTTATTAAGGCGACCACACATGTCAGAGCGGCTCCGTAACCAAGATCTCCCTGGCTAAACGCTACCCGAATGGCGTATTGATCCATCACCAAGGTGGCATTACCGGGTCCACCGCGTGTTGTCGCCATTACCAAGCCGAAAACTCGCAATCCGTTAATTAAGTTAAATACCATCGCTACAGTAATATCGTTTTTCAAAGACGGAATAGTGATATGGATCAATTGATGCCAGGCATTCGCTCCATCCACCCTGGAGGCTTCGTAGAGCGCCTGATCCGTCCGTTGCAGTCCAGCTAAAAAAATCAGCATCATATACCCGAAGGTCATCCAAATTCCAATTCCGCCCAAAGCGTGAATCGCGGTAGCCTCATCGCCATACCAGACCCTCTGTAAAAAACCTAAACCGCTAAATTTCAAAACATTATCAAGCAACCCGATATTTGGCATATAAACCCATTGAAAAGTGATTCCCACGGCAATAACGGGAATAATGTATGGTAAAAAAAAGACACACCGCAGCAACATAGCCCCCTTCAACCTGGCCTGGGCCAGTATTACGGCAACCAGCAAACCTAGAGCCACTGGAATTGTAACATAAACCAGCATAAAATAAAGGGCATGAAAGAGCGCTAGATGAAACAGCTTGTCATTAAGCATGGTTTTATAGTTTTCCAAGCCGACAAACAGACCTTCAGTTAAACTATCCATCCGGTACAAACTTAAGAACAAGTTCTGGAAGGCCGGAACCAAAAAAAAGAGTAAATAAAGCAACAATCCCGGTAAAAAATAGCTAAAATTGGCCGCTAAATTACGCCAATTCCTTTCCTGATTCATGCTAAACCCCCTAATTTCGTCCGACAGTTGTTAAAGATACGGAGCCGGCTCCAACACCGACTCCGCATTTTAGAACTACTAAAAATATTACTTAGCTTTGGCGTGAGCCTTAGCAAAGTCGGCATTCACGGTCTTGACAAACTCCGCTGGCGTGATCTTTTGCCCCATCAGACTTTGGAGGCTGGCAACCAGAGTATTGTACATTGTCGGAGTGGACCAGTCAAAATAGTACCCGATTAAGTTCTTTTCATAAACTTCCGAGGCCAATTGACACATTTCCCTGAAAGCAGGCTCCGCCGCGCTATAATCTCCTTTGGCAATCGGGAGTTCGTTGTTTTGGATATGATACTTGGTATCGGTGACCAAAAAATTGAGAAAATCAGCCGCCGCGTCCGGATTTTTGCACTTTTTAGAGATAGTGGCGCAGCTTGCGGGAGCCCCGAAAGTACAGCCGTATCTGGTCGGCAATAGGAAAACGCCCAGCGGTATATTGGTCACCTTCGTGTCTTTGATAATATCTGTAGTGCCCCAGCTCCCCTCTTTATACATCGCGGCTTTACCGGCGCAAAACATTTTTTGGGCGTCATTGGAACCTATGCCTAAGAAACCATCGCTAAAATACCCTTTTTTGCACCATTCCTGAAGTTTGGTTGCGGCCGCCAGTTCTGCGTCACCATACGCGGCCTTGTTCTCCAAATCGAAGGTCAAATCCACGAAACGCTTTTGAGGGGCGTAATTACCTAAAACCATTTCAAACCAGTGGATGCTTCTGCCGCTTTGATCACTGTCCCCGTACGCCATCGGCGTTATTCCTTTGCTCTTTAGAGCGGCTAAATCGGCTTCAAACTCCTCAAAATTTTTGGGAACATCCTTGATGCCGGCCTTGGCGAACAGATCTTTATTGTAAAAAATCAATCCGAATTCAGCGCTTTCCGATACGCCAAAGATAGGGCCGGAAGCTTGTTTCATGGTCTTTTTATTGAAACGGTTCGGCATAACCAATGCCTCCCCGAACAGCTTGTACCAGCCATATTTTTGGTAATACTTATCAAGCGGGATGATCGATCCATCCCTGGCCAGGAGTCCCATATCTTGGGCTCCCTGATTGCTTTGAGTTATATCCGGCCCTTCATTATTGGAAAGAGTCAGCCGCAAGGTGGTTTTTAAATCGTTAAAATTCTTAATTTCATAGGTGACGTTTACATTGGGATGTTTCTCATTGTAGGCTTTAATAACCGCTTTTAAAGTATCGGAGGTATCCGGCAGCCACCAAACCAATAATTCTGTTTTGGCTGCGCTGAAAGTCGGGGTTACCAGAACCAGACAAATCAGGATTACCATCAAGATCTTTTTCACGTTAGGTCCTCCTCGTATATTTCTTATAATCCTTAGAAACTAACCGTTCTTTTTCCGTGCCATCACCCCTCTGAACTAATTTCTCATGTGCAACATCGTTTAAAATTGTCTTTTTAAATCCCTGTATTATCCGGCAATAACTATTATCCCCATATTTCTTCTCTTTTAATTTTAATTGTAATAAATTAGTTAAATTCGAAAATGTACTTTCTTTAGATTTACCGAAACTTTTTTTGGATGTTGAGGCCAATTTTTTATAAAGGATAAAAAAGGTCAATAGACGCTCTCAATCTCGGCAGTTCTTCGTTTAAGCCCGGTGATTCATCGGGCTTATTTTCATAACCACCCGCTCTTGCCAAAAAACTGCGGTAAATAGTCCTGCAGCGCCGCTAAATAATCGGCAAGCAGTTTTCTGGCGATCCGGGGATCGTCCACCATGGGTTCAAGGGCCAATGCCTGAAGCATAATATCCCGATCACCCTTTACGGCCGCTTCGACCACCAGTTCAGCAATGGTAATCTGTCGCCGGCAAAGTTCGGCGACGGGTTCCGGCAAACTTCCCACCCCAATTCCATGGATTCCGTTGGCGCTAACAATTGCCGGCACTTCAACAATGGCGTTATACGGTAAATTTGCAATAAATCCTTGATTGGGAATATTAACCGCCGGTTCATAAGTATAAAGATTATTCGAAACCGCCGAGATTACCAGCTCCGCCCGTTCGGTGTGGACGTTCCTCAAATTATCAACCGGTCTCTCACCCATTGCCATCGCTTTGATCTCGTCCCACATTTGATAGCGCGCTCCTTCGGCTTGCCGGAACGGATACATTTGAATGTCATAATGTTCCCAGGTTTTACGAGTCATATTATGAGTAAAAGGTAGGTACTCCACCATATGACAATCGCCGGGAACAGGGCAGATCTTGAAAATATTAAAAATTTCACGCGTCAACGGTTCGAATTCAGCAAATCCCTGCAGATACTTCTCCCTAAACAACGGGTATAAGTCGGTCCCTTTTTGACGATCGCGAATCGACAACATCCAGGTAAAATGGTTAATGCCCGCAGCCAAAATATCGATTTTAGCCTCGGCGGCTTCGATGAGATTTTTATTCTGTCTTTGCTTTTCTTCATCCCATCTGAATAGATAATCCGCCGGAACAGAAAGATTCAATTCTTCTGCCATTACTTTAGCGGCAATGGTATAGCCAAATTCGATTTGGTGGCAGATTCCAACCATTTTTACCTTGGTAAACCGCGCCGCCGCAATACAAATCCGCGGCACCGGATTGGTAAAGTTCAGCACCAAAGCATCCGGGCAAATGGTTTCTATGTCCCGCAATATAGGCATAACCAGAGCAACATTTCTGGCGGTATGCATTGCGCCCCCGGGCCCCGCATTTTCAGCATAATGCATGATCCCATAATTCCTGGCGATTTCATGGTCTATTTTCCAACACTTTTCCCTGTCAACCGCCACGGAAATTATTACAAAATCGGCATTCTTCAATAATTCCTTCCTATCGGCGCCACTGGTTATGGCAAAATCCGAACCCCATTCCCGGTTGATTCTTTCCGCTAGCCTGGTAATCAAGGTCAAGCCTTCTTCATCGACATCGACAAGGCCTAATTCGCTCCCTTTTAAGGCGGGGGTCCGGAGTATTGCGCCTAGGTTGGCCAACCCAAATGAAGCGCTTCCGGCTCCAATAACCACAATTTTCCTTCTCTTCATACTTGGATGTCTCCTTGCTTAATAGAATAAAAAATTTTTTGAACTTACTCGAATTTTAGCGATGTCTTTATTATAATAGGTGTATGGTAAAGTAATCGTCAACTTTGTTTAGGTTATCTGATATTTTTTTTAGATATCCGTCTCAAAATGAAATTTATTCTAAAGAACGTTTCTGTTCCGCTGGAAATCGGGAAATATACGGATTGTGGTATAATTATTACGAGTAGGTTTTCGAAAGAAGGAATGTAATGAATTATGAAGTAATCAAGATGGACGGAGTGGATCTATTAAGCCTGGAGACTTATTTTCTCAATAAGGAACAGGAATATATCAATGAATTTATTGTCCATCACGAATTAGAGATCTCCATGGTAAAATCAGGAAGCGGAGAATATTTGATTGATGGAAAAGTATATGAAATGAGGGAAGGAGATATTTTCGTCTTAAACAACATCGAGTTTCATCAAATTATAAATATCGATCCCCGTTTCGAATTTATCAACGAAGTAATTATGTTTGATCCGCGATTCGTCTGGTCGCTGGAGAGCAATTTATTTGACGCCCGTTTCCTTGCGATTTTTTTTGAACGTAAACCTTCATTTAAAAACCGGATAGAACGGGATTCCCCAACCACCCGGAAAATCCGGGGGCTGTTTATGGAGATGAGCGAGGAATTCCAGCATAAACTCCCTGGCTACGAGTTGTTGCTTAAAGTGAAACTGCTGAATATTTTGGCGCTGTTGACCCGTCATTATGGTTTAACCAAGAATGATGAGGAAGGATTCTCAAAAAGAAAACAGGACTTGGCCTTGTTAAATAAGGTAATTCACTATATTGACTTGAATTTGACTGAGCCGATTCGCCTGGAGGATTTAGCGGCCATAGTTTATATGAACCCCAGCTACTTTTCAACTTTTTTCAAAAAGCACTTCGGAATCAATCCTTCGGAATATCTTGCCAGAAAAAGAATACGCCGGGCCATCGAATATTTGCGGAATAGCGATAAAACCATCTTGGAAATCTCAACTTTATGCGGCTTTAACAATACTGCCAATTTCAATAAAACTTTTAAAAAAATGGTCGGCAGGGTGCCCTCGGAGGTAAGGAAACTAAAACAATTGGAAGATTGAATCTTTATATAAGTTGAAATAAATTCGGGCAAGAAAATACCCGCCACTAAAGAAATAGACCCTCTTCCAAAAGGGCCTATTTTTATTGCGTTTTTTCCTACACCGTTAATTGGTGATGCGTAAAACTAAAAAAGATGGCGGAGCCGATGGGACTCGAACCCACGGTCTCCAGCGTGACAGGCTGGCATGTTAAACCGACTACACCACGGCTCCGTTTATCACTGGTGGTCGCGACTGGGCTCGAACCAGTGGCCTCTGCGATGTGAACACAGCGCTCTAACCGACTGAGCTACGCGACCTTACCTCAAACGCATAAAAATTATACCACCACAAGAGTAGTTAGTCAAGGGACAAACACCGGGCCTTTAGGAACCTGAACAATCCTTTCTTTAAACGGATTTTGAACGGATTCTAAAATCGGAAATAGGTTCCAGGGCAATTCTTTTGGCGGCAAAGTAGAAAAACAAAGCTCCTCGTTTTTGGTCGGATGGAAAAAGCGGATTGCATTGGCCCATAAAGCGATTTGTTCTCCAGGTTTGGCACCCCGGCCGTACTTTTGATCACCGTATAAGGGATGACCGATCGTGGCGAATTGAATCCGGATCTGATGTGAACGGCCGGTATGCAGATTTATCCTTACCAAACTTAAACCAGCCCGTTCCCCAATCACTTGGTAATCTAAAATTGCCTCTTTGGAGCCTGGTTGCAGTTTGGAAACGGCATAAACCTTGTTTGTTCTTCCATCCTTTACCAATGAATGTCTCAATGTTCCCTGGGGATTTACCGGCGACCCTAAAATAACCGCCAAATAAGTCTTTTCAATCCGGCCTTCACGGATTTGGGCCGCCAACCTGGCTGCCGCTTTGGAGGTTCTGGCGAAAACCATCACCCCGCCCACGGGGCGATCGAGGCGGTGCACTAAACCGAGGTAAACATTTCCGGGCTTCCCGAACCGCCGTTTCAAATCATTTTTAAGGATGGACAACAGATCGGGATCGCCGGATTGATCGGCTTGTGAAGGTATGTTCACTGGCTTCTCCACCACCAGGAGGTGGTTGTCTTCATAAATGACCTTCGGAGAAAATTCGCTCATGATTTGAACTCCCAGCGCCCCGAAGCTCCGCACGGCAGAATTATCCCCGAAGCCGTTACCGGAATTCCAACCTCTCCAGCGCTTACAATCCCGCCAAACTTTGGGAGTACCGTTAAACTGAGTATATTCTTTAAAACAGTCGGCGCCAACCCGGTGGTATAAGAATTGATTAAAAAGAACCGGGGCCGGTTGGCCAGCAATTCGAGGCATTCTTTTACCAAATTAAATATCTCATCCTCTATTTTCCAAACCTCGCCCCCCGGCCCACGGCCGAAGGACGGCGGATCCATGATAATCCCTTCATACCGGCGGCCCCGGCGTTTCTCGCGCTGCACGAATTTTAAGACATCATCCACGATAAACCGGACCGGCCGTTCCGCCATTCCCGACAGTTGCAAGTTTTCTTTGGCCCAGGCAACCATCCCCTTGGCGGCATCGACGTGACAGACTTCAGCCCCGGCGCTGGCGGCAGCTACTGTCGCTCCTCCCGTATAGGCAAAAAGATTTAAAATCTTGACCGGAGCGGAGCCGGAACGGATTTGCGCTGAAAACCATTCCCAATTAACGGCTTGTTCCGGAAATAGCCCGGTGTGTTTGAAATTCATCGGTTTAATATAAAAAGCCAGTTCTTTATAGCAGACCACCCAACGTTCCGGGAGCCGGCCGCGGAATTCCCATTTCCCGCCCCCGCTGCTGCTCCGGTGATAATGGGCGTGAAACCGGTTCCATTCATCGGGAGACAGTTTGGGTGGCCAGATTACCTGGGGATCCGGCCGCCGCAATATGTATTTACCCCAACGTTCCAACCTTTCCCCAGCCCCGGCATCAATCAGTTCGTAATCTCTCCATTGATCAGCAACCAACATACGGTCAACCCTCCAGCTAGTTTTAGACTAGGCTCTATAAAAGACAGCATTTTCGAAAAAAGGAATTTCCGGCGGTCATCTAGAATTAGTAACAAAATTGTGTTGGTAAAAGTAAAACCCCTTTCCTGACTATTAACGTAACCGGAGGAGATTAAATTTGGCAAAAAAAGACATAAATTTAAGCCTGCGGAGTGAACCCGACTTTTGGTCCAACTCTATCCCCATGTTTGCCTTGATTTCCTGGTGTTTAACCATTGCCGCATTGGTAATTAGCTGTCTTTTTATTCCGGAGATTCAAAAAGTTTTAAATGATTCCTTTGCTGTGGTCATCCCAACAAGCCTGGTCAAATTCTTATTAAAATTCAATTTCTATCTTTTGGGGGTTGACTTTTTAGTGAGCGCCGCCGGAGTGTGCATTAATTCCCTGCGGCACCGGCGGAGAACCGACAAGTACAACTTCTCTTTGATTTTTTTAACCGTTTTATCAGCTCTCGGCGCAGTTATCTATTTTTTCGTTATGTAAGCCCGCAAACCAAATTAAAATTAGGGGCCGCCCCGGAATCAGACGGGGTAAGCCCCTTTTTTAATTATTCTTACCCGAAAGGGCTTTAAAACAACCAAGTTATTATCCCTGAAAGCTGCAGGGCTATCAATGTTTAATTACTTTTAACCGTTTGCGCCTGGCTTTTTGCCGCCGGTTATCAAGCCAGCCGGAGAGCCCGTGGCTCCAAGCCCAGTAACGCACGCCCCTGGAAAAGGGGCCGCTGCCACGGAAGAAGTAAACCACCAAAATGCCGCTGATGGAAGCGAACCCCAATAACCAGTGGGGATGAATGTAAGAAAAAAAGACTATCGCCGCTGTAATCCAAGCCAGCCATTGGGCGCGCAAAGGAATAATTCCCCAAAGCAAAACCTCCCGGTCGGGGAAAATCCCCGCCCAAGCCCAGGTTAAAGCTACTAAAGGCAGCCAAAAATCCCTAACGACCACCTCTACGCCTAGGAATATTCCGGCCGCCGTCATCAAAACGCCTGTGGTCAAAGTGACTAATAAAGCAAACAGGCCGTAATTCCAACTGCCCCAGGAACGTTCCAAACTGCCGCCAACAAACCAAAACCACAATAAAGCGAAAATTAAGGAAAGCGGCTCCGGATTTACCAACGGATAGGTAATCAGCGTCCAGGGGAGTTGGAAAACAGTATCAGGTATTAAAACCAAGTAGTTGTATATTTCTTTAAAGATTAAACCGCCAAAAAAGACAATGCCGCTTAATAAAATCAGGCTTTTGGTTACCGGAATAAACCCTTGGTATAAAAAACGTCTTATTCTGTCAAGAATTCCCAAATTCATCACTCCCCATTTATACCCTTTATTATATAATACCTGAAAAAAGCGGCCAAAGAAATATTCAATTTTCGAAGAACTTTATCCCCGCCATCTTAGCCAGCCAAAGTTTATTCTCCGGTGAAAACAGGATTTTTCGGGAAAGAAACGAAGTATTTATTGATTCGAACTACTATTAGGGCTATTACAAGTGAAATCCGGTTCCTCCGGTTTGGATCTCCCGGCTTCCGGATACCGGTTTCTGCCATTAATTAAAGACTCTAAAGGCTTAAGGAGGTACATCATGATCAAAGTTTTTACAGATACCACCTGCTCCATGACAGCGGAGGAATACCGGAAACATAATATTACTCCGATATCCCTTTATATCCGCCAGGGAGATACCGTAAAAAAAGAGCTGGTGGAGATGGCCTATGAACAATTCTATCAAGCTCAGCGGCAGGGGGTAAAATTTGCAACCTCCCAGCCGGACCCGAA
>JBLNCU010000081.1:0-3850 GCA_050260935.1 Bacillota bacterium
CGTCAGTTTGTTTGAAAAAATACCGTTAAATCAAGTGTTTCTGAAATCTAATTACAGTTTTTCTGACCCTGAAATTGACAAACAGTTGATATTATTCGATCTTTAACCGGACAATAGTGAAATTTTTTAGCTCCGCTTCTTTTTTTAAAAGTTTTTCGTGGTACAATTCATCGATTAACCGTTGTATGCGGTTAATCATTTTATTAAACCCCCGGTTGAGCATTGCAAATTCGTCCCGGCGTTTCTCATAAATCCGGACATCCAAATTTCCGGCCTCGGCCAGTTTCATGGATTCTTTCAGCACCCGGATTGGGTGGTAAATGCTTTGCGAAAAAATCCAAGCTAACAAAATGGCCAGACTTGCCGAAAGTAGATTGACCAATAAAGCCAGATTGCTGATTTCAACCGTATTCAACGTTACTTCCCGCAGCGGCACCATGGAAACATATTTCCAGCCAGTATATTTGGAGGTGGTGAATCCAACCAGCATTTTTTCACCGTTAATCCGCTCCACGAACGAATCTTTCTCTTCATTCAAGATTTTCCTGACATATGGATTTTGGGGCAATTTTTGTTGAAAAATACTTTTTCCAGTCACGGCCGAAAGAACGGTCCCTTTTTGATCCAAGAGCATTACGATTCCCTTGGGGCCTTCCCGGATACTATCGAGCAGGTTATGGCGGATATAATATTCTTCAACGGCTATGCAGGCTTCACCAATTGGCCGGTTGATAAAGATGCTTTTAATTTTCCTTTTCATGATGAAGGACGGGCGGGCTGCTTCGGTAATTGTCCCGGGAATGGCGAATGAAGGAAGCCAGCCGGAACTGTTGGTGGTGGGATCAACCGCTATATTGAGCCATAAATAATTACCGGGGTTTGAGACCTCGATGACTTGCCGGTTTTCAAAGGAAGTAAACATTAGTTTAGGGGAGTAAAGATAGAGATAAATGGCTAAAATATTCTGATTGGATACCCGATAGTTGTAAATCCGCTTTCAGATCTCCGTGGTTAACCGGTCTTGGCTGTAATCCGGCCGGCGGGTTACTTTAACCAGTTCGGCGAGGTTCTGGGAATTTATTGTTAAAAAGGTCAGTTGATACTCGGCGTCGGTTAGAATCGTATCCATAACGCGGCGGGTCTGTTCCAACCCGTTGACGATGGAATCGCCTTTTTTCTCTCCCAGAATCCTGGTGGAGCGGAAATACATCACTATGGTGATAAGAAGCGACGGAATCATGATGACAATCATAAAAAAGAGGATTAGCTTCTGCCGGATACTGTAATTATGTGACAAAGGCCGATACCTCCTACATATTGGAATCAACCATTTTTAACTCTTTTTTAACATAATACCTCCTGATCCCCCAAAAACCCTTTAAAAAACGAAAAAAGAGCCCTGACAGCCCTTTCTTTGATTTACAGTAAAAAGCCGACTATCTCACTTTAAACCGATCTCCGGCTTTTGGCTTAACTTTTACTTCTTGTTGGAGATAAGCGCAAAAAAACTATCCTTTGTCAAGCTCCTTCAGAAAAGACTCCGGAGTCAGGGCCGGTACGGGAGAATTGGCAAAATCCGGCGGATTGCGGGTAATTATATAATTCGCTTTGATACGCTTGGCGCATCTAGCTTGTAAAGCGTCCTCATAATCGGTGAAATCAAGTTCAAAAGCTCTAAGGATATCCGTTTTTAGAATATCGGCGACATCGACAATACTCAGTAGATTTTGGATGATAGATGTTAAAACAGTTTTGTCCGGGATATATTTTCGGAGAATATAGACGATGTCAGTCACCGAGTTGGCGGATATAAAGGCCGTAATCCTGCCGGTTTCGGATAAACGGAGGATCTGGGCGGACGTTGCATGAAAAGGTTCACGTTTTGCCAGCACGTCGATGATGATATTCGTATCAATAAGCACTTTCATTCCGTCCCAACCGTTCCTCTCTTAACCGCGCCGGTTCAATCGCCGGGTCGGGAATAACGCCAATCAGGGAGTCGGTAAGTAAAGCGCTGTTATTATTGACCCCGGTAAGCTTGGCAACCTGTTTGCCGTTTTTGGTAATAATGATATCCTCGCTTTTGGCCAGCGCCAGGTATTTTCCGATGTTCTCTTTAAACTCGGTAGCAGTAATTAACATGGAGACACCTCCTGATGTGCGGCCTATCTAATAATATTATACGTCAGTCGTACAGAATGTTCAACGAAAAATCGCATGATATTTAAAACAAATGAAGGGCAAAATTTCCCCGGTTTTTTGTACAGAATGGGCGGGCAGTGATGAATCGAATACTGATTGTGATTAGGAACAACAGATGTGAATTGGTTCAGCGCTAAGGGGATTTATCAATGACAAAGAAAAAGCCATCTCGGGATGGCGATTCAATTCAGGGAACCGGTGGGGAGCGGTTTGTTGAAGCTTTTTCTTAAAATGCTCTGGCTTTCTCTTCGGCTTCCCGTTTGGCCCGGTCGACGATGGACCGGATATCGGCTCCTACTATATCCAGACCCTCCGCAGCGATGGTGGTGATATAACAGACACCGATAAACCCCAGAATGGTCCGGAGATACCTATCGGCCATCTCGTAACTGGCATAAGGTTCCTGGGAGTAGACCCCGCCCCTGGCGGTGATGTGCACCGCTTTTTTGCCGGTACAGAGGCCCAAGGGCCCTTGTTCGGTATAACGGAAGGTAAGACCGACGATAATAATCCGGTCAAGGTAACTCTTGAGGATGGCCGGGATTCCCAGATTCCAAAGGGGGGTTGCCAGGACATACTTGTCGGCATCATGGAATTGATGGAATAATGGAAAAAGGGAGCGTTAAGATCGGTGTTGCGTTTTGAAGCAGCCGCTTGCAAAAAAAATCAAGAATACTATCTGGCGTTACTATTCATTATCCTGGCAGTACTATTTTGGGGGTTTTCTTATATCAGCACCAAAATTGTTTTAACGCAAATTCCTCCAATATCCATCGCATTATTCAGGCAGATTATCGCCGTTCTTATTTTAATCCCCGGCGTTATTTGGACTAAAACTTTACCGAAAGCAAGCCTTAATAATGTGGGATTTATCATTGCCGCAAGTTGTTTCGGCATTGTACTCTATTTTATCCTGGAGAATAACGGGTTGCAATTTACTACCGCCCCCAATGCATCAATGATTGTATCGGCGGTACCTATTTTTACCATGTTGAGTGAGGCTTTATTTTTTAAATTAAAAGTAAGTTGGAAAATGGTTTTATGTTTGGTTTCATCCGTATTTGGAGTCTACTTAGTAGCAACAGTCAACGGCAGGCTAGACTTTTCCTCGGCCCGTTTTTTCGGAAATGTTCTAGTGTTGGGTTCAATGGCCTGTTGGGTCTTTTATACCATTTTTAACAAGAAACTTTCACAGGAGTATCCCAGCATTGCCCTTACAGCCTACCAGTCTTTAGCCAGTATTTTTTTGTTTATACCTTTAATACTGCCGGAAATTCCTAGATGGCCGGAGCTTAAGGATCTTAAATTTATTCCACTGCTTAACTTGATTTTTTTAGGAGTGTTCTGTTCCGCTGCGGCTTATTTTTGTTATATTTACGCCGTTAAAAGGCTGGGGGCCACAATTGCGGCGGCTTTTCTCAATTTAGTCCCGGTGGTTACGGTGATTTTTGGTTTTTTAATTTTAGATCAAGGTATTTACGAAAATCCATCAACGATTCCCAATTAACAACCATCAGAAAAGCTGCCCTAAATCCGCGATTAAGTCATGCGATTTTTCGGCCAATGATATTTTCTTGTTTAGCAGGGAGAGTTATTTTAACGTGGAATTAATAATTTATTTAAAGAAAGGAATACTTTTTTCCTAGGG
>JBLNCU010000082.1:0-14764 GCA_050260935.1 Bacillota bacterium
AGTTGTGGCAGAGGTTTTAAAAGAGGGTCATCAGATTGCCAATCATACTTATACCCATCCCAGTAATATTGAGGCGGATACTTCTTCCCAGGTTATTAGGGAACTTGACAAATGCGAGGAAGTAATCGAAAGAATGACCGGGAAAAGGGCTAAACTTTTCCAGCCGCCCCGCGGTTTGATCGACAGCACTGTTTTTTCAATCGCCCAGGAAGAGGAATACCAGACCATACTTTGGACGGTAAGCGCCGATCATCATGACGCGCCGACCCCGCAACTCATGGCGGAACGTGTTTTAAAGCTTATCCGGCCGGGCGGCATTATCTTGGCTCATGATGGGACATTTCCAACCCGTTGGAAGGATGTGCAGGCAACTCCCTTAATCATTGAAGGCCTCCGGAAGCGGGGATACCGGTTCGTAACAGTGAACGAGTTGCTGAAGATGGGGACGAAACTTATCAAGTAGTTCGCGATTTTTATGGTTTTTATGAAGATCAATTAGGGGCTGTCTCAAAGTCTTATTCCTTGGTGCGGGATGATTCGTTCAGCCATTTCTTACTGAATTGACAGGGCTGATAGTTATCGATATAGTCCAGCGCTTCCTTTATCTGTTCAGTTACGAAATAAAGCCGCCTGCTTTCCGGTTTGGCGAAGTTTTGAGTGATAATTTGCTCAAAGAAAGCCACCAAAGGTTTGAAAAAAGAATTAATATTTAGAATCACCACCGGTTTGTTGTGATATTGCAATTGTTTCAAAGTGATAATCTCCAGGATCTCCTCCAGGGTGCCAAACCCTCCGGGGAGGGCGATAAAAGCATCGGATCTGGAGTCCATTAATGCTTTGCGTTCCCGCATACCTTTGGTTACTATTAATTCATCGCAACGTTCATAGACTACGCCATTAATATTCAAGGCTTCAGGTATAATCCCGATGACTTTACCGCCGTTCCCGTGAACCGCCTTGGCGGTGGCCCCCATCAAACCATTCATCCCGCCGCCAAAAAGCATGACGTCGTTATTAAACGCAATTTGGCGGCCTAATTCAGCGGCGGCCTCCATAAAAGTTCGATCAATCTCTGAGCTTGACGAGGAATAGACGCAGATCACTTTGTTCATAAAATTGGTTGACCTCCGTGGATATATTATCTTGCAGAAAGTTTACAGTAATTCTTACTCCTTGGCAAGCCTTTTTAATAAATTCAAAAAAACGGTAGTAACTCATACTCCTCCCCGTTTGTTTCCGGAATAGAAGGGAAATCGAATATAGTAATAGAAAACATAGGGGATTGATTTTTTATTCGCTTCCGTACTCCAGCTACAAGGGGATCGCCATGCCGTACACTTATATGTTGCGCTGCGTCGACGGCACCTTTTACACCGGTTGGACCACCGATCTGGAAAAAAGGCTGAAAGCCCATAACGAGGGGAGCGGCGCCCGCTATACCCGTTCCCGCCGGCCGGTGTGTCTGGTTTATTGGGAAGAACAAGCTGATCGCAGCCAGGCTCAACGCCGGGAGAACGAACTTAAAAATTTAAGCAGAGCGGAAAAAGAGGCTTTATGCGCTTTTTCCAAAGATAACAAACTAAATGAAGGTGGTTGATTAGAATGAGCGGAATCTTTCCTGAACCCATCAGGCAGCTTCCCCTGGCTGATATTCCGTTGCCGGGTGTTACCGCTTATTTATGCCAGGGGGAGAATCAGCAAATAATCTTTATGGAATTTGCCGCCGATATCGATCTGCCGGAGCATGCCCATGAAGCCCAGTGGGGAATAGTTTTGGAAGGCCGAATCGATCTGGCGATCGCCGGGGAAAAAAGAACCTACGTCAAGGGGGAACGTTATTTTATCCCCAAGGGCGCTAAACATTCGGGCCGAATTTATGCAGGGTACGCCGATATGACCTATTTCGACCAAAAAGACCGTTACCCGTGCAAATTAAATTAGGCCGTGATTTATTGAGCGTTTTAAAACCTGTAACCCGTGTTAATCTTGTTAATCAGTGTCAATCCGTGTCGCCAAGGTCCTTTCTTTTGATGTTATATTTGACACGGATTTACACGGTTTTTAAAATCGATAATTTTCCGGCATAGACTTTAGAAAACTTCGATGATCCGGTATTCGGCAGTTCCCAGTCCGCGTTTTTCAAGTTGCTGCAGTTGAATGAAGGGGTTTTTCCCATGCAACCTTTCAAATAAATGACCCTGATCGCCTAGCTGAATTCCTTGGGGCACTCCGGCTTCAATCAAGTTTTCGACTTTAATAGCGTCAATACTGGCTTTTTCAATGGCTACAATATCTTTGGATGCCATTACTCCGATATCCGGGACAATTGCCGGAGTGGTAAAGCCCCAACAGTCGCAGACAGCGGTGATATTCATCAAAAAGTTGATATAGAAGACCGTCCCCGGCGCAAATGTTTTTAAAACTTCATCGGTGCAGAGGGCCATACCGGTTTGAAAATCCTCGTATTTATTGGCATTCATCTTCAGGGCGCCGCTGGGGCAGACCTTAACACAATGCTGGCACAAGGTGCAATGGTGAAAAAACACCTCGTACTTCCCATCTTGGAACTGATTGGCATTGTGGTTGCAATTATTGACGCACATTTCACAGTGGGTGCAGAGGTCCTCATCCCAATCGATCCCGCCTTCGAGGCCGTGAATCTGCTGGCGGGTTCGATCGGTCACGCAACCCATGGCTATGTTTTTACAGGCGCCGCCAAAACCGCAAGCCCCATGTCCCTTGACATGGGAAAAATCGATCATGGCCTCGGCGTGGTAGATATTGCCAGCCACATCAACGTTTTTAAAAGTCTTAAAGTCAACGGCCTTTTCGTAATAGTATTTTCCGGTAACACCGCAAGCGTAAACGATGGGCACACCTAAGTATTCCTCGGTGTAACCCCGGGCCCTGGCGTTAGTGATATCCTGGTCGGTAATATAGACCTTGGCGCCGTAGCTTTTAAGCTTGTCAACCAGAATCTTTACGAATAAAGGGTGAATCGTAGAATAGCCTATATTCCGGCCCAAATGCATCTTGACGGCGGTCCATTTATCCTTGACCACTTCCGCCAGACCCATCCGGTCGATCAACCGGTTGAATTTGGCCGGAAGGGTGGAATCGGCGTCATATTTTCCAAATTTTACCGATGAGAATAAAACCTCTGAAGCCATGAGTTTTCCCTCCAATAATTCAGTGTGATAAAATTGCTATTCCCAAGTAAATTGGAACTGTTGCCATTATAACACCAAAAGTGTATTATTAAAAGTACTACATTGGACCTGTTAAATACCCTTTTCCCGGTCTCCCGGGGTGGTTGAACTTTTTCAGTTAAAGTGTCAACTTCAACGGCCTAGTATATTTTAAACCGGACCCATTCTAATCAACAGGAATCACAAGCGGCCAAAGATTTCGCCGAAGGGTCGCTAACTAAATCGGGATCTCGGTAAACGGCATTTTCTCAACATAGCAAATGGCCGCCCCGGCCGCAGTAGCATATTCGGCGTGAGGGGGAGTTAGGAAGTTGACATCGAACAACTTATTTAGTTGCCGGAATATCTCCGCCGCCTGGGGTACGTTGGTAAGGTTTCCAGTTAGAACGACTTCCCGGGTATGGTCGATCCGGGTGGCAAAGATTGCCAACATGCCAATGGTCTGAAATACCAGGTTGATGATTCCCATTCCCACATCGGCCTTGGACGCCAAATCACTTAAGTTACCGAAATTTGAAGCGGTGGTATCCGGTGGAAGCCCTACCAGTTCATCCTGGGAAATATCGCCGATGGTCAAATCGACATTGGTTAGATTGCCGCCCCGGGAGGTTTCGATCAGGTCGTTAAAATCCCGGACATTGAGCATCCGGTTGGAAAGTCCGAGCAGAGTGCCGCCACCGATTCCGGTTCCTCCCATGTGACGGACCCCGTTGTTATCCGCTTTCACAAAAGCGGTTCCGGTTCCCATGCTTACAATGATGGCGTTGGTTAGTCCGCTTAAATGGAGACCTCCCATGCCGATTGCCCGGAATTCATCGACCTTGCCGGTGGGAATGCCGTATAATTTAGCGGTAATATAGGAAGATCCTACTCCGGTCACCATAATCCTTTCAATATCGTCCAGTCCCAACCGGTTGGCATTGAGAAACTTACCGAAGGCGCCGTATACCGAAGCAATTGGATCAGTCGCCTTAACAAGTATGGGGCTGAAAATCAGGCCTCGATCCCAACCCACGATCTTGGTGGTACTACCGCCAATATCGATTCCGATAACTTTTCCCATGGAAAACGCCTCCTAGGTTGATTGATATGGGCAAGCTCAACCCCTAAACACCATTTTGATGATGGCCAGGGTGACTCCGGTGATGCCTTCACCGCCGAACATTCCGGAGGCGGCTATGGTTCCGGTTTCAGCTGACTTCGGGCGGACCCGGTCCATGATAAACCGGAGCAACCCCCCGATAAACATCGGGGCCGAAATTTCAAAAGGCAAATAAACCCCTATTCCTAAAGTCATCACCGGGACCCGCCAAAGATAAAGCAATATCCCGATGATCATGGCAGTTGCGAAGACCGCCGGGTTGCCTATTCCATGAACCATTTGGCTGACTATAAAGGCCTGGCCGGCCGGGAGTCCTTTATCCGGACCAACCCCGCCGAACTGGCCGATTACGGCGAACATGGCGAAAGCAGCCACCACCGCCCCCACGATGCCGCCCGCCACGTGCAAAACCAACTGGGCGACCGGATTGGTGCCCAACACATGGCCGGCTTTGTAATCATTGAGCAGATCGCCCGAATAACCGCAAGTTACGGCCACTGCCGCCGCAATAAAAAAGGCTTGGGTGGGATCAATGCGAACCAACAACCGGATGGCCAGTAAGATGATGATTCCGAAGATCTCCATCGGATTAATACCGGTTTCACCGGTAATGGTGGCGGCCATAGTGGCGGTGACATATACGCCGGCCATTAAAAGCAGGGAGGGAATTAACCCCAAACCGCTGATTACCGACAGAAGATAGGAGATTGCCACTGCCACTATAGTCCAGCTCCTTTCCAGAGCCCTGAAATCAACCGGTTTGGCGGCGCTGTTTTCGGAAGTTTCTTTTTTGGCCAAGTTTCTTTTGATGAACGAAATAAGATAAGCGATTAAAATACCGGCGCCGGTTCCGACCATTAAACCGATGCCGACGGTATTTTTAAAGGCCACGGCCGCTTGGACAGTGGGGAATATTTTCAAAGCAGTTCCCAGTGGAATAATTAGCAGATAGGCAAAGACCGCTCCCAGAAACCAGACTCCGGTATAAAGGGTGCCGATGATGTAACCTATACCGACAGCCATTGGCGAGACCCAGATTCCCAAATAAAAGTTTTTAGCATAAAGCCATTTGGAGGAGAGCGCCGCCGGGATCCAGCCCAGATTATCCCGGAAATAAGTAAAGACAGCGGTAAAACCCATCGTCCCGAAGAGAACCGCGGATTTCCGGCCTCCGGCATCTCCGACAACAATAGTTTCGGCTGCCGCTTCCCCGATAGGATAGGGTAGAGCATCAGCCTCAACAAATTTCTGCCGCAAGAACCAGGTTAAAACCGTGCCTATTATTACTCCGGCCATTGCAATAGCCAGAACAGCCCAAAAATGCCCAGCTGTAAATGCCTGGCCCTTCCATATTCCCGTAATCCAAAGACCGGGAAGGGTGAAAGCCAAACCTCCCGCCACCATCGCGCCGGCTGACATCGCGGTCTGGGTAACATTAATTTCATTTTGGGTTGTTCCACCGAGTATTTTTAAGAGGGCCATCGACAGTACCGCCACAAAAATGGTGGGCCAAGGAAGGGCGCTTAACCTTAGCGCCACATACATTGAACTGGCTGTAATGATACAGGAGCCGATTGCTCCCAGGATCAAGCTTCTTAAGGATAATTGACTGATACCGGCAAAGCTGCGTTCTTTATTAACTCCAATCGACAATTGCCACACCTCCGTGAATAGTTTACGACCATACGGCTGGCGTATTCAAAAGTATACCTTTTAAAGCCCAAGATCGAGAGCGAAAAAAGAAAAACCTTCCCGCTGCAGACAGAAAGGTAGGACTAACACCCGATATCTTCCGTCTCAGTCTCTCGGATCCAAGCGGACAAGCTGATAAATATTGGGAAATAGACGTCCCGTGCAGCTCCTTTTGGATGCCGCCAGTATCATAAATATATCATGCCCAAGAAATACATTCAAGGGGAGAGATGGAAATTAAGAATTTTTTAATTTTTTAAAATATCTAATTTCAAAAGTCAAGTAACCCTATTGCCTATTTCCCAAGGTGGCCACTGGGCACTGGCGGCTACTTTTCCGGCAAGCGATTGATAAAAACGGGGTTCCATATTGGGCTTTCCCAATCCCGGCGGACAATCACCGGCCGAAGGTTCCGGGATTATCATCAGCAGGTAAGGGTATATTATGACCATTACCATGTAGTATCGAGGCCGATCCCCGGAATGGGGTCAGGTAACCGGGATTAACTCGATAAAAATCGACCAATCCAGGGTTGCAGGCTTGGGTTTCGCAATCCCGGTAAATACCGCAAAACCAATAATCAATGAGTTGAATAAGTATACGCTATTATTACAGGTGTACCAATGAAAGAGAAGTTGACCCGGCGAACAGAAGTACAAACCTCTGCCAAAGCGAACCGCTTGGTTTCGCTTGATGCTTTGCGCGGATTTAATATGTTCTGGATAATCGGCGCCGATCAAATTGCCGGTGCTTTAAAAGATTTAAATTTCCCGGGCGCCGGGATGTTGACCTCCCAGTTACAACATGCAGATTGGAATGGTTTTACCTTTTACGATTTGATCTATCCGATGTTTATTTTTGTGGTGGGGGTCGCCATAAGTCTGTCGCTTAAACGCCGCTTGGAAAAAGGCCAAAGCCGTTGGCTGATAGGGCGGCATATAGTAACCAGAACTGTTATCCTTTTTTTGTTAGGGGTATATTTAAGTAATTCCGGTCTTGACCTCCACGGCTGGTTGACCAATATCCGCCTGATGGGGGTATTGCAGAGGATTGCCTTAAGTTATTGCGCCGCCTCTTTGTTGGTGCTGTTCACTAAAGACCGGACTCAGATTTTAATAGCTGGCATAATTTTAAGCGGATATTACCTTCTGTTACGGTTTGCACCGGTGCCGGGGTATGGAGCCGGTGTCTGGAATCCACCGGAGGCCAACTTCGCCAATTATTTCGACAGCCTCTTCCTCCCGGGCCGGCTTTACTACAAAACCTGGGATGTTGAGGGATTGTTGAGCACCCTTCCGGCTATTGTAACCTGTCTTCTAGGTGTTTTTACCGGATATTGGTTAAGAGGGGAATGGCGGTTTCGGGGGAAACCGGTTGACCAATGGCAAAAAGCGCTTATTTTGGCTGTCGCCGGGGGTATTCTGACCGGTCTAGGGTTTATCTGGGGGCTTGATTTTCCGGTTATCAAAAAAATTTGGACCAGTTCCTACACTCTGTTGACCGGGGGGCTTGGCATGATAAGTTTGGCCCTTTTCTACTGGCTTATCGATATCAAGGGTTTTAAAAAATGGGCTTTTCCATTCATTGTCATCGGATTAAACTCCATCTTTATTTACCTGGCGGTCAATATCATTCCTTTCGGCGCTATTTCCAAGTGGCTGACTGGTGAAGATCTATTAGCCTGGTTAGGTAGAGGAGGAGTTCTCGGATTAACCATGCTCAGTTTTTTCCTAGAATGGGTGGTGCTTTACTTCATGTACCGCCGGAAGATATTTATAAAGCTCTAAAGAGTTTTAGATTTATAAAGAGGACGAACCCCTGATATCGCTGGGTGTGCCAGGAGTCTTTTCCAACCAATAGCCCAAGGGGTAGAAATACAAAGGCTAAAAGCATAATTGGGTGGACATTAGGACTGTGCTTTCATATTAATATGAGAGAGGCACTATTAGGCCTTTGGGGGACTGTTGAAAGGCAGGCATAATAAAACAGGTCCTTCGAAAAAGCGCTTCGCAATAGAGCATCTGTTGTATCTTTTAATACCATTTAACTGCGCTTTTTCCTAAACATCCAATATGGAAATAGGTGATAATATGAGTATTTACGGCAATATAGCTCAATACAGCTTAGATCCGGCGGTTGCCCGGCAATTGTCTGATGTTTCAATCTCCGTCCCAATGATGGAATCAATCACCCCCCGGTGGTTACTAGCCTTTTTGCCATGGGTGCCCGTAAAGGCGGGGGTTTACCGGTTGAATAAGGTCAAAAAATGCTGTGAAGATCCGGCTTATAACCAGATGGGGTTTCAAGAAGAACAACCGGCCGGACTTTCGGGCAGACCGTGTAATGAATACGGGGAAAAAGCGATCGATCTCATCTCTTGTCATACCGGAGAACCCGATCTCCCCCAAACTTTCCCCGATTATAGCGACAATCCAAGGGAATATCCTTTAAGCATGATTCAAACCATCTTAAAGATCAATACTCAAGTCAGTGATTTATATAATGTGCCAATCAACCAGCTTCAGGAACAAATGCGTTTGACAATTGAAGCCGTTTTGGAGCGGCAGGAATGGGAGTTGATTAATAATAGAGACTTCGGATTGCTCAATTCGGTGGCTCCGGAGATGCGGCTTTCCACCCGGAAAGGCGCTCCGACCCCCGATGATCTCGACGCGTTACTAGCCCGCGTCTGGAAAAAACCGGCCTTCTTTTTAGCCCATCCACAAGCGATCGCTGCTTTCGGCCGTGAATGTACCAGAAGGGGGGTACCTCCCGCAACCGTCAATCTATATGGTTCGCCTTTTATTACCTGGCGTGGTGTGCCGATCATTCCCTCCGATAAATTAACGGTCAATAACCGATGCCGCACGGATCTTAGTTCTTCCGGCACTACCAGGATCTTGCTGATGCGGGTCGGGGAGCCTGAGCAAGGGGTTATCGGCTTACATCAACCCGGTGTCCCTGATGAACAACGGCCCAGTTTATCGGTAAAATTCGCCGGCATCGACAGCAAAGGGATTGCCCACTATGTAATGAACCTCTACTTCTCCCTGGCGGTTTTAACCAATGATGCTCTGGGGATGCTGGACAATGTCGAGGTGGGTTCTTATTATGACTATGTATGATCAGGAAGCCATAAGTTCAATAGCCAATGATCTTTATCATAAATGCTTCTCCGCCGGTCAGCCGGAGAAGTCGGGGCAACAACCAGCAGCTACGATTCCCGAAAGTCCTTTATTGTCACTTTCAAGCAGGGACTCTATTAAACCGGCTTCCCACGCCAATTCCGTTCCGGTTCAGGCTGGAAACTATTATTTTTTAAAAGGGGTTCCAGTGCCTAATCCTGTGGCTGCTCAAGGGCGGCCAGCTTATGATCTTGAAAATATCCGCCGCGATTTTCCAATCTTGCAACAACGGATCAACGGGCAGCCCTTGATCTGGTTCGACAATGCCGCTACTACTCAAAAGCCGCAACCGGTAATTGATTCCTTGAACTGTTTTTACCGGGAGTCCAATTCCAATGTCCATCGCGGAGCCCATACTTTGGCCAGCCGGGCTACCAATGCCTATGAAACAGCGCGGAAAAAGGTGCAACAGTTTATTGGAGCCCCGTCAGCCGATGAAATCATTTTTCTGCGCGGAACTACCGAAGCATTGAATTTAGTGGCTCAGACCTATGGCCGGACAATAGTCAGGCCGGGAGAGGAGATCTTAGTCTCGGCCATGGAACATCATTCCAATATAGTTCCCTGGCAAATGCTGTGTAAAGAAACCGGAGCCCTTCTCCGGGTAATTCCGCTTAATCCTCAAGGAGAACTGACACTCGGTGAATATGAAAAATTACTGTCCCACCGGACCCGGATTGTCGCTGTGACCCAGGTTTCTAATGTTTTAGGGACCGTCAATCCCGTCAGATTAATGTCGGAGATGGCTCATTATTACGGAGCTTGTATTGTGGTTGATGGCGCGCAGGCCGCACCCCACTTAAAAGTAGATTTGGCAGATATGGATGCCGATTTTTACGCCTTCTCCGGCCATAAAATCTACGGGCCGACCGGTATCGGAGTGCTTTACGGGAAAAAGTTCTTGTTGGAGGAGATGCCTCCTTGGCAAGGCGGCGGAGGAATGATTCGGAATGTAACTATGGAGGAAACCACCTATAACAGCCCGCCCCATAAATTTGAGGCCGGCACCGTCAATATTGCCGATGCCGTTAGCCTGGGCGCGGCCATCGACTATCTCCAGGGAATAGGCATAAGCAATATCGAACGGCATGAACAAGAGCTGACGAATTATGCTACCGAGGTCCTTACCAAAATACCAGGCTTGCGTTTGTTCGGAACCTCTCCCAATAAAATCGGCGTATTGTCCTTTGTAATCGCCGGTGTTTCTACTGATGATTTGGCCCGTTATTTGGATCAAAGCGGGATCGCGGTCCGCACCGGCCACCACTGCGCCCAACCTTTGATGCAATACTATGGTCAAAAAGGAATGCTCCGGGTCTCCTTGGGGTTATATAACAGCAGGGAAGAGATTGACCGGCTGGCCCAGGTTATTCGAGAGACTGTTTAAGGCCATTAAGGATCGGAAAAAACGCATTCTTTATATTATGATTTCGTTTGTTGGAAATGGATGCGCCAAGGTGATGAATATAGTCGGCGGTCCGATGGAAATATAATAGCGTATCAGGAACTATTTTGGCTGTTCCGGATATCAATGCTTTTAAAAGAATAATTTGGAGGGATCTTCCTGGAATCTGCGGGAATCGGGGTCAGTGTCATCCGCAAGGACGCCTGGGATAAAGTTGCCGGAACGGTTAAATACAACCGGGATCTAACCGAACCCGGACTTCTTCACGGATACTTGGTAACCAGCCCATATGCCCACGCTGAAATAAAAAAAATCGACCCTGCGAAAACCATGCAGGTGCCCGGTGTTTTAACTGTGGTGACCGCTGACTCCGGTACCCCACTTTCCGGCACTTTACTCGAGGATCGTCCATTGCTGGCTTTGGGGAAAGTGCGTTATTACGGTGAACCTGTCGCCGTAGTGGTGGCCCATAGTGAATTAGCCGCTAAACATGGCGCTGATGTCATTGAGATTGAGTACCAGCCCTTACCGGTTGTTAATTCCATCAGCGACGCTTTAAAACCAGGCGCTCCTTTGATCCATGAACGACTTGACAGTTATCGGAGGGTTAAACCATGGATCTATCCTGTTATTGGAAGCAATATATCCGATCAAACCTTTATCCGGAAGGGAAACATGGAGCAAGGCTGGGCAGAAAGCGAAGTAACGGTGGAAGCGGAATTTTCCATGCCTCAAATCGATCATGCCGCGATGGAAACCCGGTCGGCCAGGGCGGAGATTATGCCGGATGGCCGGATCATTATTAGTACGGCCTCACAGTCCCCATACATTATACGTAAATTAATGAGCCGTTACTTTAAGGTGGAAAAAGGGAAAGTGATAGTCAATACACCGATGGTCGGTGGATCATTTGGGGGGAAAGCCGCCATTCAGTTGGAATTAATCGCTTACATGGCTTCCAAGGCCGTTCAGGGAAGGCCGGTAAAGATCACCAATACCCGTAAACAGGATATAACCAGTTCTCCGGTGAAGATTGGCCTGGAAGCCAGATTGAAACTAGGGGCTTCCCGGGATGGGAGGATTAAGGCCGCCGAATTCAAATACTATATCGATCATGGGGCGTATTCGGACATGGGTGCGGTCATCAGTAAATCCATCGGATCGGATTGCAGCGGACCGTATAACATCGAAAACTTATCCTGTGAAGTGCTGGCGGTTTATACCAATCACCCTTACACCACATCCTTCCGGGGTTTCGGCCACGCCGAGTATACCTTCTGTATCGAACGGTTAATGGACAAGCTAGCCTACGCCCTGGGAATCGATCCCCTGGATCTCCGTTTAAAGAACGCCATCTCTCCCGGTAATACTTCACCGACTCAGGTCAAGATTACTTACAGCAACACCGGCAACCTGGCGGCCTGCTTAACGAAACTCCGGGAACAAATCGGTTGGGATGAGGGAGAACGAATCGATCTGGGCAATGGTAAAATCCGGGCCAAAGGGCTCGCTTGTTTGTGGAAAACTCCTTCAACGCCTCACAATGCCCGCGCCGGGGCAATACTAACTTTTTGCCCCGATGGCAGCCTTAATTTAAACGTCGGCTCGGTGGAAATGGGGCAAGGCTCCAAAACCGGCCTGGCCCAGATTGTCTCCGAACGCTTGAAAATGGATATCAGTAAAATCCATGTGATTATGGAAGTTAACACTCAGCTAAATCCGGAATATTGGAAAACAGTGGCTGGCGGCGCTACTTTTATGGTAGGCCGGGCGGTTATAGCCGCAGCTGACGATGTTATCCGGCAGTTACGCGAAATCGCCGCCGTTGCTTTGCGCTGTGCCCCTGATGACCTGGAGGTAGGCGGGGAAAGGGTATTTCTTCGTGCCGATCCATCGTTGTATCTTGAATTTAAGGATATTGTCGAAGGCTATAAATACCCCAACGGTAACGCCATCGGCGGGCAGATAATCGGTAGAGGCAATTTTATCGCCAAACATTTAACGGCGCTGGATTTTGAAACCGGTAGAGGTAAAAGCGGACTGGCTTGGGCGGTGGGGGCTCAGGCGGTTGAGGTTGAATACGACACCAGATATTGTACATATAAAGTTCTAAGAGCCGCCATTGTTCTTGACGCCGGAAAAGTTATCAATCCTCAGGCCGCCAAGGGAGTGGTAATGGGGGGAATGTGCATGGGGCTGGGGATCGGCACCCGGGAAGAATTATTATTCAACGGCCAGGGGATCATTGAAAACCCGGAATTCAACCTTTATAAATTGATGCGTTTTGGGGAGAACCCGGAATATTTGGTTGATTTTGTAGAGACTCCACAGCTCGACTCGGCTTACGGGGCCCGCGGAATTGGTGAACATGGGATTATCGGAATTCCCGCGGCTTTAGGAAATGCTCTCTCCAGAGCGGCCGAAGTGGAACTGAACCAGCTTCCATTAACCCCGGAACAAATTTGGACCAAAGTAAGGGAGAAGAGTCATGATCCCGTTCGACTTTGAATACTATAAGCCTTCTTCCATCGGGGACGCGGTAAAATTATTTGTTGAACTTGATTCCCAAGGGAAAGAACCGGTTTATTACTCCGGGGGAACGGAGATTATCGCCCTGGCCGTGGCAAACAAGTTTCACACCGGAGCTGTCATCGATATTAAAGGGATTCCCGAATGCAACTTATTGGAATTCCGGAATGACCGGCTGGAAATTGGGGCGGGACTTACCCTTAACCGGATTATTGAAGCGAACTTATTTCCGCTGCTCACTGCTTTGATGCAATCGGCAGTGGATCATACATTACGAAACCAGATCACCCTGGGGGGAAACATCTGCAGCCAAACTCCATACCGGGAGGGAGTTTTGCCTTTTCTGCTGGCAGACAGCTGGGTAGTGATCGCCGGCCAAAACGGGACCAACACAATACCGGTTAACGAGGTTTTTTTGGAAAAACTCCGCCTTGAAAAGGGAGAGTTCCTGGTGCAAATCAGCACGGAGCGGCTCTATACTCAATTACCGTTTTTCAGTTTAAAAAGGACCAAATATCAGTGCAGCGGTTATCCGTTGCTAACCACAGCCGCGGTAAAAAAAGATTTGGAAATCAGAGTTGCCTTCAGTGGGCTCTGCGATTATCCTTTCCGCTCTCTTAAAATGGAAGAAGAATTTAACCGGACGGATCTCACTCCCGCTGACCGTATCGGGCGGGCCATGGACAGTCTGCCGGCGCCGCCGGCCAATAATATACACGGGTCCTCAGAATACCGGGAATTCTTATTCCGGAAAACCCTTGAAGATCTGCTCGAAAAATTTGAGGGAGCGGCTTTATAAATGTTGGAAAACTTGGCAAAAGGGATTCCCGATAACAGCTTTAACGGGGCGCAGATGTCAGGCAAGGGAATTCTAGACCTCAAGGTTAACGGAGAACTGCGAAGCGCGGTAGTGAGGCCGGCCGATACCCTTTTAGAAGTTCTCCGCCGTCAACTAGGCCTGACCGGGGCTAAAATCGGTTGTGAAAGCGGGGACTGCGGGGCATGCACCGTATTAGTCGATGGTAAACCCGTTAAATCATGCCTAATGCTGGCAGTGGAGGCAGTAGGGCATGAAGTGACGACTATTGAAGGACTGCGGGACACCCCGATTCAAAAGGCCTTCGCCAAGGAGTTCGCCTTGCAATGCGGTTATTGTACTCCCGGATTTATTCTAAATGCTCAAAGTTTATTGACCTTCCAACCCAATGCCACCGATGAACAGATTGCCGACTGGCTGAAACCAAATCTTTGCCGCTGCACCGGTTATGCGGAGATTAAAAAAGCCGTCAAATCACTGTTGAATCTCTCTTAAAACCAGGCTTCTTTTCGAAGCGGAATATTTATAGCCGGCGCCTCTTACACCTTTTTTTGTTGCAGAAAGTTTTGTCGATCGCGAAGATATTTTAAATGTCTATCCATATCGGCGCATAAATCCCGGTACATCTCCCGCGCCCGGGGATCGTTAATCTTCAGGGCCATCATTGAAAAAAGCGCCTCGGCATCTTCGACAATGACAATACCCTTTTTTAACTCCTGTTCTTCATCCATCTTAACCACTCCATCTTCTAAATCACTTCATTGTAAATTTAGAATCTCCATTTAAGGATTAACTATAGATTGGACATTTTTTGCCAGTTGGGAA
>JBLNCU010000083.1:0-19484 GCA_050260935.1 Bacillota bacterium
TCCGGCTTCCTTCAGATTTAACCTCACGGTTAACACCCTTGCCTTCTGCTAACGGTAGGCGCTCGCCAGCCCCCGTTCGGGACTTCCACCCTATAGACAACGCCCATGCCGGGCGTACAAATTTAAGGCCGGAATGTTTCCTTTCCGGCCTGGATTAGATAAAATACTCAATTCTTTTGATTACTATTGATTTTAATACTCATTTGGGTTTGGGAATCGTTTTCATTGATAAGCTCCACTTCACTGATGGCTGCCTCAATTAGTCTCTGCAATTTCTCCGAATTATAACTGATGGAACCGGCATTGGAATCGAGATAACCCAGGTTATCCTCGAACTTTTTATTTATCCGCTTAAATTCCGCTTCCGCCTTATCAATGGCATCCTTTAATTTCACGGCTATCTCGGCGGTGGCTTGCTGGTTGCCCCTGTTCTCATAATATTGCTGCAACAACTGATTGTATTCTTTCTGTTTGATCGGGAAGAACAAAAACTTTTGTTGCTTAGGCATAACGGGTTCCGGGCCGTTATTCGAAGTTATACTGTCATACAACTCTCTAAATGAACTTAATACCTTCTCGTACTCCTTCCCGACAAAGCGGATGGCATTGATATTCTCGCTCAACATCCGGATATCGGAATTCAACAGGGTGTGGCCGGATTTTACCTCGCTCAGACTCTTTTTCAACCTGGTTTGGTATTCCTTTAAAACCTCCTTGGAATCCCTTTTAGGAACCAATTTATCCAAGGTGTTGTTTTCGGCCACCCCTTTCCAAGTTCGTACCTCCGTGTCGCTTAATTGATAGTTGCTCTTGGCTTGTTCCAGCTCTTTGTTCATTTGGCTACTGGAGGTAAAGACTCTGTTTTTCCATTCGGAAAAGGCCAGCTCTTTAGTATAAAAAGCCTTCATCTTTTCCAGTTCCGCTTTTTGCTCTTCCCTCATCCTTTGTTGTTCCGCCCGCAGCCTGGCGGCCTTCAAATTGAAAGTCTCCTCGGCTTTGTGGTAATTATAAAAGATTAAACAAAAAAGACCGGTATAAATCAGCAATAACACCGCCAGGGAAATCAAATAACGTTTGGCGATGGTCTCCCCGTTTTTTCGGGCCAGCCAGTAATTGACGCCGAATAAAACGCCTCCAGTAACAATAGCGGTTGCCAAGACGATTATAAAAATAGTTGCCATGTTTGACCTCCTAACCGGGAGCGAAGTATCTATCTATAAAAATACGGCATATTATGGCAAAATCCTGCAATAATTCAAGTCTTGAAATAGGCTAAAATTGATACGTCCAAGTCTTATTTTAAGGCAATTGAAATACCAAATAGACGGCCCATCTCCTCCGGTATCAAAAAAAATAAAGCCGTTATAACTGCGCACGGCTTTAAAAGATATCCAAATAATTCCGAAGGCAACCTTTTATTTATTCTTTTTTAAGATAAATCAACCGGTAACGCTTAGAGTAATAAATAAGCCCCGAACAAACGATCAATACCCCGAAAATGATTACCAGCTGCCTGCCGGAAAAAACTATCCGGTCTACCGGGTTAAAACTGTTGACAGCAGTTAAATGCCTGTTAACCGGGAGAAAAACGGGGGCCAGTGGACCCATTAAAAACCAGGTATACCAGGCGGCAAAAAAACCGTGTAAAAGGCGGGCGCCGATGTATGGACCCATTCGAATATCAGTATCATGAATGACGCTGGCCACCTGCCCGTGAACTGACAACCCGCTCCAGGCAATAATCCAACTGGCGATAATCACTTTATCCAACAAGGGCGCCATTGCTTTACTGGCCGCCATCGTTCCCAAGTCAATCTCGAGCAACCCGTAAAAAACCGCATGAACCAGATGGGAATCCAGCCCGAAGATCCTTAATACCCCCGTCACTATCGGGGTAATAACAGCTAGAAACCCAAATACTGTCAACATCTTCACAATTACCGAAAAAAGCATAATAAAACCGCCGATCATCAAAAGAGTCGCCATTGACTCTTTAACGGCGTCGCCCATTAACCTGCCTATCGGCCGCCCGTCTTCCCGGCGGGCCTTAAACAGAGCCTGGATCGCGCGGCGAATCAATCCCGGCCCGGTCTTTTCAATGATCTCTCTATTTTTAACAACCGGTTCCTTTTTATAATATTTGAAAATGACGCCTACCGTAAAACTGGCCGTATAATGAGCCAGCGCCAAGACCGCTCCCAGGTCCGGACGACCGAACATGCCTACGGCTACCGCCCCGAAAATAAAGAGCGGGTCTGCGGTATTGGTAAATGAAAGCAACCGTTCGCCTTCCACCCGGCTACACAAACCGCTGCGCCGGAACTTCCCGGTGATAACGGCGTCCATCGGGTAGCCGGCAGCCAAACCCATTGACAGGGCAAAAGCGCCAACCCCGGGAACGTTGAACAAAGGTCTCATTAATGGTTCGAGTAGCACTCCGATAAAATGGACCACTCCCATCCCCAACATAACCTCTGATAATACAAAAAACGGCAGCAATGACGGGAGAACAATCTCCCAAAAAACCTTTAACCCGGTAATTGCCGCCTCAACTCCCTGCTTTGGATAGATAACCAGGGAAAGAGTTAATAAAGATACAAACGCCGCTCCAGCCAGTATTTTTAATTTACGGAAGAATACAATGCGCATAGTTTTCCCCTCCGCTTAATCCGCAGCGGGCGTCAGGTTTCATCCGATCAAACAGATTTACGTCGGATATCCTTTAAAATATATGGCTGATCAAGAAGGGATATACCAATGCGTATCAATGAAGTAACTTAATGAACATAATTGGAATCCGGGGTTTTTATCAAGTATTCCCAGGCTTTCAAGGCCGCTTTGGCGCCTTCGCCGGCGGCGACAATAATCTGTTTTTCCGGAACCGAAGTCACGTCGCCTGCAGCATAAAGTCCCGGGACGTTGGTGCGGCAAAAACAGTCTATACTTATCTCCTTAGCCTCATTTTTCCTTACCAAATCCCCTAAAAAATCATTGTTGGGATCGAGTCCAATCTCAATGAAGACCCCCTGAACCGGGAGTTCAAACCGTTGTTTGGTCTTCACCTCCTCCACCAGAATTTTTTCCACCGATTTGGCGCCTTTAATCTCCACTATAGTATGTTGAAGATATTTCCGAAGTTTAGTGAGGCCATCCAGCCGCTTGGCCAGAAGAAGATCAGCAGTCAAGCCGCCCATGGTTATTAAATGGATCTCCGAAGCGTAATTGGCTAAATCCAATACCGATTTAACGGCTGAATTACCGCCGCCGGCCACAGCGACGGGTAGATTGCGAAAAAGCGGTCCATCACAGGTTGAACAATAGCTGACGCCTTTATTGCGGAACTCTGTTTCTCCCGGAACGTTGAGGGTTTTTGGTTTTTTCCCTGAAGAGATGATGACGGCCTTGGCGGTGAACTCTTCCTGATTGGTAGTCTTAATTTTAAAGAAGTCTCCTTCTTTATTGAGCGAAGTCACCTCCGTCAGCTTCTCCTCCAATTGCAATTCCTTAACCTGTTCCTCAAATCTTGCCATTAAAGCCTGACCGTCGATTTCCTGAAAACCCATATAGTTTTCAATATCGGTAGTCCAGTTTACTTGGCCGCCGATATCTTTGCTGATAATTAAAGTCTTCAAACCTTTTCTAGCCGCAAAGACTCCGGCTGTCATTCCCGATGGTCCGGCCCCGACAATGATCAAATCGTAAGTCATGCTTTCATCTCCCGTAAATCAATGCAGCATACTTTCCAAACGCTCCGGGTCGAAACCGACTACATATTGACCGCCTTTTCTGATCACCGGCACACTCCGCTGCCCGGTAAGGTCAATCATTTCCCGGGCTGCCCGGTAATCATCGGAAACATCTTTCTCAGTGAAAGACAGGCCCTTATCTTTAAGATAGGTTTTTGCTTTGGAGCACCAGGGACAGGTGGGAGTGGTGTAAACAGTAATATCTTCCATTTTTTATTCCTCCGGTATTTATTTGTCCTTATTTTTTCCGCCATACCGGGAACTATCCAAAAGGCTGCTGGAAGATTTTTGATGAGCCAAACGGCCAGGGGGAATAAAGGAGGGGCTTTGTAATCTGCGTTGATTACTCCGGGTTGTACCAAACGGCCCATTCGCTATAGCCATCGGAAGGCGAAAGCCGCCAAACCTTTTCGCCATTGCCGGAGATTACATAAAGCTGATCTTTGTTTGTCTCCTGGTTGGCTAAAAATAAAATGTTCCTTCCTGAAGGGGACCATGAAGGATAAAGCATATGCCCGCGGTTGTTGTATAAGACTACTTTCTTTTCCGCCTCGATCTCGTATTTGATGATCGAACTTTCTGTCGGTAGGCCATAGGGTTGGTATTGGAAAATAATATTCCGGCTGTCCTTCGACCAATTGGGGATAAACGGGCCTACCCGGAAATCGCCGAAGGCGAACTTGGAAAAGACCTGTTCCTGAATGAGACGGAGCTCTCTAGTGTCCAAGTTGAAAATATAAAGGGAATAAAAGCCCTCCGGGCTGTTAAATTCTTTGGCGTAAAAGGCGATCATCCGGGAGTTGGGAGACCAGACCGGCCCTTCGGGGATTACCGTCATATGATTAGGTAGAGTCCAAGTGGTTTTGAACTTTTCTTTCATCTTTTCCTGGAGTATCAGTTCAAAACGGAAGTTTACCGAGGCCTGCCTGACAATAGTCAGGCTTTTTTCATCCGGGCTGTAGCCCTTTAAGGCCGTAGAGCCGGTTCCGGTAAAATAATTGTTCTGGGCTGGTCTGATACTGCCGTCGGAAAACTCTAAAATGTAATAATTCCTTCCATAATCACCTAGCGCCAAAACCAGAGCCTGATCCGGACCCCCGGACCCGCCGGCCAATTGTTGAATTGCTATTTCATTTTCGGAGAATCTGGTTAATAGCTTTGTCTGGCGGGAAAGCACATTATACTCAAAAAGCTGGTGATCGCTGAAGAAAAGGAAGTGTTTACCGACTAAAAAAGGGCGGATACTCTTACCGCTGACAATGGAACGGAGGTCTGTCCCGTCGTAACGGCAACTGTAAATAGTTTTCCGGCCGGAGGTCACCTGAGAAAAGAAAACCAGATCATCCGGGGGTTCGGCTTTAACCAGGGATGCCGTTACCAAGGTAAAAGCTATGAGTAAAACTGGTATTAATCTCCGCATAATTTCACCTAATTTATCTTAGCTATTCGTCCTTAGAAAGCCCGGAAAAGAACGGGGGTTAAAAGCTGCTTAAAAACAGGAACGAACAAATCAATCGTAAAATATTTCCCTAAATTTAAACATTTTCCTTCCGCTGGCGGAATTTTCCCTCAACAAATTCTTGGTAATTGTTCGCCGCTACCCATTGGTAATATCCGTTCGCCGCCGATTTCATTCCGGATGCTTACCAAACCGGGGTTTCTCGCGTTTACGGCGCCGACTGCGGCGGCGTCTTTGCCCAAGGGATTATTGCGTAACAACCGGATAACAGCCTCGGTGATTTGAGGATCGCAGATCAAGATGGCCTTGCCTTCGTTGGCAAAATATAAATGGTCCAAGCCTAACAACCCGCAAACTCCTTTTACTTCCGGCTTTACCGGAATTTTGTCCTCGGAGAGACAGATTGAAACCCTTGATTGACGGGCTATTTCATTTAAGGTTGCCGCCAGACCACCCCGGGTCGGGTCTCTAAGCACTCTTATTCCGGTTGGATATTTCTTAATAATCGGGAATAACAACTTATTTAAAGGAGCGACATCGCTTACTAACGAACTGGAAATGCCCAATTCTCCCCGGGCCATTAAAACTGCGGCGCCATGGTCTCCGATGGTTCCCGTGATTAACACTTGATCGCCGTCACGGGCCATTTCTCCACCCAATTCAACCCCTGGTTCCACCGTTCCAACACCTGTGGTATTGATAAAAATTCCATCCGCCGCTCCCTTGTTTACCACCTTGGTATCGCCCGTAATAACCGGGACTTCCGCTTCCTGTGCTGCATCAGCCATCGATTGCGCTATCGTTTCCAACGACTCCAGGTCGAATCCTTCCTCAATGATAAAAGAGGCCGTCAATCCCAAGGGGGCTGCTCCCATCATCGTTAAATCGTTGATTGTGCCACAAACAGCCAGCTTGCCTATATCCCCGCCCGGAAACCGCCAGGGAGTCACTACAAATGAATCGGTGGATACCGCTAAACGCCGGCCCGGGCAATTGATTACCGCCGCATCGTTCCCTTTCAGCAGCTCCGGATGTTGAAAACGGGACCAGAATACCTTTTGAATCAAATTGGAAGTGGCCTCCCCACCGCCGCCTTCCGCCAGTCTGATTTTGGCCGTCATCAAATTCCACCCCGATCGCGGTAATAAAAATGAGCGGCGCAGGCGCCTTCAGAAGACACCATGCAGGGCCCCACCGGATGGTCCGGCCGGCATTGGGTATCAAAAAGAGGGCAAGCCTCCGGCGCCTTTTTACCTAATAAAACCATGCCGCACAGACACCCGGGAGGCTCTTTGGAGGGTACCGCCGGCAAGTGAAAACGAACCCGGGCGTCATATTCCTGATACTCCCCGGCCGGACCGAAGCCAGATTTTTTAACCAAACCCAAACCCCGCCACTCGGCATCTTCGACTTGGAATACCTCACCAATCAATTTGCGGGCGGCCGTATTTCCCCCGGCGGCTACCGCCCGCGGATACATATTCTCCAACTTGGCCTCGGCCCGCTGGATTTGTTTCAATAGAGCCGCCAAACCCAGCCAGATTTCGCCAATTCCGAAACCAGTAATCACCGTGGGTAAATGGTATTTTTCCGGTAAAAATTTAAAAGCCGCGGCGCCGATCACCACGCTTAAATGGCCGGGAGCTACTAACCCGTCTAACGAAAGCCCGGGATCTTGCAATAAAGCCTCCAGCGCCGGCCGGAGAATCTTTAATGCCGGCAATACCGAGAAATTCCTTACTTTTTCCTGTTTCGCCGTTTGAATAGCCAGGGCGATTACCGGAGCCGTGGTTTCAAAGCCTACCCCCAAGAAGACCACCCGGTCCCGGGGGTTATTCTTTGCCAATTCCACTGCATCCAGCGGACTATAGACAATCCTGACCCGCCCGCCGCCGGCGCGGGACTCGGCCAAAGTCTCGCTGTTGCCGGGAACCTTCAGCAAATCCCCAAAAGTGGCTACAATGGTACCGGGTTCCTTGCTTAAATTTACGGCCTGCTCAATATAGTTGCTCCCGGTAACGCAAACGGGACACCCCGGTCCAGAGAGCAACCGGACGCCGGGCGGCAGCAGGCGATGGATTCCGGCTTTCCGGATGGCGTTGGTATGAGTGCCGCAAACCTCCATTAAGGTACAGTTCATTCCGGAAAATTCTGTTTGCAACTGTTTTATCAGCTCGAGCAAACTTTGCTCACTCATGGCCTGCCTCGGAACCCATAACCTCGGCGAATAATTTGATAGTCTCTATGGCTTCATCCGCCGGAACGATTTGAATGGCGCAACCGGCATGAACCAACACGTAATCCCCTACTTTAACCTCCGGGACCAACCGCAAATCCACCAACCGGCTGGCGCCGGAGAAATCCACCGCGCCTTTGGCGCCGTCAATCCTAGTTACTGCTCCGGGAACCGCTAAACACATCGGTAACTCCCCTTTCAATCATTAAGCTGCCTAGCCAGGCCTGTCCCAAAGCGATTCCGCCGTCATTAACCGGAACAATCTCCGGAACGTACACCTGAAAATCGTGTTTTTGGAGAAGGTTCATTGTCAAATCAAGTAGTAAACGGTTTTGAAAGACACCACCACTTAGAACAATCCGGCTACATGCGGTTTCATCCCTTATCAGCTTTGCTGTTTCAACAATAATAGCGGCAATGGTCCGGTGAAACTTCATACTGATCACTCTGGCGCTTTCCCGGCTTAAGTCTTGGTATACCTGATTGACAACTTCACCCGGATCAATCCGGAATCCTTCATCATCAGCTGAGATTGTAAAATCATAGGACTTTTCAACGGATGAATCAGCTTGATTTTCCAACCAAATAGCCGCTTCACCTTCGTATGTCACTGTCGGCGGCCCGCCGGTTAGAGCGGCGACCCCGTCAAAAAAGCGGCCCACCGAGGAGGTCAATGGTGAATTAATACCCAGCTTTAGAGCTGCTTCCAAGGTTGGCCATTGCCCGGCTAATCCATTCCGGTCCAGCCATTTGCCAAGCCCCGGATTGTTTCTCAGGTAAGCGGCTGCCATCCGCCAAGGTTCCCGGATCGCCGCCTCGCCGCCAGGTAAGGGATAATCAATAAAAGTGCCCATCCGCCCCCAACTGGTCTCGTATCCGTAAAAGAATTCCCCGCCCCAGACAGTGCCATCAATACCATATCCGGAACCGTCAAAAGCCACTCCGATAACCGGGGCCTGTATCCGGCAGGCTGCGACGGCACTGGCGATATGGGCTAAGTGATGCTGGATTCCGATTGATTTAAGAGGCAAACTCTTGGCGTAAATGGTGGAGTTGTAATCCGGATGCAAGTCATGGATGACCCACTCCGGACTACATTGTAATAAACGCAGAAACCGCTCTATGGTTTCCCGGTAGATTAAAAAACTGGCTAAATTATCCAAGTCGCCCTGATGGGAACTTAAGTAAATCTTCTCCCCTTTAGTCACTGCAAAGACATTTTTTTGCTGGGCCCCGCAAGCGAGTAAAGGCGCTAAATTCCGGCCGGAATTCACCGGGGCCGGCACATAACCCCTTGAGCGCCTAATTCCGATGAAATGTCCCTGTTGAAACCGGAGCACCGAATCATCACAACGCCATAGAATCTCCCGGTTGTGCATTAGAAATCCCTCGACCATGGCTCCTAAATCACTGACAGCTTCATGGTCCTCGATGGTCAGCGGTTCCCCCGAACGGTTTCCGCTGGTCATTACCAAGGCGTCGATTTCTTTATCAAAGAGCAACAGTTGAATCCCGGTATAAGGAAGGAAGGCCCCGATCTCTTTCAAGCCCGGATTGACGGCCCGGGCTAACTTGGAACCCGCTCTTTGAGGCAGTAACAAGATGGGCCTGGCCGGCGATAGAAGCAATTCCTTCTCGGCCGGTGCCGGCTCGCAATATTCTTCGAGGGTCTCAAGATCGCGGAACATGACCGCAAAAGCCCGGTTATCGCGGCCCTTGCGTACTCTTAATTTTTCAACGGCACACTCGGCAGATGCCAAACAGGCCAGATGATAGCCGCCTATTCCTTTGACTCCGATGATCCCCCCGGATTTGAGAACGGCCCGCGCCCGTTGGCCGGGATCGCCGTCTACCGGTTTTCCGCCGGGTTCAGCGAACCACAAGGAAGGACCACATTTGGGACAGGCAATGGTCTGAGCATGAAAACGACGATCCGCCGGGTTGGTATATTCGCCGGAGCAGTCTAGGCAAAGATTAAATCCGGCCATCGAGGTCCGGTTCCTATCAAACGGCAGATCCCTGATAATGGTGAACCTTGGTCCGCATACAGTGCAACTGTTAAAGGGGTGGTGGTGGCGGCGGTCTTTTCCATTGTAAAACTCATCCATACAGGCGCCGCAGATGCCCTGATCGGGTAATGGCGAGCCTTGAACTTGACCGAATTCACTGGCTAATATTAAAAAAGCGTCTTCCTTTACCGGTGGAATCTCGGATATAGTTATAGTTTCCACTAGAGCGGCTGGCGGAGCTTCAGTCTTGACAGCCTTAACAAACGAGGCCAGTTTATCCGGCTCACCCTGGATCTCCAGTTCGACCCCGGCAAAATTATTCCGGACCCAACCGGTAAGTTCTTGCCGGCGGGCCAAGTTAAACAAAAAGGGGCGGAACCCGACCCCTTGCACCAAACCGCTTACATTAACCAGCCAGCGCCGCATTTACGATCACCCGGCCCAATAGGCCGCCGCCCGTACCGCCAGCCAGTTAACCCAAGCCTCGACACCGCTTCCGGTCTTACAAGAGACCTCAAATACCGGTAATTTCTCATGCAACGTGTGAATTCCTTTGTAAAAGCGCTCTTTATTAAAATCTACCGCTGTTTGGAGATCAATTTTATTAAGAATAACCGCATCCGCTCCTTGAAAGATGTCGGGGTACTTAAACGGCTTGTCGTCGCCTTCACTGGCCCCGAGCACCACCACCCGGAGGGCCTCACCCAATGGATAACCGGCGGTGCAGATCAGATTCCCCACGTTTTCAATAAATACCAGAGTTTGCGGGGAAACCTTAAAATCGGCTAAAGCCTTGGAAACCATTGTCGCCTCCAGATGGCAAACTCCCTCGGTATTAATCTGATAAGCGGAAATGCCGAGCGAGTTCAATAAGTCGGTATCGATACTTGAGGCCGGGTCTCCTTCAATAACAGCCATCGGAATCTTTAACAACCTGGCTGTCTGCCGGATGATACCGGTTTTCCCGGCGCCGGGGGACCCCAGTAAATTAACCACCATCAAACCGCGTTCCCGGAATAGTTGTTTATTTTGGGCTGCCAATTCCGCCTCATTCGCAAAAAGATCCTGGGCTATTTTTATCTCCATTATTATTCCACCTCGATACTTTCCACCGTGCATTCCTGCCCGCTGGCGGTTAATCTCCCCAAGCTTCCGCATTCCGGGCAGAGAAAATCACGGGGTTGTTTTTTAAATTCCTTAGCGCAGTGTATGCAATATAACCGGGCCTCGGCCCGGGTAAATTCCAATTTAGCGCCTTGAGCGGGCGTGTCTTTGGCAATCAATTGAAAATAGAATTCCACACAGCTTTCCAGGATGCCGGATAATTCCCCTATCACAATCTTGATTTTGGTGACCCGCTTCGCCCGGTGGGTTTCGGCCTCAGTCAAAACGAGTCGCAAAATCTTTTCGGTCAGCGATAACTCATGCATTGACGGTCTTCCCCAAATGGCCGACCAAAATCCGGTCCCAACCGGCTAAATCTGTAAATGACCGGGACTCCATGCCCGATTGAGCCAACATGGCCTCAACTTCCCTCCGTTGGTTATAACCGTGTTCCAATACCAAATATCCCCCCGGAGCCAGTACTTTTGCAGCCTGAGGGATCAATCTCCTGTATACGGCCAAACCGTCCGCGCCGCCGTCCAAAGCCAGCCAAGGTTCTTGACGAACCTCAGCCTGTAATTGTTTAATTTCTTGGCTAGGAATATAGGGAGGGTTGGAGACCACCAAATCGAACTTGACGGCGGGCGCCTGGTCCAACACCGGTTGCAAAAGATCGCCAAGGCTGAAAGACACCCGGGAAGAGACTCCCAACCGTTCGGAATTCGTTATGGCTATATTTAAAGCCTCCGGCGAGATATCAATCGCCTGCCAAAGGCTGTCCGGTAATAATTTAGCCAAAGAGACAACTATCGCTCCGCTGCCGGTGCCAACATCAATCCCGCGGATTCCGGTCCGTCCTTTCATTAAATCGCAGGCTGCCTGCACCAACAGTTCGGTTTCAGGGCGGGGGATCAATACCGCCGGATTAACGATAAAATCCCAACTCATAAAGGTTTTTTCCCCGGTAAGGTAGGCCATGGGGCAACCCTGGACCCGTTTAACCAAAATGGCGCGATATTGTTGAACCTCGATGGGTTTCAAAGGCTGATCCCAGTTGGAATACAACTTAATCCTTGGGAGGCCAAGGACATGGGCCAGCATTAAATCCGCCTCCAGGCGGGGATTAGGAATCCCTTTTTCCTGCAAAAAAGGGACGGTTTTCCCGAGTATCTCTCCTATAGTCATCTTATTGGTCGACATTTTGCAACCGTTCAGCCTGGGCTGCCGTAATCAGCGGTTCGATGACTTCATCCAGATTCCCCTCGATAATCGAGTCTAGATGATACAGTGTTAAGTTAATCCTATGATCGGTCAGCCGGTTCTGCGGGAAATTATAAGTCCGTATTCTTTCGCTGCGGTCGCCGGAGCCGACCATATCCCGGCGGGCCTGGGCCATCTCTTGCTGTTGTTCGCTGCTGAACTTCTCTAACAGCCGGGCCCGGAGAACCTTCATCGCCTTTTCCTTGTTTTTCAGTTGTGATTTTTCATCCTGGCAGGTAACTACCAAACCGGTGGGTAAATGGGTTATCCGCACCGCCGAATCGGTGGTGTTTACGCATTGGCCTCCATGGCCGCCGGCCCGAAAGACATCAACCCGTAAATCGTTGGGGTTTATTTCCACATCAACCTCCTCGGCCTCAATCAAGACAGCCACTGTAGCCGCAGAGGTGTGAATTCTACCGCTGGCCTCGGTCTCCGGAACCCGTTGCACCCGGTGAACTCCGCTTTCAAACTTCATCCGGCTGTAAACCCCATTGCCTTCCACCGAAAAAACTATTTCTTTAAAACCGCCCCGGTCGGAATCGCTGGAGCTCAAAATCTCCATCTTCCAGCCCTTGGCCTCAAAATAGCGGGTGTACATCCGGAATAAATCCCCGGCGAACAAAGCCGCTTCCTCGCCTCCGGTGCCCGCCCGGATTTCCATGATGACATTCTTTTCATCATTGGGGTCTTTGGGAAGCAAAAGGATTTTAATCCTGGCCGCCAGCCGGGCTTCCTCAACTTTTAACTGTTCAATCTCCGCGTCCAGCAGTTCCGCGGCTTCCCCGGTCTCTTCCTGAAGCATTTCTTGAGCGGTAGCGAGATCCGCCTGCACCTTCTTATACTCCCGGTAAACCTCGACCAGCTCGCTAAGGGAGGCGCTGGCCTTGGCCAGTTTTTGAAATAAAGGAGGATCAGCCAGCACCTGCGGGTCGCTGAGCTGCTGGGTCAATTCATTATACTTTTCTTCAATCGAAGCCAACTTGTCGATCATTTTATCTCCCGCACATTTTAAGTCGTCGCCGGTTGCTCGATTTTAACCGCCTCGGCGGTATACACCTTCCCGCCGACGATCACCGGCGCTTCCTCCCGGAGTACCGCCACCAGGGAATTAATCGCCACCTCAAGTTGTTGATCATCGGGCTCTCTAGTGGTGAGTTTTTGCAACAAAAATCCCGGATAACTCAACCAGCGCCATAAAAAAAAGTTCTGATGCCTGCCGGTAAACTTCAGCACCTCGTAAGAGACTCCGGCCACCACCGGCAGTAAAATTATGCGGGTTAAAAGCCGCATCCAAACCGTATCATACCTTAAAAAAGAAAAAAAGACGGCGCTGATAATCACTACAAACAGGAGAAAACTTGTGCCGCAGCGGGGATGAAAGGTGGTGTGCTTACGGGCGTTTTCCACTGTCAACTCTTCTTTGGCCTCAAAAGTATTGATGGTTTTGTGTTCAGCCCCATGGTAGGCGAAAACCCTTTGGATATCCTTTAAGACTGAAACCGATAGAATATAAGCGATCAAAATCAACATCCGGAGCGTGCTCTCGGTAAAATTCTCCCAAAAGGCGCCGGCTTTGAAAAGATGATGGATCGCCATCCGTCCTAGCAGCGGCAGTAGAATAAAAAGGATAACCGTCAGTCCCAGGGCCACTGTAACCATTAGGGTTGTTTCCCAACTAGACAGTTTAGTCTCTTCCTCATCTTCCATAAATTGATCGGCTGAAAACATCAGAGCCTTCATACCGATACCGAAAGATTCACACAGCGCGACCACGCCCCGGAGAAACGGCCATTTGAGAAAGGGATACTTTTTGGTAACCGTTCCTACCGGGTCCTTTTTGATGACGATCTCGCCGTTATTTTTGCGAACGGCTATGGCAAGATGCTCCCTGCCCCGCATCATGACCCCTTCGATAACCGCCTGCCCTCCGTATTGGAACTCGGGCTGCTTTTTCATTTAGTCACCTTCCCAATGGATTAAATGTAAATTTTTGGGCCAAATTTTTCCTATATAGAGAAAACAGAGCCCGAAGCTCTGTTTGTCAAACTTATTTTTTCTCCAGGCGTTTTTTAAACTTCTCAACCTGTCCGCCGCTGTCAACGATCCGTTGTTTTCCGGTGAACATCGGGTGACATTTTGAGCATATTTCCACCCGGATCTCCTTCTTGGTGGAGCCGGTCTCAAATGACGCCCCGCAGGCGCAGGTCACCTTGGTCTTATAGTACTGGGGATGGATGCCTTCCTTCACGATTGTCACCTCACATACCTGTTTCCATAATAACTCTTATATTATATCACAGGGAAAATTCGTGTCAACAAATATTAGCTTGGTAATTAAAATCCTCTTCGATAAAGTTATTAAGCTTGGCCCTAATTAAAAAGCCCGTTCCCCTTTGGGAACAGGCTTTTGTTTATTAGAATTTGTAATTGGCCCCAAGCGCCCAACCGCTCCAGACCGAGTCCACCGTAACTTCTCCAATGGCAAATTTATATTTCAGATATGAATTCAGATTCGAGTAGGATAAGTAGGCTCCCCATTTTTCATTGACCATATACAACCCTTTGATTCGCCAGGCGGTAAGACTGCTTTCGCTGGACGTCGGCGACATTTTATCCATCGCTTTCATTGATGATGAAGCACCGATAGTTGTCCCGTAAGAGGCGCTGATTGAAAATTTTTCCGATACATCGTAACTGCCATCCAAGCCAACGACGGGCCCGCCATTGGAAAAATTAGCATCAGTATAATTTCCCGACATGCCTGTTACATTAAGTCCTAGGTAGCCAATAACCGCATCAAGTTTAAAACGATCATTATCAAGAAAACGGTAGCCGCCTTTAATCAGGGTTACGTTGGCGGTAAAATTCAAGTCTGAATTTCCGGGAAGATTAATTGAACCGCCACCCGCAGCCGGTTGTTTTGTACCTGTCACTCCAGTATTCTTAAAAGTATTTCCGGTATACTCCGCAACAACTTTATACCTGCCGAAATTATATTCTCCACCGATTAGGTAACCGGACGTCCCATCGTAACTCATCTTTGAGTCGGTCGCCCCCAAAAGAGCCGGGTTAGTTCCTATCGCCCCCAGATCGAGATTGGGGAGTTTCATGGTGTTGGTACTGGAACCGCTAATTCCTAAATCAAAATAGAAATTCCCCTCCGCCATAACTACCGCCGCCATGGAAAAAACCAAAACCAGGGCCATTGCTAAAACTGCTAAAGTTTTCATAAAAAGCCTCCTTCTTTTTTTGTTATTGTATTGTTTCGGATTACTTTTAAAAGAATAATTGGGGCGGTCGATTTCCGAATTTCAATAATCATAGCCGCTTCCGGCCATTATTGATTCCAAATGATCATTCTAAAATCTAGAACACGCCCATGTCATAAGTATAGTCTATTTTCGACCAATAAACAAGAATATTATTCAAAATATGGATCTTTCATTTAAATTCCGACGATTTATTGTAAAAAATACCGTCAATTCCCTTTAATTTGCCGGAAAGCTTAAAAACCGGGCAACCTGAACTTGCTTCTTCATTTTTTTTAGTGTATTGTTTAAAGTGTTGACTTTTAGTCAACAAAAGACCGTCGGTTTGAAAGGGGAAAGATCATGACTGTTGCCAGCCGGAGGGAACGCGAACAAAAAATGCGGCGGGAGATGATTTTGGATGCCGCCAGGGAGTTGTTTAAAGAGAAGGGTTATGAGGTGACCACCGTTGATGAAATAGCCGAAAGGGCTGAGCTGGGGAAGGGGACCATTTATTCTTATTTTAAAAGCAAAGACCAAATATACATCTCAATATTGGAACAAGGCTTGGAATCCTTGCAGGAGCAAATGGCGGCGGTGGTCAAAAACCCGGTTTCGACTGTAGACGCCCTGTATAAACTGTACGATATCTTTATTCAGTATCACAGCGAACGCAGCGGTTTCGCGGAGGCCTTGTTTATTCAAGCCGATCCCCAAACATCCACCAGGCTGGGAGAGCTAATCAGGGGGTTAAAAAACAAGGCCACTCAATGGAGGGAATTAGTCGGCCAATTATTGGCGTTGGGGATCGAAAAAGGGGAATTTGTCCCGTTTGACGTTGATAAAATGGCCCAAGTGATTGTCGGATTGATCCTGGGAATGATCGTGGAGGTGGAGATGGGGCAAATTACTGAGGATTTAAGCGGTTATCGCCAGCCATTATTCAAAATGATCCTAGAAGGACTAAGAAAACGTTAATCCACTTCCGAATAGCTATTTGTTTGCTATAGGCTGAGTATAGTTCCCCAGCTGAAGTTCTGGGAAATTTTTTTCCAAACGCTCCAGCCAGGCTGCAACCGTCGGCAGTTCTTCATTACTAATCCTGGTTGACAGCTTTTCCGGATCAAGGTTTAAATTGCGGAGCTGGACCTGTCTTAGTCCGGTCCGGGCTATCAGTCCGTAAAGGGCTTCGGTCTCTGCTTTTTGGTTGGTAAAACCGGGGTAAAACAAAAGATTAATCGCAACCATCAAGCCCTGATCGGCGGCGTACTTTAAGGACTTTTCCACCTCATCCAAGGTGTATCCTTTGGGGCGATGATACCAGTTGTAATTTTCCGGTACGGCCGAGAAGAGGCTCACTCTAATGCTATCCAGCCCGGCATCCGCCATTTCCCGGACGGCCTGAAAATAACCGGCGTTACTATTGATATTAATCGTTCCTTTAGTGGTCCTTTGCCTTATTACCTTTATCGCTTCGACCAGCAATTCTTTTTGCAAGGCCGGTTCTCCCTCGCAGCCCTGTCCGAAACTGATAATGGCTTCGGCCCCGCTTTCCAGGTGGGGCAGGGCCAGCTCCGCGATCTCCGCGGCGCTGGGGATGAAGTTAATGCGGCCCTGGGGAGAGGGGCAACATTCAGCGGGTTGCTTGGAGATACAACCTAGGCAATCGGCGTTACAAACCGGCGACACCGGTATGCCCGCTTCCCAGCGTTGATAAAAGATATTTTGGGCGGTTAAACAGTGGTAATCAATGGCGCATTTGGCCAATTGTTTGAGAATCCGGTTCCGGGGAAACTCCTTTTCTTTTTGAGCTATCAAACGCGGCAGATCGGAGGTGTTATAATAAACCGGGTTCCATTTCAAATCATCATCAGTCTTTAGGGCCGCCACTTTCAACTTGTCGCCCGCCGCTCCGACGGCTGTATACCCAAAAAGAGGCAACTCTTGATGTTGATTGATTTCGTAACCGGGTAAAAGGCACCTGGTATAACCCACCGGTAGAATGGCCGCTACCGCCATATTACCATCTATAACCTCAAGCTCGTTTTTTTTCTTAGCATATCCTAACGGCGACCGTCCCGGCAGAATAAATACTTCTCCCCCGGTAGGCAAGTCTATCCAATCCTGATCGGCTACTTCGGCCTGCCGCCCGTTGATTCCAACCGCCAAAAGGTTTTGATCGGTATAGAGTCCGCCGTTTTTATCCGAATAAACCAGTTTCACATCCATTAGATTTGGTAGTCTTCTTCCTTCATTAATATCGTAAGTGTTTAAAATCCAATGCAATGCCCGGCCGTCGCCATATTCCAACAGTCGTTCCAGGATAAAATTTCGGTCACGGATCGGATCGATTTTTTGGGGGTCGACATCCCGGAAAAAGCGGTTGAATAATCCGGTAGAACCTTGGATTTCATAGCGATACGCCCTTCATAAAACTGCTCGCAAGAAACAAATTAACAGTTAAATATCTATAACCCTTTCATCCCAATCTTAGATTGAATCTATTATAACACCTCAAAAATAAAACACTTCAAATACTCGGTCTCCGGCACTCCCACCAGAACCGGGTGATCGAGGCTCTGAGTCCGGCGTTCCAACAAATGAAGGCGTTTTTTATTGTCTACCGCGGCGGAGTTGATTATTTCCCAGAATAAATCGGCGCTTAAATGATGGGAACAGGAACAGGTAACCAAAATGCCGCCGGAGGGGATAAGCTTCAAAGCCCGCAGGTTGATCTCCTTGTAACCGCGGATGGCGCTGTCCAAAGTCTGTTTACTTTTGGTGAATGCCGGCGGATCTAAGATAACTAAACCGTATTCCATCTTTTTGCCGACCTGATCGCGGAGAAAGTCAAAAACATTAGCTGTTTTAAATTCACACCGTTCGCTAATACCATTTAAGGCGGCGTTTTCAATTGCCATGCCGATTACATCCTCGGAAATGTCAACTCCCAAAACGGAATCTGCTCCATAAGCAGCCGCGTGGATCGCAAAACTTCCTACATGGCAGAAACAATCCAGCACCCGGCGGCCCTTGGCGTACGGGGCCAGAGCGGCGCGATTGGCGGACTGGTCAAGATAATAGCCGGTTTTCTGCCCATCCAACAAATTGATCCGGAATTGCAGACCGTTATCTTGGATTATCACTGATGGTGGACATTCGCCGTATATACAACCTGATCTTTCCGGCAGATCCTCCAGGTGACGGACTGAGAGATCGCTCCGCTCAATTATTCCCCGGGGTTTACAGATCTCCACCAGAAGATCAATGATCAACTCCCGGTTTACTTCCATCCCCATTGTCAGAAACTGAACGACCAGGTATTCCTGGAACTTGTCCACAATTAATCCCGGCAGCAAATCAGCCTCGCCAAAAATCAGCCGGTAGCACCGGGCATCAGGCCTGACCCGGCGGCGGAACTCTATGGCCTGCCGCAGCCGTTGCCTGAAAAACTCCCGGTCAATCGGTTCCCGGCTATTGGTTAAAAGCCGGACCGCAATTTGGGAAGCCTGGTTATAATAGCCCAAGCCCAGAAAACGGCCCCGGTTATCCAACACTTCCACTATCTCTCCGGATTTGACGCCAATGCCGATAATGCCGATCTCTCCTTGATAAACCCAAAGATGGCCGGATTTAATACGCTTATCCTTGCCGGCCTTTAAAACGACCTGGTTCATGACTCCTCCAAAAGATATTTCACGGCTTTTACGGGCAAATATCTTATTTGCCGTACTTTTTAATAATAGCCCGCGCCGCCATAACTCCGGAAATGGAAGCCTGCATTAGGCCTCTGGTTACACCGGCGCCGTCCCCGACTGCGTATAAATTGTGAATATCCGTTTCTAATTGGCTGCTAAGACTTAAGCGGGATGAGTAAAATTTAACCTCCACACCGTAAAGCAAGGTGTTCCGGGAGTTAACCCCCGGGGCAATAACATCCAGCGCCTTCAGCATTTCCAGTAAAGCCAGCAAATGCCGGTAAGGGAGCACCAAACTCAAATCGCCTGGGGTGGCGCTCTCCAAGGTCGGTTTTACCAACCCCTTGGCCAAGCGTTCTTTTGTGGAACGCCGCCCGTTTTGTAAATCACCCAGCCGTTGCACGATAACCCCCCCGCCCAAAAGGTTGGCCAGGCCCGCCACATAACGGCCATAGGTTATCGGTTCCCGGAAAGGCTGGGTGAAAGTTTTACTAACCAAGAGAGCAAAGTTAGTGTTGGCCGTCTTCCGTTCCGCGTGGCTGTGCCCATTTACCGTGATTAACCCGTCCTGGTTCTCCATAACCACCTCTCCGTGGGGACACATGCAGAAGGTGCGGACCCGGTCTTCAAAAGTCTTGGAATAATAGATAAATTTGCTTTCGAATATTACCGAGGTAAGTTCCTCAAGGACCTCCGCGGGAAGCTCCACCCGGACCCCGAT
>JBLNCU010000084.1:0-21077 GCA_050260935.1 Bacillota bacterium
ACCGGGCTATGGATTTTTTGCTGGAGGCTTCGAAAGAGATCCAGCGGGAGGTCTTTTTTGCGACCGCCAATCTGTTCAATCTGGAAGTCGACTTAATCTTCCTGGATACCACCACTACCTACTTTGAGATTGAAGGCGAGGATCCGGATGACGGTCTACGGAAACGGGGTTTCAGTAAAGACAATCACCCCGAGTTGGCTCAAGTGGTGATTGCTTTTGCCGTGACCCGGACCGGGATTCCGGTACGTTGCTGGGTATGGCCGGGAAACACTTCGGATCAGGATATGGTGGGTCAAGTGAAACGTGATCTCAACGATTGGAATTTAGGCCGGGTGGTCGTGGTGGAAGATACCGGCTTTAACTCGGAGACCAACCGGCGGATCTTACAAGGAGCCGGAGGCCATTACATCATCGGTGAAAAGTTACGGCTGGGAGCCAAGGGAACGCCTCCGGAGGCTTTGGCCCGGGGCGGTAAGTATCAAAAACTCCCTAATGGTTTGGAGTGCAAAGAAGTTATCGTGGGCGGTGGCAGTGAAGCCCGGAGACGTTTTGTGATCGTGCGTAATCCCGAAGAAGCCCAACGGGATCAAAAGAAACGTCAAGATATTGTGGCGGAAGTTGAAAGACGGTTGGCCGGGCTGCGTCAAATTTCCGGGGAACCTCACCGGAAGGCTGTCTGTGAACTTCGCAGTCACGAAACGTTTGGCCGGTATATCCGCCAGAGCAAAACCGGAGAGCTTTATTTAAATAAAGCGAAGATCAAGGCTGAAGAGCTCTTTGACGGGAAATACCTGCTGAGCACCTCCGATGACCGGTTGAGCGTTGAAGATGTCGTAATGGGCTATAAGCAGCTTTTTGAGATTGAACGGGTTTTTCGGGACTTGAAGCATCTCATTGATATTCGTCCCGTTTATCACCGGTTGCCGGAACGGATTCAGGCCCATGTCTTACTTTGCTGGTTGGCGATGCTCTTGATCCGGGTCGCTGAGAATGAGACCGGTCAAACCTGGCGGCAGATGAAGCCGGCTCTATCCGAAGTGCAAGTTGGGATTCACTGTACTGGGGAAGGTGAAGTCTGGCAGACCAATGCATTGGATTCGGGTACTAAGAGACTATTGGAGGCGCTGAATCTCAAACTTCCACCGCGGTTTTATGCTTTAAAGCCGGTTGAACGAACATAGTTACAACTAGTTTTCGAGGTATAATGGCCGCAATGGCATGTGGCTTATGGGGTTATGGCTCTTTTTTGTGGCTACATGCTGTTCAAGACCAGTACAAGAAATTGGGCATCTGCCCGAAATGCAAAAAAAATAAGCCGGAACTGGGGAAAGTCTCCTGTAGCGGCTGTTTGGAAAAGGCCAGGAAGGCGAGAACGAGTTAGGCTTAATAGTTGAGCAACCAGCGCGGTATTTCCGTTCTTCCGATAACTTCCGACCAGCGATAGAATTTTCATTTGTTTGTATTATGCTTATCTCATTTTTTCTCTCATCGGCTTCATATAACTGTTTGAAAGCCCGTATTTATCCCTTAACCGGTTTACCATTTCATAAAGGCTTGTTTTATATTCCTTGTCCGCGCCGCCGGTTTTATAAAGCCGGATAATACTTTCATAGGCGCCGGGAAACTCTTGAGCCACAAAATCAAGGAAATACGGCCGGGTACAGCCTCTTAAATATAACGTGCCGGGCAGGACATAATGAACGCTGCATTGGCTTGCCATAGCGAACATCTTGTCAAAATTCCCTTCATCATCGGTAATATAAGGGATGATGGGCATTAGATGCAGACCTATGCTGGCATTGGTTTTTCTGAAAGCTTTCAGAAATTCGAACCGCTCCAAGCTTGTTGAGCTTCCAGGCTCAATTTTAGAGCGGACGGACTCGTCCATTGTCGTTATTGTCGCTGCGATATTGATGTAGGTTATCCGGGACAATTCATCAATCAGGTCGTAATCTCTCATAATCAAATTGGACTTGGTGGAAATTATAGCCGGAGTGCGATATTTTATAAGTAGTCTTAATATCTCCGGCATAAGTTTATAATCGGCTTCGGCCGGCTGATAGCTGTCGGTTACCCCGCCGATATTCACAACCTCCCGTTTCCAATTCTCGTTGCGCAACTCTTTTTCAAGCTCGTTAACGATATTTTTCTTAACATGGATTTCCTGAAAAAAATCGGTTGAATTCAAGTATTTATGGGAATACATCGCGTAACAGTATTTGCAGCCGTGCTGGCATCCCCGGTAGATATTCAAATCCCAGCCATAGGGGATCTTTCTTTTCAATTTGGTCAAAGCGCTTTTGGCAATATCTTCTTGATAGGTTACATCAACCATCAATAATCATCCTTAATCCAGAGAGTAGTTTTTTACTGCCATAACTGTGCTTGTATATTTGCTATTATCCTTATAAAAATTCTGAGCTGCTATTGGTGCTCGATTAATAAAAAGTTCATTATCGGTACGATTGATCCAAATAAATCTCCATTATCTAAAGTAAGAAACATTTCTTCCATATCTTTTGGGGTAATATGCTCTACAACAAAATAGCCGTTTCCGGAGACAAATGTTTCTATTTTCCCGTTTTCAACTCCAAATTTAATGGTTTCGTCTTCAAGACCGGTTTTTATAAGGTCGCTATTATCGGCTATTGTTTGAAAATCAAAACAGACTCTACTGCCGGATGATGAGTTTTCCTTGATCATTCTTAACATTTGAATAACTGTATTTTTGGATAGATAGAAAGTAACGCCTTCCCACATAAACAAAGTCTTTTTTAGTTTGTTAAAGCCATTTTCACTAAGTGCTTTAAATAGATCATCCTTCTCAAAATCAACCGGCACATACTTAAGGCTTTCGTTTATAGCGATTTTATTCTTTTGCAACAGCGATACTTTATGTTCCTGGGTGGGTTTAGCATCGACTTCAAATAGTTTCGTTTTTGAAATCAGGTTGTTAAATCTATAAGGACGGCTGTCATAACCGGCGCCTAGAAAAACCACTTGGTCGGTACTGTTCCGGAGAGCCTCGGTAAAAACTTTATCGAAATATTTGGTTCTGGCGATAACATATTCGTATAAGCCTTTCGGAATGGCTTTCTTAATCATTGTTCTTGAGTTTTTATCCATCAAAGGTGTTTTGCGTTCGTCAGGTAAGAAAATTTCGGCCAAAGAATCATTACAGCTGACTTTTTCATTTTCTTCGTAATTAGATAAAGCACGTAGTGAGGCTGTAATCATGGCGGTTTCGGAAGTTTTTTCATTGCTCATTTTAATCTACCTCTTTTTTTTATATATTCCGGTAATGTTTTAAAGCGGGCCAGTTGAAATCCGGGCTTCTCTTTGCTTCTTCTTCGTTAATTAGATTTGAGGTTTTTTCCTGAAATGAAGGATATCCATCAGATTTCCTTAATTAGTAAATTTCTTTATTACATTATATTTAAATTCCCCCTTTTCTTCAATAGACTTATTGTATTCATCTATTACAATAAAAATCTACTAAAACTTTTTTGTCCACTTGTAATGATTACAAAATTGATTAGCCCTAATGGATACTTGCTGGTTTCCAATACAACCTTATATTGAGATGCTATGTAACAGTAAAAAGTTCTTTATCGGTTGATTTAAGGCTAAAAAGAATTGAAAAGTTTTTAAATGTAGCAGCACGTAATATTCCGGTATTTTTGTAGAAATGCAACGGAAAATCATGGACCTTTATAGAAAAATCATAAACCTTCAGGGGAAAATGTTAGACCTCCAGGGGAAAATCATAAATCCTCATGAAAAAAGGATAAACCTTCATGGGAAAACCATAAACCCTCATGGAAAAACGATAAACTTTCATGGAAAAATCATAAACCATTACAGAAAAATCATAGACCATCATAGGAAAATGACAAACCGTCAGGAGGAAAATATAAACCATTGAACTAAAATAAAATTACCAAAGAGTTTATTCAGAATAGTTTTCCTAGTCCTTCAGAGTTTATTCTCCATCCGGCAGGAGAAATAAACCCCAATCAGGAATAATACTTAGCGAAAATTGATTCAAATTATTGTATATACCTCTTGAGTTTGAAATGATCGTAATCCATTCCCGGGAGAGTGATTTCGGTGGATATTTTAGCCAACCTGAACGAGCCTCAACGCGAAGCGGTCTGCCATACCGAGGGACCGCTTCTCATTTTGGCCGGGGCCGGCTCCGGAAAGACCAGGGTGTTGACGCACAGGATTGCCTATCTGATCTCCAAAGGGGTGCCTCCGTGGCAGATCCTGGCGGTAACCTTCACTAATAAGGCGGCCGAGGAGATGAGGGAACGGGTGACCCGCCTAATCGGGCCTGAGGCGGAGCGGATGTGGGTCTCGACTTTCCATACCGCCTGCGTCCGGATTTTACGCCAGGAGATCGAACAGCTGGGTTTTGCCAGGAACTTCGTGATCTTCGATACCCAGGATCAACTGGTCTTGATGAAAAACATCTTGAAGGATATGAATTTAAGCGATAAAAATTACCACCCCAAAGCGTTATTGAGCGCCATTTCCGCCGCTAAAAACGAACTAATCGGCCCGGAGGAGTACCAGCGGCAGGCGGCCGATTTCTGGTCCAGTACCGTGGCCGACGTTTACCGGGAGTATCAGCGGAAATTACGGGGCAATAACGGGCTTGACTTTGATGATTTAATCATGCTTACCGTCCGCCTTTTCCGGGAACTCCCGGCGGTTCTGGAGAAATACCGGGAGCGGTTCCGGTATATCCTGGTCGATGAATACCAGGATACCAACCATGCCCAGTATGAACTCGTCAATATGCTGGCCTCCAAATACCGCAACCTGTGCGTGGTGGGCGACGACGACCAGTCGATCTACAGTTTCCGGAGCGCCGACATCCGCAATATTTTGGAGTTCGAACGGGATTTCCCACAGGTAAAAGTGGTTAAGCTGGAGCAGAACTACCGTTCCACCAAGAATATTCTCCACGCCGCCAACGAAGTTATCAAGAACAACCGGGGCCGCAAGGCTAAAAGCCTTTGGACCGAGAACCGCGAAGGGGAGAAGGTCCTGCTTTACCAGGCCGATGATGAACGGGACGAAGCCTGGTTTGTGGCCGGGGAGATTCAGCGCCTGGTTAAAGAGGAGGGCCGTAAATATGCCGATTTTGCCTTGTTGTACCGGACCAATGCCCAGTCCCGCAGTTTTGAAGAGGCGATGATGGCCCGGAACCTGCCGTACCGGGTTATTGGCGGGATGCGGTTCTACGAACGCAAAGAGATAAAAGATATTCTGGCCTACCTGCGGCTGGTTCATAACCCGGCCGACCGGATCAGTTTGAGCCGGATCGTCAATGCTCCCAAACGGGGGATTGGGGAGGCCAGTCTGGACCGTTTTCTTTATTTCCTGGATGATAACCAATACACGGTGCTGGAAGGGTTCGAACATATCGGGGAGATCCCTAGCCTGACCGCGCGCGGGATCAGGCCGTTACAGGAGTTTTATCACCTACTTCAGGGCTGGGTGGAGAAGAAGGAGAAGCTGAGCGTGAAAGACCTCAGCGAAGCTATACTTCATGAAAGCGGTTACTTAATGGATCTCCGGAATGAAGGCACTATTGAAGCCCAGGGACGGCTGGAGAACCTTGATGAATTCATCGCCTTGACCGATCAGTTTGAACGAAACAGTGATGACAAGACTTTAGCCGCCTTTTTGGAGTCGGTGGCCCTGGTGGCCGATATCGATAATTACGAAGCCGACTCGGACACCCTGGTGATGATGACCCTGCATTCCGCCAAAGGGCTGGAGTTTCCGGTGGTCTTTTTGGTCGGTTTGGAAGAAGGCCTCTTCCCGCATAACCGGTCGTTGATGGAGACCAGGGAGTTGGAGGAGGAGAGACGCCTGTGTTATGTGGGCATTACCCGCGCCAGGCAGCGTTTATATATTACCTACGCCAATATGCGGACCCTTTACGGCAGTTTTAACAATTCGGTTCCCTCCCGCTTCTTAATGGAATTGCCAAAAGAGTCGATAATTAATTTAAAGGCAGCCAGGAGCGAACAGGCAAAAATTTCCTCCGTCACTCCCGGAAGATCGGTGTTAAACGCCGCCGGGCCGGTAAATAAAGGTTCCAATCCGGATGAAATACAGATCGGCTGCAAGGTAAGCCATCCGAAATGGGGAATTGGCACGGTGGTAACCAGGGAAGGCAACGGGGGCGAGGCTCAAGTTAAAGTGGCCTTTCCGGGGATGGGGATTAAGTCTTTGATTTTGGCCTATGCCAACCTGGAGAAGGTTGACTAGAGAGGCGATAGGGGTCTTTCTGGATGGGGTAAAAATTTGGCGGGATTTTCGGGTTTCGCTGATCATTTTAGTTTTATTACTGTTGGCGCCGTTAAAGACCATGGCCGCGGATATTAAGGAGGTTACCTGTTTTTTCGGGGAGCAACCGCTGGAATCCGGGTGTCAAGTTATTGAAAAAGCCGGGGTGAGGTTTGCGAACCTTCCCTTTTTAAACCGTTATTTGCATGTAATCACTAAATGGGAGCCGGAAAGCGGCGCTGTGGAGTTGCGGTTTGGCACGTTAAATATAACTCTGAATGAGGATTCGCTTAAATACTCATGTAATAAAGAGCAGAAAAAGCTGGAGGCGGCTCCGTTTCGCCGGGACGAGCAGTTATGGATCCCGTTGGAATTGATACTGTCTTTAGGCATCGAGATCAAAAAAGCGGCGTCGTCCGAATTATGGCTGGATTGGGCAGCCAATTATCTCTTACAGATCGAGGCCATCCAATACCAGAACCGCCCAGCCTACCTGTTGATAGGTTCAAAATCATTGACCGTGAAGGAGAGCAACCTGATCATCAACCCGGACCGGCTCCTGGTTGACCTGGCCGGAGTAAAGCTGCATCCGTCCTTAAATACCAATGTTTTGGGGCGTTCGAATGTTAAAAAAATCCGCTTGTCGCAACGCGACAGTGAAAATGTCAGGTTGGTTTTTGATCTGGCAATTTTAAACGGGTACCGGATTATTACCAACCCGGACCATGAAGAACAGCTAATAATTGTTTTCAATTATTTTCTTCAAGGCATCAACCTCTTCCAGCAGGGAAGCGTCAGGAAGGTTCAGATTTTAACTTCTCTTCCGGCCCAGTATCAGGTATCGACTTTGGTGAATCCCCACCGCCTGTTGATCGATCTTCAAGGGGCCACCCTAAACACAACCGACACCAAAATAACTGGCGATGGCCAATGGGTGGCCGGAGTCCGGGCAGCCCAGTTCGATCCGCATACGGTCAGGGTGGTCCTTGATCTCCAGGACACCATACCCTGCTATGTGGCTCGTTCCGCCGAGAACCCCAATCTGATTGAAGTGAGGACCGTTCAAACAATCACCCGGATCGATTGGGCGGTAGACCGCCTGGTTATCACCGGCGATGGCGAGCTTGAAAAAGAAATAACCAGGGCCAGAAAAGGGCAGCCGTTGCGGATCGATTTAGATTATTTTCAATTAAAACCGGGGTTTAAACCTCCGGAAGTCCAAAGTAAATTGGTAAGAACTGTCCGGGTTATGCCCATAACTCCGATTACCGTCCGGATTGAGGTCGATCTGAAAGAGGATGTGATTTACGAGACCGCCCAGACCAATAAGAACGAGTTGGTGGTTTATTTCAAACCATCGGTGTTGCAGGGGAAGACAATTGTATTGGACGCGGGCCACGGGGGGGTTGATCCCGGGACCTGCGGCAGCCAAGGGACGCGGGAAAAAGATTTCACGCTGGATGTAACGATGAGACTCAAGGATCTGCTGGAGGAAGCCGGGGCGGATGTAGTTTTGTCGCGGGCGGATGACAGTTATATCGGTCTTTTTGAGCGGTCGATGTTGGCGAATTATGTTTTGGCCGATGTTTTTATCAGTATTCACTGCAACAGCTTTATCAAAGACTCCAATGTCCGGGGGATTGAAGTCTATTATTACCAGGGGCGTAATGATGGGAAATTATTGGCTGACAAGGTTCTGGAGAAGCTGGTTGAGTTTACCGGTTTGAGCAAACGCGGGGTAAAATTCAACAACTATGTGGTCTTGAGGGAGTCTCAAATGGCCGCTGTTTTGATTGAATTGGGCTACCTGTCCAATTTTGAAGAGGAGGCGTTGCTTCAGGAGAGCGGGTTCCGGGGAAAAGCGGCCGAAGGGATCTTTAAAGGATTAGTTAATTATTATCAGCAATGAGATGTACTTTTTACCAGAACGCCAATTTGGCAGGAATCACCGGGCCAAGGTCGAAATTAACAGCTCGAAAGGTGGGAATCCTCATTGTACATAAAGAAATGGTTGCTGGGATTGGGATTCTTACTCCTGGCGGCAGCGGGTATCGCTTTAGCTGAAAACAACAGCGAGATTACTTTGACCTTTAGCGGTGAAAGAATAAGCTCCGAAATCCAGGTAATAGAGAGGGACGGGGCCCGTTATATTAATCTGCCGTTTTTAAAATACCTGCATGTTATCAACGATTGGAACCCCACTAACGGGGATTTGGACCTCCGGTTCGGTAAATACAGCATTCTGATGTATGAGAACTCCTGTGACTACCAGGTAAATGGTGAGCCGCGCCGGCTCACCCATGCCCCTTTTCAACGAGACAACCAATTATGGCTGCCGGTGGAGTTCTTATTAAGATTGGGGTTGGTCATCACTAATCAGGACCGCTCCCATTTAGGCCTGGATTGGTCCCATAATTACCTCCTGGGAATCGAGAGCGTCAAATATCAGGAACGCCCCGCCTTTTTACTTATTGGAACCAAGCCGTTTAAGACCAAGAGTTTTTTACTGCGCCGGCCCAACCGCTTAGTGGTTGACATCATCGGGGTCAAAGCCCATTTTACTTTGAACTGCGACCCCGTCACTGATGCTATAGTAAAAAAAGTCCGTTTCAACCAGCTAAACCCCGGTACCGTCCGCCTGGTCTTTGACCTGAACCAGCAGATGGGTTATAGGATTGTCTCCGTTCCGGACCGGCCCAGCCAGGTGCTGGTGGTATTCAATTATGAGGTAAGCGCCATTGATTTCTTTAAAAGGGATAACGAGCGCAAGGTATATATCAAGACTTCCTACCCGGCGGTTTACACTGTAAAAACCCTTAACGATCCCAACCGTTTGATTATCGATTTCGACGGGGCCACTTTGACCGGAGGTTCGGCGCCGATCCCCGGCGATGGGAAATGGGTCCGTAAAGTAAGGATGAGCCAGTTTTCCGGGGGTGTAGTCCGGGTGGTGCTTGATCTTTTGGGAGATCAGCCCTGCTTTGTGTTGCATTCCCGTGAGAATCCGAATTTAATCGAAATTCGCACCGTTCAAACAGTCAATAAGCTTAGCTGGTCCGAAGGCGACCAGCAGGAAAAACTAACCATTGAAGCCGATGGGGAGTTGGTGCCGGAGATAACCAAATTGGTCAAACCGGAGCGGATCGAGGTTGATCTCGATTATTCACAATTCGCACCCGGTCTGGAGCTGCCAGAGTTGAAAAGCAGCCAAGTAAATGGAGTTCGGTTGACTACTTTGAGTAGGACGGAGATCCGCGTCGCAGTTGATCTCGCTTACTTTGTAGGCTACGATTCCCAACTTTCCCCTGATCGGCGCCGGCTGACCCTTAGTTTTCAAAAGTCACCCCTGATCGGAAAAACCGTGGTGCTCGACCCCGGACATGGGGGAGTCGATTCCGGGGCCTGTGGAAGGCAGGGGATCCGGGAGAAAGAGGTCAACCTGGAAGTGGCGATGCGACTCAAGGATTTGTTGGAAACCGCCGGAGCGGCGGTGGTCTTAACCAGGACCGATGACAGTTTTATCGGTTTGTATGAGCGCCCGTTTATCGCTAATTTCTTAGTCGCCGATCTTTTCATCAGTATTCATACCAATAATCATCCCGATTTAAGCGTTAACGGGATTGAGATCTGGATCCACCACGACCGGAACGGGGCCCAAATGTTAGCTCAGGACGTTTTGAAGAACATCGTCCAGACCACGGGATTCAGGCAATTAAGCGTCAAGTACGAGGATAACTTTGTGGTGACCCGGGAGGCGCAAATGCCCGGCATCCTGGTGGAATTGGGGTTTCTCTCCAATTTTCAGGAGGAGTCGATAATTCAAACCCCGGAATTCCGCCAAAAAGCCGCCCAGGGAATTTTCCAGGGAATAATGGATTATTACAGGTGATAAATAAGAGAGATTTGCCGGATTGATGATGCGCCAACCCAGCTATCGGTGTCCTACCCTTGAATAAATTGAGCGGGACCGGCAAAAGAATGGGATTCCAACCGGGAACATAAGCTAACTAAAGAACATATTCTATATCCGGTCCGTTATGCCCGCAGCAATTATGGGGTGATTAGTCCGGGGGAATGTCGAGGGCGCTGTTAAGTTAGTTACTGAAAGAGTTGATCCGGCGGCTGGATTTTAATTTGTGGAAAAGATAAAAAAACCCGTGGTAATTACGGTTTTTTAAGAAATAGGCCGGCAATAAAATCAGAACAAATGCTGGACGGGAAAAGGCCAATGGTTTATAATGAAAAGATCAAAGCCGTTTCCTTTTCGTTATTCCGGACCGCAAAGTGTCTGCATAAGAATTTAATCTATTATTCAACCTCATGTTTACGGCATGGGGTTTGTTATGGATGTTTGATACAAGGAGGAGCGGGATTGCGGGAGATCTCTGCCGGGCGGATTGCTGATACCATTGCCCGCCTTTGCCTGGAGGCCAACACCGACCTGGGGGCGGATATTATAGGGGCATTAACCCAGGCGTTAACCGTTGAAGAATCACCGGTGGGCCGTGAATGCCTGGGGTATTTGTTGGAGAACGCCGCTATCGCCAAGTCGGAATCCGTTCCTATCTGCCAAGATACCGGTATGGTGGTGGTTTTCGTTGAATACGGCCAGGAAGTTACCGTGAAAGACGGGAATTTCGAGGATGCTGTCAATGAAGGCGTCCGCCGCGGTTATCAACAGTGGTATCTTCGTCAATCGGTGGTGCAAGACCCCATCGAAAGGGTGAATACCGGTGATAACACTCCGGCGGTGATCCACACGGAGATAGTACCTGGGGCGGAGATTAAGCTCACTGTGGCTCCTAAGGGGTTCGGCAGTGAAAATATGAGCCGTCTGGCGATGCTGACGCCAGCGGCCGGTTTGGCCGGGGTCAAGCAGTTTATTATCGAAACAGTCAGTTTAGCCGGTGCTAATCCGTGCCCGCCGGTGATCGTCGGGGTAGGGCTGGGGGGAACCATGGAAAAGGCGGCGCTTTTGGCGAAGAAGGCTTTACTGCGCGAGGTCGGCGCCTTAAACGAAAGCCCCCGTCTGGCGGAGATCGAAAGGGAGTTGCTGGAGGAAATCAATAATCTGGGCATCGGGCCCCAGGGACTTGGCGGCCGGTGCACGGCTTTAGCGGTTCACATCAATTCTTTCCCCACTCATATAGCCGGGTTGCCGGTAGCGGTCAATATATCCTGCCATGTGACCAGGCATCGGAGTGCGGTCATATAACCTTTGCGGTAAATCATTTTCATGATTTTTTGGTGCAGGGAAAAACTTAGTTATACAATTCAGCAAACTCTATGCCTCTGCGGCTAAGTTTATAGGCCACAGAGACACGGAGGCGCAGAGAAAAGATTTATTAAATCAACCATTATGCGAACATACCTAAATACTTAGAACCATTCAGGCGGGAAACATATGGCGGAATACCATGTTAATCTACCTTTAACCGAAGAGGATATCCGCAATTTTAAAGCGGGGGATATTGTCTATTTAAGCGGCCGTTTGATTTCGGGGCGCGATGCCGCCCACAAAAGAATAGCCACCGCCTTCGGGGAACAAACGCCTTTGCCCGTTGATTTGCGGGGGGAAACCATTTACTATGTCGGCCCCTGTCCCACCCCGCCGGGGAAGATAATCGGCTCCGCCGGTCCGACCACCAGCGGCCGGATGGACAGTTACACTCCGACTATGCTGAAGCTGGGGATAAAGGGAATGATCGGGAAGGGGGAACGCTCCCCCGAGGTTATCGCGGCCATTCAAAAACACCAGGCTGTTTATTTCGCGGCTCTCGGCGGGGCCGGCGCCCTAATCGCCCGTTCGATAAAGTTCGCCAAGGTTATTGCCTACCCGGATCTTGGCCCGGAGGCTATTTACCGGTTGGAAGTCGAAAATTTACCGGTTTTTGTAGTAATCGACGCTTCCGGAGACAATCTATACCGCTTGGGAAGAGAAAAATATCAAAAGAATCAATAACAGCCAATTGAAATTTCCAGCCAGCCGCTGTAGAGATAGTTTTTACCGGCAATTGAAATTAGGGGGATATTAAATGACCAGAATTGATGGGCGCAGGGTGGACCAGCTTCGGGAGGTTAAAATCCACTCCGATTATATCATCCACGCCGAAGGCTCTGTTTTAATCGAAGTCGGCAACACCAAGGTAATCTGTACGGCCACCATCGAGGATAAAGTGCCGATTTGGCTTCGGGGACAAGGAGTGGGTTGGATTAGCGCCGAATACTCCATGATTCCCCGGGCTACTCCGCAACGGAATGTCCGGGAAGTATCCAAAGGCAAGTTAAGCGGGAGGACCCAGGAAATTCAAAGGCTGGTCGGGCGTTCTTTACGGGGAGTGGTTAATTTATCGGCTTTGGGAGAAAAAACCATCTGGATCGACTGTGATGTAATTCAAGCTGACGGCGGGACAAGAACCGCCTCCATTACCGGCAGTTTTATCGCCCTGGCCCAAGCTCTCCATAAAGTCACCCCGGAGAACCATCCTTTGCCGTTATATGATTTTCTAGCTGCCACCAGCGTCGGCATCTTAGATGGGGTTCAACTGTTGGATCTATGCTATGCCGAAGATTCCAAAGTTTCAGTGGATATGAATCTGGTTATGACCGGGAGCGGAAAGCTCGTCGAGGTACAAGGGACCGCCGAAGGGAATCCTTTCTCCTGGGATGAAATGCTGGATCTGATGGATCTAGCAAAACGCGGAATTGATGAGTTGGTCCTAATCCAGAAAGAGGTTCTGGGACCGCTCGCCAAAAGAATCGGAGGGATCGAGGGTGCGAAAACTCGTCCTGGCATCGAGGAATAAAGGAAAGCTGAAAGAGCTCCAGGAAATGCTGGCCGGTTTACCCCTGATTGTAGTCGGACTGGAGAATTTTCCAGGCGCTCCGGAGGTGGAGGAGACCGGGAAGACCTTTGAAGAGAATGCCGTTATCAAGGCCAAAACCATCGCCGCCTTTACCAATGAGCTTACTTTGGCGGACGATTCCGGGTTGGAAGTTGACTCTTTGGGCGGCGAACCCGGGGTTTACTCGGCCCGCTACGGTGAACCCGGCTGGAATGACCGGCAGCGCTACGAGTATTTGTTGCAAAAACTGGCCAATGTCCCGGCTGGTTCGCGCCAGGCGCGGTTCCGTTCGGTGGTGGCTCTTTATGATCCGCTGGTTGGCAGTTTGGAACTGGCATCGGGTGCGGTTGAGGGGGAGATTATTAATGAACCCCGGGGTAACAACGGTTTTGGTTACGACCCCGTCTTTTTTTTGCCCGGCTACCGGAGAACCATGGCTGAACTTTCGGCTGAAGAAAAAAACGCTACCAGCCATCGGGCCAGGGCTGTCATGCGGATGATCCCCAAAATCCGTCGGGTATTAGAGGCAAGATGAGCCGTATCGGAGTAGTCGGGGATATTCACGGTAATTACTGGGGTTTAAAACAGGCGCTGCAGCAGATGGGCCCCATCGACCGGCTGCTTTTCACCGGGGACGGCTACCGGGAGATTTCGAAGTTTCAGAACGACCCCCGGCTGGTCATTGAAGGAGTGGCCGGTAACTGCGACCTTTATACCGAATATCCGCCAGAACAAGTTTTTTATCTTGGAAAGTGGAAAATATTATTAACCCACGGCCATCTGCACGGAGTGAAGTCCGGCTTGACCCGTTTGGTAATGGTCGGCCGGGAGCTTGGAGTAAACCTGGTAGTCTTCGGCCATACCCACCGGCCGTTAAGCGCCGAGTGGGAGGGGTTCAGACTATTCAACCCCGGGTCCCTCTCGGAAGAGCGTTCTTACCAGGGGCCGACCTATGGAATTATTGAAATCTCTGATTCCGGAATCCTGCCGATGATCAACCGGTTATAGCGGCCTGATTCTCCGGCCGGGGCGGAAATGGTAATCATCCTTGACGGGAATTGCTTTTTGGAGTATACTAATTAATGCAACTTTCGGGGCGTAGCGCAGTTTGGTAGCGCACCTGCCTTGGGCGCAGGGGGTCGTAGGTTCAAATCCTGTCGCCCCGACCAAAAGATATTGATTTAACGGGCTTTTTGGCCCATTTTTCTTTATTTGGGACAGCGCTTTTACTTCAATGAAAACCAAGGCGTTTAGGCCCGGGTTCAAGCATTCAGACTATTTTTTATACTTTTTTCCGCTGCCGCATGGACAAAGGTCATTTCTCCCCACTTTAGCTTCCGGACTTTTAATACCCGAATTCCGGTGCTTTATTACTTTTCTTTTATGCTCTTGTTCCTCAATCCATTTTCGATATTGCCGCGGCAGTTGCTCTTTAATATTGCTTTTCTCCCGAAAGGGCTTTTGAATCAATTCGCATTCCAAATTGATAAGTACTATTGAAAAAGTTGTATTTGATGACGTTTGGGGCAGGCTTGAAAAAGAATATTGCAGAAAGATGAAGCAAGGAAATTGAAATATTAAAGGCAAGCTATGAGGAAATCGAAAACGGTACTACATTTTGGTGGAACTCTTTTCAATAAAGATACCGGTAAAACTGTGATCCAATTCACAGTTTTTTTCTTTGGAATTGGTTATAATCAAATCATAAAAGAGAATTATGGAATCCAATAAAGGAGGTGTTTTTTATGGAAGTTATTAAACTGGCGGAACAACCGGTGGCCGTTAATCCCCGGGGCGTCGGCGTAAAACATTTAATTTCCCGGAGGGATGTGGCGGTATCCAATGTAATTCTGCAGCCGGGGCAAAATTTGCCGGTGCACATCACGCCCGTCGATGTCTTCTTCTATGTGATTGCCGGAAAAGGCAGGGTGCAAATCGGTGATGAAGCGGCCGAAGTTGAGGCTACCGATTTGATCGTAAGTCCGGCCGGTATTCCCCATGGATTGACCGCGGCTGAAAGTAGCGCCTTTAGCGTGATGGTTGTAAAAACGCCTAATCCTAAATAATTTGAACAGATTGATTGACGAAGGTTATAGAAATTAAATAAAGAAAGAAGGTTATGAAAACAATGGATACCACAACCGTGAATCCTATTAACGAATTGAAAGATGAGCATCAAGCCGTCAAATTAACACTTAGAATTTTGGGGGAAATTTCAACCAGACTTATTGAAGGGAAAAAGACGGAACCGGCGCATCTGGATGAGCTCATTGAGTTCCTGACCACTTTTGTTGATAAGTGCCATCACGGCAAAGAGGAAGAACTGCTCTTCCCGGCGCTGGAGAAGGCCGGAGTACCGCGGGAAGGCGGTCCGATCGGAGTCATGTTACATGAGCATGAGCTGGGCCGGGTCTATATCAAGGGATTGAGACAAGGCGCGGCCGACTTGAAAACCGGCAATGATAAAGCCGTCGCCATGGTTACGGAGAATATCAAAAATTATAGCGACTTATTGACTCAGCATATTGAGAAGGAAGACAACATTCTTTATCCAATAGCCGAGCAGAGATTTTCAAGCGAGCAAAACAGCAAGCTGCTCGAAGGATTTGCCGGAATCGAAGAGGAGAGGATTGGCGTTGGAAAGCATGAGGAGTTTCACCGGATGCTCCACCGGTTGCAGAAGGTATATTTAGGATAATGGAGAATGTTTTTACTAATCAAATGGGGCTGTCCCAAAAGATATAATTTTAGACGGCCCCTTTCGTTAATTACGGTATGCGCCGGTGCGCCTTTCAAAGCGGGGCCGTTTTTTGGATACCGGTTTGATCCGGAATGGAGAAATTGCAACGGTAGAGGAGATCGCCTGGCGGGAAAAATCCTATTTTTCCCCGAAGGAAATAGTTTTTCCGGTCAACCAGACTTTGTTTTATTTTTGTGACGATGAAATACGGACCCGGAATTTCCTGATAAGCGACTGTTATTGTTTTTGCGGCCTTGTGATATCAACGGCATCTGGCGCCTGGGCGCCATTTTTTAAAGAACGGCGACGCTCCCGATCCCTATTATCAGCGGTTGCGGGCGAAGGTGAAATTCGACATGATCGAGCGCAGGGAGAGTTTTGAAAACTGTTTTTGCGTCTCGATGCTTCTCAATTGCAGCAACGATTACAGTATTGCCTTGCGTTTTACTCCTGCTGAGGTTTTTTGTGATATTAAAGATGAAGCGATGCTGCTTATTTTAACGGCAAGGGGGCAGCCTTGGAGTTCACTCCGGAGTATGTCCGGGAAAACCCGGTGCGGGTTATTTAAAAAACCCAAATTTCGAGAGTTATCAATACGAGAAGGATATCTTTATGAAATTTATTTATTTAGCTTAAAACGGCAATAAGGAATACCGGAATAAAAAAGAGGCTACAAAGTAAAAGAAAGAAGGTAACAAAATGAAAGCCTATGTCGATAAAGATGTTTGCATTGGTTGCGGAAACTGTGAAATGGTGTGCCCCGGGGTTTTTAAGATGGGAAGTGACGGGATATCGGAAGTTATCGTGGAGGAGATCCCGGAGGACTTTATAGAATGCGCCCAAAAAGCGGCTGAAGAGTGTCCGGTAAGCGCAATCACTATTGAATAACAAATTATGATTAGGCTTTTGTTGGCCAGTTTGAAGCGATTTATACAAATTATTTGGCAGGCATCCTCCAAAGCTTTCACATTTTTTAATCTGAGCTTTTTTACTGCCGGTAAAAACGATGGGCAGCTTACCCATCCGCTTTATTTTCAGAAAGTAACCTTTTTTCCCCGGAGATTTCCTGAATCGGCCGGATATCCTGGGTAACTTCCAACGTTCCAAGGAATTCGCCTTTTTCGTCGCGGACGGCGAAATAACGGATATAGACATAGCGGGGCCCCATTTTGATCCAGAAATCCTCATGGTCTTTCCGGCCGGCTTGAAAATCATCAAGAATCTTCTCTACTATATGAACACTGGCCGGAGGGTGGCAGTTCCGCACGTTCCTGCCGATAACCGTTTTAGTCCGGGGGAAGATCCGTTCCTTGCCCTGGGAAAAATATTTGACTATTCCGTCTTTATCCACGAAGGTGATGTCTACCGGAAGAGTATTAAAAATCCGGCTGATCTCCCTGGGATTGAGAATACCGGTTTCAAACCGAAGGTACCCGTCGGAGGGTTTTTCTCCCTCGGCTTGCTCTTTTTGTTCCACATTGATATTCACCGGGCGCCAAATTCCTTGCGGCCGAGTGAGGCAGTAACCGATTTCCCCGCTTTCCTCGGCAATTTTAAGCCACTCATCCTCGGCAAAAGTCTCCAGGATCATCGGGAAGAGGATATTCTCTTCTTTAAAGATCATTTCCGTAACTTTGGCAACAGCTTCGTCAACTTTACTGACAGCCTGATCCTTAGCTCCGTTATAGCCGGCAAGGAAGTTTCTGGCCTCTTTAATCAGAGCTCGGATCTCGTCATCGACTCCCCACATTACTTTTGGCGGAGCAGTAATGCCGTATTTCTCCAGGAACGGGAAGACCAGGTTTTCCTTACGCGAATAATGCTTGTCGATCTGCCATAATAAATCCAAATCTTCTATCAAAGCCTGAGCGTTTTCCCGGCTGTCGCTTTTTTGAAAAGCGTCCAAATGAGGCTTGATTTTCTCATTGCTCAGCTTCTCGATCTCCCGGTTTTCCAGCTTAAAAGTATGCACAGGATGGCCGGGCGTTTCTTCGGGTTTTTGCGGGCGGTGGATTTCGGCGATGGAGCCTTTAAAAAGGGCGGCATGAACGTCGCACAGTCTTTGAATCTCTTCCACCGGCATTCCTTCCGCGATTAAAGCCTGTTCCATTTCGGAGATCTCCGCCGTGGAAACTCCTTGAAACATCGCTTCAAATTTAGCTTTCACTTCGGCAAAATCTTCACCGCGGTGCAGTCCTTCGATAAGTTCCTTTAAAACCTTCTGCCGGTATTCCCGGTTGTTAATCAATTCACTCATGGCAACTCCTCCTTGTAAGGCTTAATGTTTTCCCTGTGCTCAGAGTACGGCTGATCACTTGCCCGGTTTGATATTCCACCGGTGTCTCCAGGGGCAAAGCCTTTTTAAAGCCGATGTTTTTAATGAAATGCCCCTCCTTCAACTCTCCGTTTCTTTAATTTGGTAGCCGTGAGCATGAAAAGCCGTTTTTATTTTATCCAATCCGATTCCTTTCATAGCGGCCCCTTTCGGAATAGTCATAAAACGCCCCGCCGTATTGAGCATGCCCGGATTGGTTATGTCGGAAAACCCCAATTCTTTCATGATTTCGATAACTTCCGGATATTCCCTGCAAATTTCGGAGACGGTTTTGGCGAAATCGATTATTTTTTCCATTAAAATTCCCTCCTACACCTATTTAAATTTAATTTTACTATATCTAAAAGAATAAAACTGTGATTTGAAACACATTTGGAAAACCGGAACGCTGATAAAAAATCCCGCCCCTGATACTTGAAGGGCGGGTTACATTTTTTTAATTTATCTTTTTCCAACTGCGTCTTTTAAAGCTTTCCCCGCTTTGAATGCCGGAACTTTCCGGGCCGGGATGTTGATAACTTTACCGGTTTGAGGATTTCTGCCTTGACGGGCCGCCCGTTTCCGTACTTCAAAGCTGCCAAAACCAACCAGAGTGACTTTGTCGCCTTTGGCGAGCGCGCCGCTGATGGCTTTGATAACGGCGTCAATTGCTTGATCGGAATCTTTTTTGGTTAGTTTAGTACTCTTCGCCACTTTGTCGATGAGATCCGCTTTGGTCATAATAAAAAGCCTCCTTTTAAATTTTGGGTAATGGTGAAAATATTGACAGTCGTTGTTTCTATTTTCACCATGTAAATAATCGGCAGATATTTTAGTAATCTTTAAGGGTTTTTTAAAATTTTTACATAGCAGTTCTCGAAAAATGGTTTACCGGGGTTGAGTGACCCAATTGGGTCATGTATTTTGACCGAATTGGTTTTAGGTCCGGCTTGCGCCAACTGCAACAGACTGCAGAAAGCGGTCGCAGAGGCCGCCAAGGAACTGGGCGCCGCTGATCCGGCGCAAAATGGAACTGAATTCTCCGCGAAGAAATACCCTGGTATCCGACGATGGACCGGAAAAAATGTCAAGGCTGTGATATATGTATAGATTTCTGCCCAAACGGCACTTATGAGATGGATGGCGCCACGGGTAAACCTGCGGTAAAAAATCCTTATAACTGTGTGATCGGTTGCAGCGGCTGTAAACCGGAGTGCCCGTCGGGAGCCTTCTCTTTTCCACCGTTATCGATTTTAAAGGATCTTCCGGATCAGTAATAAAAGAGGTCGCTAACCGGAGACTGGTTTGTCTTTTTTGATCCTGATTTCTGTACAAAAAATTAAGACATATCCTGAGGTTTGCCGAATAATTAATCAGAACGGCAATTCTATGTCTTGAGCCCAACTTTGGGAAGAATGCTATTAAGGGTTGATACTGATGAAGAAACCGGTGCTTCTTGTTTTATTTATCTTGCTGATATTTGGTTTAATGGGATGCGATGATAGCGGCGGCAATAATGGCGGAGGAAGTGGAGGTCCAAATTCGCCCTCGGCGCCTGGTGATACCGGAGTTCCCCCGCCGCCGCCCGACCCGGGAAATGTCAATGTTTATGGGTATGTGAGTATCGGTAACAATACCACCAGTAACCCAATAGGAGTCGAGATCAGATTTACGGGTGGCGGCAATACCTATACGGTTGCCACGGGAGGTTCCGGGGATGGTTATAATTACTATCGGTTAAACAATGTTCCCGCCGGGACATATACCGTCTCGGTTGATTTTAGCAATTCCAATTTAGGGGATTTGCTTCCGCATCCTCCGGGCGGTTACTTTTTTGACTGGGCCAACCGGTACGGATCCTTTTTTGGGTTTTATCCGGAAGGTAAGTACCCATACATCAGCGGCTCCACCAAAAATATAGTCATTGGCAGCGGCTATAATGACGAGACCGGCAACCAAATACTCTGGCTTTTCATGGTGCCGCATGTAGTTGAGGAATAACGGTAAATGGATTTTACCTGGGAAATACCAGCAGTAAAAAGTTAACTGTTGCAAGATTGTAGGCAAAAACATATAATATTATTTACAAATGCATCTGCGCCCGTAGCTCAGTTGGATAGAGTGGCAGACTTCGAATAAGTAGCAGTATTAATTATCTATAATCACCTATTTTAATCTAATTAATTAAACCCCTGTAAATCAGGGGTTTTTTGTATTTTTAGGTGCTTCCATTTTTAACCTATTTTTATCTATTTTAATCTTGATTGTGTTCAAAATTGTGTTCAGATTATTTTTTCATACGTTTATTCTGCATATAGATTCGGTGGTATTCTTTGTGGCATTGCGGACAAATTTTTTTATTTCCATGCTCTATTTCAAATAATTTGCCACACTGAGAACAAAACTTTGCTCCGTTTCCTGTACCGGTCATAGTCATTAACATGGAAAATTGAAAATAGGCCACCGAAATTAGATTATTAGTAGAAGGAACCATGACAAACTTATTCGATTTTTCATTATATTTAATTCCTAAACTAGTATTCATCTCCATTTCAATATTAAAAGCTAAATCCGATTTCCAATCTTTAATTTGTTCATTTAAGTCTTTGTTTTTATCATAGGTGTTAAGTAACGGCGAAAACTCGATAACTCTTTTAAAATCATCGTATATTAACCCATACCATATATTAAAAAGACCATAAAGTATTGATATTCTTCTTTTAAAGTTTTTTAGTCTAAACCCCATCCATCCCGTTTGACCGTTTTCAACATAGTTTTCTGAAAAATATTTTTCCTCATAAGGAATACCAAATTTTTTACACCAATTAATTACATCATCCGAAAGGGATAATTCATCTAAAAACGCTTGTTT
>JBLNCU010000085.1:0-10804 GCA_050260935.1 Bacillota bacterium
CAACAAAACAGGATGGCCAAATCAAGTAAATCCGTGTTAATCCCGTCCGTTAAAATTCTTTTTTAAAAGGGATTAACAGGATTATCATGGATTTTAAAATCAAAGTATATTCTAAAAGGGCGCCCAGAGCGACTTGAACCGGGCGCCCTTTCTTTTTGGCATCCCTAAAGACTCCCCGCTGGCAGCGGTTTATTTACAACCAAGTCATTTTGGCAAGCTCGGTTAAGAGCCGGTCAACTTTTCGATCCCAGGTATGCCGCGCGGCAAAATTTATCCGTTGCTGGCAGGCTTGATGTTGGAAACGGCGGTTATCGATTAAAGCCTCGTTAATCATCTTAGCAAATTCAGATGGCTGGTTGTAAGTATAAACCAGCGGCGGCGCTAAGGCGGACACAAAAGGAAGCTCCCGGCTGACTACCGGTATTCCGGCTGCCAAATATTCATAAAGTTTCACCGGGTCCGCTCCCCTGGCTATCCGGTTATCGAGAAACGGGATGAGTCCGGCGTCAAAACACCTTATATAAGACGGTAAAACCCCGTAGGGACGGCTGCCTAGATAAATTATATTTGCCGGAGCCCCGCTGAAGTCCCATTGATATGATTCGCCGATAATCACTAACCGCCATTCGGGGTGAGAATGGGCGGTTTGGTACAGCAAATCCATATCAACCCAACCCCGGTAGAAAGCCCCGCTAAAACCGATTATCGGCTTCCCGGTTGATTTTAACTGAATCATCTCCGGCGGCGCCGGTTCACTCTTGGGCAAATAATGTTGAAGGTCGACACCGTTGGAAAGTAACAACAAATGTCGGTGTTTACCTATGAGTTTCTCCTTTAGGCGATTGGACACGCACAACACCAGATCGGCCCGCTCCAGCATCAACCCTTCATAGCCGTCAAATACCGGGTCGTCATCAAGGCAATCGTAAATAATGAATTTATCCCGGCCGGGATCAACCCAGGCTGCATGAGCCGGAAAATATAAAAAAAAGATTGCCTTGTCGGCCACACCGCCCGGGAGTTTGTCAAAATCGCGGTAAACCCATAAATTGGGCTGTACTTCCTCGGGAGGGCTGCCCGGGACTTGAGTAATATTCCGGACATGTACCGGATGCCCGGCCCAGGCCAGACGGGTCATCAACTGCTGAGGGCGGTGAAATAAATAATGCCAGTCGATAGCGGGAAAACAAATAATTGGGCGCCTGATAGTCAGCATCCCCCTATATTTATCTTTTAATTTGCAAACCATCAAAAAAATATAACTACATTACTATATGAGCAAGGTTCTGTCTATGATATTTTTGTTTTTGAAACCATCGAGATCCGGGCAGCTAAGGATTGAAAAGAGGCTAAAAGCGAAGCGCAGTTTTTTTAGGCCCGACATAGTATATTTTTGAATATATACCATTTCGTACTCCACGAAGAAGGGTCTTAAAATGCCGCCTTTAAAAGTTTTAGTCTTGGGAATCACCGGGATGATGGGCCATACCTTGTTTATCCACTTATCCGGCAATACCGATCTCGATGTTTACGGCTCCTGTCGTAATTCCGGCTCTACCATCGCCCAATTTTATCCCAATTTAGCCGAAAAAGTGCTTACTCACCTGAATGTCGAGGACTGGGATTCCCTTACCGAAACATTAGTTGATATCCAGCCTCGAGTGGTGATTAATTGCATCGGTATAATCAAACAATTGCCCGCCGCTAAAGATGCTCTAAAAATAATCGCCGTCAACGCTTTGTTACCACATAGACTAGCCCTGATCTGTAGAGCGATCGGGGCTAAGTTGATTCAAATCAGCACCGACTGTGTGTTCAGCGGGAAAAAGGGCAATTACACAGAGGATGATCTTCCCGACCCCGTAGATTTATACGGGCAAACCAAACTACTTGGTGAAGTAACTTACCCAAATTGTTTGACAATCCGAACATCGATTATCGGCCACCAGCTTACGGGTTCTCACAGTTTGGTTGAATGGTTTCTGGCCCAACCGGAACAAGCGCCGGGTTTTACCGGGGCCCTATACTCCGGTTTAACCACACTGGAATTGTCTCGGGTTCTTGGGGAATATACACTAGCTGACCCGGATTTACAAGGCCTCTATCAGGTCTCAGCCGACCCGATCTCCAAATATGATCTGCTAACCTTGATTAGCCGGATCTACGGTAAAAATATCCCTATCATCCCCGATGACAAAGTGCGGATCGATCGCTCGCTGGATTCCTCGCGTTTCCGGCAAAAGACCGGTTACTCCCCTCCCGCCTGGCCGGAGCTTATCAGCCAAATGTATCAAGACTTTACCACCGCTCCGCATTACCGAAACAGGCCCAAAACATTACCGGGCGCTTAAATGCCCGGCTGTTTCGCCTACAACATTCCGCGATTATATCCAGGAGGTATCTTAAATGCCGGATTTTAAAGATAAAACCATTGTCATTACCGGCGGGACCGGCTCCTTGGGCAAAGTGTTGATCCGCCGCCTTTTAAAAAAAGAAAACGATCCGCCGAAAAAAATCATCGTCTTCTCCCGCGACGAAGCCAAGCAGCATCAGATGCGGATCGAGTACCAGCGGAAGATCAAAGCCACCGACGAGGTGATTTATCATAATTTTGAGCGGTTGATCGAGTTCCGGATCGGAGATATCCGTAATTATCATTCGGTGTCGGCGGTTTTAAAGAACGCCGATATAGTCATCAACGCTGCCGCTTTGAAACAGGTCCCGTCCTGCGAATATTTTCCGTTTGAGGCGGTCCAGACCAACATCATCGGAGCGGAGAACATCGTCCGGGTGATCCGGGAAGAGGGGCTTCCCGTTGAGACCGTGGTCGGGGTTTCCACCGACAAGGCCTGCAAACCGGTGAACACCATGGGAATGACCAAAGCGATCCAGGAACGAATCTTCACAGTCGCCAATATCTATGCCCCGGCAACCAGGTTTATCTGTGTGCGTTATGGAAACGTCCTGGCTTCTAGGGGTTCGGTCATTCCCTTGTTTCATGAACAGATCCGGCATGGCGGTCCGGTAACCGTCACCACCCCGGAGATGACCCGCTTCCTTTTACCCCTGGAGCGGGCGGTGGATACTATTTTGGTGGCGCTTAAAGAGGCAAAGCGCGGCGAGATTTACGTGCCGGTTATTCCGTCCGCCCGGATTACCGACTTGGCCGGAGTTTTAATCGGCAATCGCGATATTGAGCTAAAGATCACCGGGATTCGCCCCGGCGAAAAAGTACACGAGATGCTGGTCTCCGAGGAAGAAGCCTGGCGAACTTATAACCGGGGGCAATACTACGCCATCCAGCCTATGCTACCGGAGGTGGCCGCTCCGGAAGAACATGAGCAGCCGCTGGGAAAAGCTTATAGTTCCGGGGATTCCTTAATGTCTATCCCGGAGATTAATGAGCTTTTAACCGAACACCACCTGTTGGCAGGGGATGAGAATAATGAGATCGAAGAGTTGTTAAGGTAGGATATTGATGATCTTCCGGCACTTGAATAATAACTTGATCATTTCGTCCAGGGTCGCATCGTACTGGCTGTTTTATCCTTCTGTTTCGCCTTTAATTCCTCCCGCTCATCGTTGATTTCCAGTACTTGTTATACAATTCTTCCAATTTGATGATTCTTGGGGTTATTCCCCTTTTGGCCATCCGTTCGGCGTTGGCCTTCAAGCCCCGGACCTGCAGCCGGGCAGCGTTGAGATAATCATCAAGACTGGTAGCAAAGAGGAAATATCAAATATTTGAAAGCCGGTGAACTTTATCGATATTTCCATAAATTATAGTTTTGACTATGAAAGGTAATATTCCGCGGGTTTTGCAAAGTTTCCGATTTGCGCAACTAATGACCAGATTAGAACCGGTGTCTATCCGATATTCAAGAGGATATTAACATTGATGATATTATTATAGCTATTATGGCTTAAAAAACCTTTGTTCATGTTTAAATAAAAAATTTCATTTGGTAGACGTAAAACATAAGCATTTTTGCCAATAGTTGAGGATTAAATATGAATATGCCTAAAAAAGGTAACAAAATGGAATTTAAACAATATAATATAACAAACCCATAATAAGGGGGGCGGTAATTCACCTTATCCAATAGGTCAAGAGGTGAACCTTTGTTACCTCCACATCCGATCACATAATAAGGAGGAAAAATAAATGGCTCTCGTAAACTATAATAGAAGTCTTCTAACAAATTTTGCAAATACATCCTCTTTTGTGCTCACCGGTACTAATCAACTAATTTTAGAATTTGGTCTGTTTGTGCCTCAATCAACAAACTTTATCGAATTGCTAACAACGGTCGGTTGGTCAGTGACCAACGTCAGTCCGACGGAACCGAACCAACCTACTCTTCAGCTCACGATTACCCAAGATGGCGTACCAGTGGCATCAGCGGATCAAGAGTCGATTGAAGACGGTGCGGATTCACCGCTAGAGAATTTAGCTTCGTTCCAAGCCGTTCTAACTAATGTACCTGCCGGTCATCATGTTTATCGATTGTTGGCTCTTAACCTTATGCCGGCTCAAGGAACTATAACCATCACAGGTCCTACTAACATTTCTGCTAAAGTCATCACTGTTTGAGAAAAGAAGGAATAGGGACGGCAGATTGGGCGCAATAATATCCGCTCCAAGCCGGCTCCAACTTCGATTAAAATAAGTGCTTTTTAACCCAGAACCATGGAAAACCGGTATATCATACTTGTGCCGGTTTTTCTTCTTTTCCATCATCTTCTATTTGTGCCTTGAATAATTCCTTTCTTCTCTTGGCGCATTAATCCAAGACAAAACCACGTCATTATTTGAGATTAAATGGATGTCCGGCGGCACCATCCCTTTATCCGGGCATAGAATGAATCTGAAAATACTACTTCTTGAGCAGTTTCAGAAATTTATCCAGGGAGCGGGGAAACTATGAATAGCCCGGATTATCAGCAATTTAAGACGGAAATAGCTCAAATCGGCAGCCTCCCGCCTGATGAAGCGGCGCTTTATTTTAGCGCCTTAACGCTCTTAATAAATTAGATGGCCTCCACCGGCCTGGGGACCGATGCTTGTCTGGCCCATGGCTGCTTACCCTTGCCGGTCCACTATTGTTCCCCCGTCCCCGATCTAGGAAATCTAAGCAATCGCCGGATTTGGGATCGCCGCGGCAACTTGCCAGGGCTCCAGCAGGAACATTTGGACGAATTTCAGAAGGCATTCCCCTACTACGACCCCGCCAAATACCAAAACAGCGGCGGCGGCTTTTGGATTCAAAGAAAACAAAATGATCTCCTTACGGAATTTAGAAAGGTGAAGCTGAAAAAATGAGAATAATGACTATCCTGGGAACCCGCCCGGAGATAATCCGGCTGAGCAGGGTGATTCCGCTTTTGGATAAATATAGCCAACACCTGCTGGTACATACCGGACAAAATTTTGATAAGACTTTAAGCGATATCTTCTTTCAGGATTTAGCCTTGCGCCTGCCGGATTACACCCTGGAGTGCAAGGCGGAGAGTCCAATGCAAGAAATTGGCCAAATACTTGCTAAATGTGAAGAGGTGATCCGCAGGGAAAAACCGGACCGGCTGTTAATTTTAGGCGACACCAATAGCGCCCTAACGGCGATGGTGGCTAAAAGGTACGAAATTCCGGTTTTTCATATGGAAGCAGGCAACCGCTGTTACGACGACCGGGTACCTGAGGAGGTAAACCGGCGCATTATCGATCATTGCAGCGACATTTTAATGCCTTATACCGAGCGGAGCCGGGCCAACCTGCTTCGCGAGGGAATTCCCGGTCAAAATATCTACGTAACCGGAAACCCCATCCGTGAGGTGCTGGAATACTATGAACCACTGATAAACAATAGCCCGGCGCTGAAAAATCACTGCCTAACAGCTAAGAACTATTTTCTGGTCACCCTCCACCGGGCCGAGAACGTAGACTCAGAGGAGCGCTTAAGCGGCTTTATCAAAGCTTTGCACCGGATAAGGGACTATTTTCAAATGCCGGTACTATGTAGCCTCCATCCGCGTACCCGTTCACAGCTTGAGAAGCGGGGACAAACGTTCGGCGGCGAAGGTATTATTACAGTCAAACCTTTAGGCCTGTTTGACTTTGTACGTTTAGAGAAAGAAGCCGCCTGCGTATTGACTGACAGCGGCACGGTCCAGGAGGAATGCTGCATTTTCGGGATTCCCAATGTAACCCTGCGGGATACCACCGAGCGGCCGGAGACTTTGGAAACCGGCAGTAATATTATTACCGGCCCCTGTCCGGAAAATATTTTAAAAGCAGTGCAATTAGCTTTGCAACTTAATTGCAAATGGCAGCCACCGCCGGAATATCTGACTACCGACGTTAGCCGGACCGTAACAAAAATTGTATTGGGAAATTATTGAGCGGAAAAATTCCCGTCCACTGTTCTAAAAAGATGGGTACCTTACATATATTCTATTGAATAAATATGGGGAGGGGATAGAAATGTTTTCTGATGAGATCAAACCGGAAGATATCACTTTGGAAAACGAAGAACCAGTAGAAGCCAATACCGAAAACAGCGAGATTGAAGAGGCCGGTGATGATGCCGGCGAAGCCGATGAAAAGAATCAACCGGAGGAAGTGAATAGTTGACACGGTCTTATTTTTCGATGAATGATCCATTCACCGGATGATCGCCCTTCCCTTTCAATGGGAAGTCACTTCCAAACATGCATTCCTCAACGTAGCATCGGGAATTATATCAATGTTTTTGGGGGTGCATTCACTTTAAATTGAATGCGCCCCGCGTTGTTTTTAGCCGGAAACGCCTTAAAAAGCCGTATCTTTATTCCTTTTGTCAAAGGATAACAAAAAATCGCGACTCCCCGGTTATTTCCACCCGGGAAAATCTTGTTTCCCGGGTTTATTATAAAAAAGCGAGCCTTAAACGACTCGCTTTTTCTTTATGATGAATATTCCAAAAACATTAACATCGTGGGCGCATGTCCTCTCCCGGCATGAAAACGGGGCCTCCAGGCGTCATAACATACCCTCCGCTTACTGGTGCAACTCCGGGCATAACCGGAAAAGCTATATATCTTGGTTCGGCAAAACGATCTCTGCAACGGCACCAATCGTCGTAAGGTTTCCCACAATGGCGCCTGTCACGACAATGGTCTCTGTGATGGTGCTTTGACATCCAAATATCACCACTCTGCAATTTTAGTTGGGCGTAACCCGTAATATTTTATGTTTTTAATAACAATATTGTGTCCGGGAATACATAACAAAATATTGGCCGGACGGCAGCCCCGGTTTGATAACTACTGGTATAATTATTTAAAAAATGCAAAATATAGGGTTAAATATTTTAAAACTCCCCCGCGAGGCTCCGAAGGTCTTCTGCAAAATTTCCGGGTTAAACTTGAAAAAACCGGACGGGGAGATAAAAAAGCCGGGAAAACAACCATGAAAATAGGTATTCCGAATACTTTATTCGCCGCCTACCATCTGCCCTACTGGCAGGAATTCCTGGGCAACCTGGGAATGGAGGTGATCGTCTCCGGCGGCAGCCGCCAAGAAAATGTTGATGCCGGCGGCAAACTGGTTCCCCACGAATTTTGTTTACCGATTAAGACTTTTCTCGGTCATGTGGTTGACCTGATCACCAAAAATGTCGACTTGATCCTGGTTCCCAGAATGATCAGCAAAGGCAAACGTAATTTTTTTTGTCCGAAATTAATCGGACTGCCGGAGATTGTGAAATATGCCGCCAACCTGGAAGACTCTTACTTTTTTTCTCCGGAAATTATCTGCAATGGTCTTTATCTGGAGATGTTAAAGTATCCCCGGCTAAAAACCAAATCAGGCAGTGAATTCCGGAAGGCGGAAAAGCAAGCCCAGCGTTTTTGGGAAAAGATTTTATTGAAATGCCGGAAGGAGCATTTAACGATGGCCGAAGCTTCCAGCGGCTGCGGAATTCCACCATCAAACCGCCGTCTCCGGCTCGGCCTCCTCGGTTATGCCTATGCCCTCTATGATCCCTTCATCAGCAAAGGCATCATTTCTAAACTAGCCGGTCTGGGGGCTGAATTAAGGACTTGGGAGATGATCGACCCTCCCTTAATTGAGAAGAAATTGAAAAAATTAAACAGGCCGTTGGTTTGGAATTTCGGCCGCATTCTGCTGGGAGCCGGCCTTTATTTTCTGGAGGAGCCCGGGATCGACGGAGTTGTATACGCCACTAGCTTCGGTTGCGGGCCGGATTCCATCGTCATCAAGCTTTTAAGCCTGGAAGCGGGTTTTTCCCAAAAACCATTTTTACAACTAACCCTGGACGAGCATAGCGGGGACGGTCATCTGAAAACCAGGCTGGAGGCGTTTATCGATATGCTAACAGCGCGGAAGGAGAGAGAAACCGCTGAAGATCACATTTCCCTATATGGGGCCGGTGCTGGCTTATAAAAAAATGTTTGAGTTGTTGGGCCAGGAAGTGATTCTGCCCCCGCAACCCACCCAGCGGACGATAGAATTGGGAGTAAAGTACAGCCCGGAGTTTATCTGCTTTCCCTTTAAAATAATTCTCGGGAGTTTCCTGGAGGCCATCGGGCAAGGGGCGGAGCTGATAGTGACCAGCGGGGGGATAGGCGCTTGCCGGGCCGGTTACTTCGGAGCCTTAAGTGAAAAAATTCTCCGGCAATTGGGCTACCCCGTCCAGGTTTTAGTCTTTGACAGCATCTTTAAGGAGTTTACTTCTTTCTTCCGGGAAGGCCGGGAGGTTACCGGAGGAAAAGCGCTCCCCCAAATCTTATCCACCGTCTATTTCATCTTAAATCTTATTTATGTTCTTGACGAATACGAAAAAAAAATCAACCGGCTCCGCCCCTGCGAAAACATCCCCGGAACCTGCAGCCGGAAATGGCCGGAGATTGAACAGATAATCAGCCAAAGCAACAATTTAAAAGAATTAAGGACTAATATGAAGACGGCCGACCGGATTATCGCCGGGATCACCGTCACCCCAAAAAAAGATATCTTTAAAGTCGGACTGGTCGGAGAGATCTACCTGGTCATGGAAGATTCAGCCAATAATCAATTGGAAGAGAAATTAGCCGCAATGGGGGTGGAAGTGATCCGTTATAAATACATCTCCCATTGGCTGAAGAATTGCGTCTGGCCCTCCCCCGGAATATTCAGGAAGGCCGAACGCTACATCAAATACGGAATCGGCGGCCATGAAAAAGAAAATATCGGCTATATTATCAAATATAAAAAGCTGGGTTTGGATGGAATTATTCATTTGATGCCCTTTGGATGCATGCCGGAGTTGGTGACTCAAACAATTATTCCGGCCTTGGCCAGGGACTTGGATTTTCCGATCCTGTCCCTATCATTGGATGAGCAAAGCGGATGGCTGAATAATCAAGTCCGGATCGAGGCTTTTATCGACCTATTGCGCAACCGCAAGGAATTAAAGGCCCTCGCTCATATTCATTTTTAAAGAAAGGTTAGTAATCATGGAAAAGGTATTCCTGGGAGTGGACGTTGGGTCCGTCAGTACCAATATTGTCTGTTTAGATGAGCAGGGAGAGATTGCCGCTTTAAGATATCTAAGGAATGACGGCCAGCCTTTACAGGTAATCCGGGATGGCCTGCAAAGCATTAAGAAAGAAATCAATGATCTTGAGATACTGGGAGTGGGAGCCACCGGAAGCGGCCGGTTGCTGGCTGGAACGATGCTGGGAGCGGATATCATTAAAAATGAGATCACCGCTCATGCGACCGCCGCCGTTCACTTCCATCCTGAAGTAAGGACCATCCTGGAAATCGGCGGCCAGGATTCGAAGATCATTATCATCAAAGAGGGGGTAGTGGTCGACTTTGCCATGAATACCGTCTGCGCGGCCGGAACCGGTTCTTTCCTTGACCACCAGGCCGAACGGTTGAAAATACCGATTGCGGACTTTGGCGAACTGGCCCTGACGGCGGCCAAACGAATCCGTATTGCCGGAAGATGCACCGTTTTTGCCGAATCCGACATGATCGCCAAACAACAATTCGGTTTCTCCAAGGCGGAGATTATTAACGGTTTATGTGAGGCCCTAGTCAGGAATTATCTGAACAACCTAGCCCGCGACAAACAGATCGCCGCTCCCATCCTCTTTCAGGGAGGAGTCGCGGCAAACCGCGGCATTAAAGCGGCTTTTGAAAGAGAATTAAAAAAACCGGTTGTTGTTCCGGCCCACTTTCATATTATGGGAGCTATCGGAGCGGCGTTGCTAGCCTGGAAACAGCATAAAAAAGCCAAATACGTCTCAAAGTTCCGGGGCTTCGAACGATTATTACTGAATTTTCTCCCATCCACCTTTGAATGTAACGGTTGCAGCAACTGTTGTGAAGTAATCCGGGTCGAGCAGGACAACCGGATCATCGCCGTTTGGGGCGATAAATGCGGGAAACACAGCAATTGTGTTTCCGCCTGATTTGCTAACCCCGGCTCTGTTTTTCCAGGGACGCCTAAAGCGCTAATCCTCTAACTAGATGAGGGTCGGCCTTATATCCGGGTTTGACTTCAGTTATTTTCCCCGACGGAGCTTTAGAATAAATCCTGTAGATCCCTGATACTCAGTCCGGTAAGATGATCAACTACCAGATCGGCGACACCGATATCCTGATTTCCCGAATTCGGATTACGGAAACCGAGACATTTCATGCCGGCGGCTTTGGCGGCTTTAACTCCGTGGTGAGAATCCTCAATCACCAGACAGTCGGAGGGTTCGACCTTTAATAAGGCGGCCGCCTTCAGGAAAATATCCGGAGCCGGTT
>JBLNCU010000086.1:0-14759 GCA_050260935.1 Bacillota bacterium
CTCCCGAACTCCGAACGAGCGGTTCCGGACTCAAACCGGCAGTTCCCAACTGCGCGCAAGTTGTTTCGAACTCCATGTCCACAGTTTCCGAAACCATGCAAGGAGTTTTACTAATAATACCGGGCAAAAAGGGTCATTTTTGAATTCGTCTGGCTCCGCTTGCTATTTTGATGGCTGCCGGCTTCTGAATTCTTTACCAACATTTGAGCCCCCGGGGCATTCCCCCCAAAATTCCGCCAATGCCCTCCGGTAGTCGGGGTTGGAGAAAGGCCGGCCCGGCATGAACCAATCCGGCGGTAAAAGCTCCTGATAGCGTTGGTCCAGAAATCTGTCGTCCACCAGTAGAACGACACCTTTATCCTCCGGCGTCCGGAAAACCCGGCCGGCCGATTGAATCACCCTGATTAAACCGGGAATCAGGTAGGCGTAGAGAAAACCCTCACCGTTGCGCTCATCGAAATACATTCTCAGCAATTCCTGCTCGTCGTTGACTACCGGCAAGCCGGGGCCGATGATCATCACCCCGATCAGCTGTTCACCGGGCAAGTCCACCCCTTCTCCAAAGAGCCCCCCTAAAACCGCCAAGCCGACCTGGGAATAGCCTGTTCCAACCGAAGTAATTCGCCGCAGAAACTCCTGCTTTTGCGCTTCTTTCATCGAAGGAGCCTGGGCAAAAATACCGGCTTTTCCGGCCACGGCTTGTTTTATATAGGGCCAAACGGCCTTCATATAGGTGTAAGAAGGAAAGAATATCAAATAATTACCGGTGTGAGCGGTTACTAGGTCGGCAATACAACCAGCCAAGGCCGGCGCCGAGGCTTCCCGGCTCCGGAAACGGGTATCAATTCCCGGCACCTGAAGATAGAGACGGGTCTCTTGCGGAAACGGCGATGGTATTTGCAGGCTCAATGAGTCCGGGCCGCAACCTAAAAGTTCCCGAAAATAGTTCAGCGGCGAAAGTGTGGCTGAGAAAAATATCGCCAAACGGCCCTGCTCTATCCGGCGGCGGAGCAACCGGCCGGGGTTGAAGCAGAATAAACGGAGGACGGCGCCTTCGGATTCCTGCTTAACATAGATGGCAAAATCCTTATCGGTTAAAGCCGCTATTCTGGTAAAAGCGCTCAGATTAAAATAAAAGTCCCGGACCCGCCGGCGCAGTTCGGCCGGGAGGCGCTCCCGGAGGAGCAGGTCTAAGGTTGCCGCCAGCCGTTCGAGGGCGGGCTCAAATAAATCGGGAAGGTGGGAGAGGCGGATCCCGGGGCGGCGCTCTTCGGCGATTTCGTGATCCCAGACTTGGAAAAATTCGGCCACCGCGCCGCATCCCGCCGCCGCTTTTTTGTCGACGGCCGCAATTTCGTTTTGGAAACTCACTAAATCCCGGAGGGCGAGGGTGGCCGAATACATCTCCCGTCCCCGCGCCACCATATTGTGAGCCTCATCCACCAGAAAAAGATAGTCCCGCCGGCCGGAGTTAAGAAAGAAACGTCTTAGATAAACCCCGGGATCAAAAACGTAATTGTAATCACAGACAATCAAGTCGGCCTGGAACGCCAGATCGAGCGAGAGTTCAAAAGGGCAAATTGTCTCCAGCTTGGCGCATTCCAGGAGCGTTTCCGGAGTTATTAGTTCCTGATCCAGCAGCATCGGTGTCACCCGGGCGGCTTTGGGATAATAGTCAAGCGCGTAAGGGCAATAAAGGGGATGGCATTGGGCCCCCGGGGATAAACAGACCCGTTCTTTGGCTTCGATAAACACCGTCCGTAGACGCAAACCCTGCTGCCTGGCAGTGCTTAAGGTTTTTTTTAGAATCTCCTTTCCGGCGGTTTTGGCGGTTAAAAAAAAGATCTGATTGATTCGTTTATTTTGGGGCAGTTGTTTTAAGGCCGGGTAAAGAACGGCCACGGTTTTACCGATTCCGGTAGCCGCTTCCACTAAGAGATCCCGCTCCTGTTCAATAGCCTGGGTAACAAGGTCCATCAATTCCTCCTGCCCGGGACGGCTTTCCGGAAAAGGAAACGGCAAATTGGTGATTGAGCCGTTCCGCAAATCGAGCCAGTTGTCCCGGTTCCGGCATATGGCAAGGTAGGTTTCGGCAAGGGTGTTAAAAAATTCACAGGCTTCGTCGAAAGAGATTTCAAGCGGGAAGGTCCGCTCCGAAAGATCATTAAGACTGAAGTAGGTTAAACGGCCGCTGATTCTTTTTCCGGGGTTTTTCGCCATTAAAAAATAGAGATAGAGTTGTAATTGCGCCTGATGTACCGGGAAACGGTCCGCGGCCAAAGCCTCCAGCGGGAGGTAGGTAGTTTTAATCTCCTCAGCGACAAGGGCTCCCTCCGACTCCAGCAACCCGTCAATCCGGCCCTGAACAATTAAGCGATAATCTGCCCAATCATAAATAAATTCCACCGGAACCTCGGTTTGATAGCCGGCCGGTCTTTGCGAGGTCAGCAAATGATGGCCTTCGATTCCTTCCTGGCCGCGGGTGGCGGGAATAAAGGCTGTTCCCAGGTCTTTAGGATGAAAGAGGGTCTCCAGAAGGTCTTTAACCCCTACTTTAACGACTTTTTTAGCCATGAGCGGCCTCCGTGTTCCGGTAATGCAGCCTCATTTTACCACGGGAAAGAAAATGATGCAAATTAACAAAGTCTTGGGAGAAGTTTACTGCTATAATTTTCCGGTGGATGATCCGATAAATAAATTGAAAGCCATATTCTTATTTTGGGGGTCGGCTCGAGTGGCCGGAATGAACATCCGGAAAAAGCTGCGGAACATTTTTTGGGCGTTGCCGGTAATAACAATGATCAGTATTTCAACGGCAACAGCGGAAACCGACTGGATAAGATTATCGGCCACCGCCATCAAACAGGGCGGATTTATTAAAATTACCCTGGAGGAACTTGGTAACGCAGTGGTCCGGGTAAGTTTCTTAGGCGCGGACAAAGAGTTGCCACTGAAGGAGAACCGGTTCTACGGATTAGTGGCCGCTTCTTACTATACCCCACCCGGTGAGCACCCTTTAACGGTAACCGTCATCAGGGATGATCAGAGCATAATCAAAGAATATCCGATAAAAGTCATCAAAGGTCAATTTCCGGAGGAGCATATCCGGGTGCCGGAAAAAACCCGCCGGGCGATTTTAACTCCGGAAAAGCGCGACTCCGATAACCGGGCCGCCGGCGCCGCCCGCCGGGAAACTGCGGCCCAAGTCTTACCGCCCTTATGGATGGCCCCCTTCCAATGGCCGCTTAAAGGGAGAGTCACTACCGCGTTCGGGTTCGCCCGGTATGTAAATGAGATCGGGAACGGCCGGCATTCCGGGATCGATATTGCCGCCCCCAAGGGGACCCCGGTGGCCGCCTGCAACCGGGGGAAGGTAGTTTTGGCCGGAAACCTTTACTTGACCGGTTTAACCGTTATTGTCCACCACGGCCTGGATCTGTTCACCTCGTATTGCCACCTTTCCGGGATGGCCGTCAAGGAAGGAGACTGGGTTGAGCAAGGCCAAGTCCTCGGCCAAGTAGGCGCCACCGGTTTAGCCACCGGCCCTCACCTCCATTTAACTTTCAGGATTGGGGAGGTTTGTGTAGATCCTTATTTATTTCTGGGGCGAGAGGTCGGTTGGGCCTATTAGTTAAATAGAATTCAGGAGCCAGGAGCTGGAATTCAGAATTTCCGGCCCTACGCATTAGTTTTGACTAACCTCCCCGCCGCCGGCTTTTACTTCCGGTTCCCCGGACTCCGCGTGAGGCTCTTCGGGCAGTGACGATTGCCGCGGAATTTTAAAGTGGAAGCGGCATAGTTCTTTAAAAAAATCCCGGTTGTTCGCTAAGGCCTCCCGCAGGATCGGCCGGAGAAACTCCACTATCGATTTTCCTTCAGCCTCCATCTTTGATGGGTAGCCGAGCAAGGCCCCGGTGAACAGGCCGATTAAGAAATTCTGCAAAAAGATCCTGCCGGAACTAGCCAACAATAGGAACATCGATAGATTGGATACCTGTAAGAACGGGCTGATTGAACCCAAAACCACCAGGGAGATGCCGCAGATTACCGCAATAAACCTTTTAGTGGCGCCGATGGTAATGATCATCGGTACCAATGACAGAACAACCAGTATAGCCCGGATGAATTCAATCCCAAAAACTACGTCCACCGTTGGCGGGGCGATCCTTACTTGATAGTTTTGGTAGTAGAGTTCGGGAATGAGGCGGTAATCGGTCGTTCCCAACAGGCAATATAAAAGCAGGGCAATCCCTATAGAGATCGAGATGCGCATTCCCCAGGCGGCCCAGGGGCGGTGAAAATAGGAACCGAAAGGCTGTCTTGATGAAGAGGCGAATAAAAAAGTAATGAAAATGGCCGCTACTAACGCCGCAGTAAATTGAACGAGCATTAAAGCGGGAATCGCCGGTCCCTTCAGGATTTCCGGGGCCAGAAAGGCGCTTTCCAGGGTTACCGAGAATGGGTTTAGGAATAAAAGAACCGTCCAAGTCATGATATGGTTTGGTTTAGAAGTATGAACAATTTGGGAGATCGCTCCCACTACAAATCCCATTAAAACAGCAGCCCCTAAAAACCATGATTTACTCACCCCCAACTCAGCCATATCGGGAAAGGGCATCCCTTGTTTGGCCAGAAGATCACCACAGAAGAAAGTAGTAAAGGTATAAACGAAGCCAATGACGATACTGCGCCAAATTATGCCGAATATTCGCTCGGAAATACTCTTCGGGGGTTCCTCTTTTGGATATTCATACATTTGCTGGCCTCCTCTAAACCGGGATCTCGAAAGTCATCATATCACCGGTCTTTTGATATTTAAACATCTCCGTTTGAAGTTGGGGGTTTTCGGCGCTAAATTTTGGCAGCGATTGAGTGTCTCCAAATGTATGCATCGGCACAAAAAGCCGGGGCTTTACAGTTTCTATAAATTGGGCCGCTCCGGCCCAGTTTTTCAGGCGGGGGTCGGTATTGGAGAAGGCGATCTGAACCGGCCATTGCCCCAATTTCCGGAGAACTTCCCCGAAATATTCAACCAGTAATTTATGTTCTTGTTTGTTTAAGCCTTCCCAGTCCCAATTGGCCAGGTCGCCGCCGAAATAAATGTTTAAACCGCCAATCTGAATTAGAAAAGCTACCCCTATATCGTTGCTCCGGAAGGTCCGGACCATCATATCGTTGAGTTGGTAGGTTTCTTCAGGGGCGGCGCTGAGGCATAAAGGGTCTTCCTTGAAGCGGCGGTTTTTTTTAACGATATCGCTCGAAAATATGTAGGTCGCGCTTTTGGGATAAGCGCCAAGATTTGCTATATTTTTATTGAAATGATCGGAGTGGTTGTGGGAGGAGAAAACATATAATTCAGTCTCCTTTATCTTCGATATCACAACGGATTTCATGGGTTCTGTAAGATATTCATCGGCCGGGTAGTCGAAGAGAAAGGTTTTTTGGGGTAACGACAAGATAAAACAGTTGTGAAAGATATAAGTGATCCCGATTTTCAAGCAAGGTGCCTCCTTAAGATTAGTGACTTCAGAAAAAGTAAATCATTTTTTAAAGAAAAAGAAAAGACCTTTTTCCGTCTTTTCTTTGAAAGTCTAAACCGGGTCAGGAAACTAAGGCTTTTTTACAGCCAAACAAGCCACTGAATGTCCGCTGCCTGAATCCGTCAACTCCGGCTCCCAAGAGGCGCATTCTTTCATGGCAATGTTACACCTGGTTCTGAACCGGCAACCGGGAGGCGGATCAACCGGACTGGGGACGTCCCCCTCCAAGATAATCCGCCGGCGGGAGGCTTCTAATTCAGGGTCGGCTATCGGCACCGCAGACAAGAGAGCCTTTGTATACGGATGTAACGGATTTTTATAAAGCTCCAGCGACTCGGCTAACTCCACTAGTTTACCAAGATACATTACGGCAATCCGGTTACAGGCATGTTTAACCATTGAGATATCATGGGCGATGAAAAGATAGGTAAGACCGAAGCGCTCCTGCAATTCTTCGAGTAAATTAATTACCTGCGCTTGAATTGAGACATCCAGAGCTGAAATGGGTTCGTCGCAAATGATAAATTGAGGCTTCACCGCGAGAGCCCGGGCGATTCCTATTCTTTGCCGTTGACCACCGGAAAATTCATGGGGAAAGCGGTTGGCGTGTTCTTTGCTCAAACCGACCATCGATAATAAAGTGTATACACGTTCTCTAGCCTCCGCTCCCGCCGCCACCTTATGAACCTCCATTGGTTCGCGAATAATTTCAGAGATGGTCATTCGAGGGTTGAGCGAAGAGTAGGGATCCTGAAAAATCATCTGCATTTTTCCCCGGATGGGGAGCAGTTGTTTTTCCGAAAGGTGACAGATATTTGTCTGGGCAAAAAGAACCTTACCGGCAGTGGGCTTGTACAGTCTAATAATAGTCCGGCCTACTGTTGTTTTACCGCAGCCGGATTCACCGACCAAACCAAGGGTTTCCCCTTTATAGATCGTGAAGCTGAGATCGTCCACCGCTTTTAAAGTATGGGGTGTTTTAGCAAAGCCGAATAATACCCGGAAATACTTTTTGAGGTTCTCAACCTCTACTAAAGGTTCTCCGTGACTCATGCTATTGTCGCTCCTTTATCGATGGGATGGGAAACTTTGGGCGCTCTCGAATCCAGTAGCCAGCAGGCTGATTGATGGCCGGATGCAACCTCGAAAAAAGGAGGAGCCTCGGTTTCACAAATCTTCATGGCATAATCACAACGGGGGGCAAAGCGGCACCCCGTGGGGGGGGATAATAGATCCGGAGGCTGCCCCCAGATGGGAACCAATTTCGTTTTGGTTTCATCGTTTAGGCGCGGAATGGATTTGAGTAAACCCCAGGTATAGGGATGGCGCGGATTATAAAAGATATCTTTGACGGCGGCGGTTTCTACTATTTTGCCGGCATACATTACGATTACTTTTTGGCATAACCCGGCAACTACGCCCAGATCGTGGGTTATTAAAATAATACTGGTGTTGCTCTTCCTTTTTAATTCCAGCATTAGTTGTAAAATCTGCGCTTGAATGGTTACATCCAGGGCAGTAGTTGGTTCATCGGCGATTAGCAGTTTTGGTTCACACGATAAGGCCATGGCAATCATTACCCGCTGCCGCATACCGCCGGAGAATTGATGCGGATATTGATTAATTCTGGTTTCCGGTGAAGGGATTCCCACCAGTTTCATCAATTCAATTGATTTGTGAAAGGCAACCGCCGGGCTTACTTTTTTATGCAGGATAAGGCCTTCCATTAATTGATTTTTAATGGTTAATACGGGATTTAAAGATGTCATGGGATCTTGAAAGACCATGCCGATTTCGTTGCCACGGATGGAACGCATTTGGTTTTCGGAAAGTTTTGCCAAGTCAACGCCGCTTACTTGATCCAAATTATTGATTAGGGGCAATTTTTTTGCGCTGGCCTTAGCCGGTTCGATCCCATTAAAAACAATGCTGCCATCCATAATTTTGCCTGGAGATGGTAATAGCCCCATTATTGAAAGAGCGGTAACGCTTTTGCCGCAACCCGATTCGCCAACGAAAGCGACGGCTTCGCCGGATTCAATAGCAAAACTGATCCCGTCAACGGCTTTTACTTCACCGGCGTAGGTGAAAAATGAGATCTTTAGATTGTTTATTTCCAATAGTCTACTCAAAGTCTTTCCCTCCTTTACTTGCGCATTCTGGGGTCGAGCGCGTCCTGGAGGCCGTCGCCTAGAAAATTAAAGGCCAGCATAGTTAGGCAAATTGCCAGGGCCGGGAAAAACAATTGGTGGGGAAAAGACCGGAAGCTACCCAGAGCATCGGAGGCCAACATTCCCCAGGAAGCCATGGGAGCTCCGACACCGAGGCCGATGAAACTCAGAAAAGCTTCCACAAAGATCGCTTGCGGTATACTCAAGGTTACCGTCACTAAGATCGGGCCGATTGCATTGGGGATCAAATGCCGGATAATGATTCGGCTGTTGCTGACGCCGATGGTTTTAGCGGCTAAAACGTAGTCCTGTTCCTTGAGGCTTAAAACTTGCCCCCGGACAATCCGGGCCATATTCAACCAGTAGACCGCGCCAATGGCGATTAGCACGTTTTGCAAACCCGGTTTTAAAACTACCATTAGCAAGATCACCCAGAGTAAAAGCGGAATCGTATAGAGAATATCGACTATCCGCATCATGTAGTCATCCATTTTCCCGCCATAATAACCGGAGATTCCGCCATAGATTACACCGAGCGTCAAATTGATCAATGAGGCGAATATACCTACGGCCAAAGAGACCCTGGCGCCGTATAAACACCTGACAAAAAGATCGCGTCCAAGGTTGTCCGTGCCAAACCAATGTTCTTTTGAAGGCGGTTGGTTGGCGGCCAGAAAGCTTTGATCCGAATAAGAATATGGGCAAAAGAAAGGGCCGGCTATTGCCAGCAAAATTATAAGAATAATTATCCAAGACGAGGCAATGGCGACTTTGTTCTGTTTTAAACGGCGCCATGCATCCTTCCAGTAGTTGGTTGCCGGCCTTGGCGGTAAACTGTCGGTCAGAAGCCCTTTGGTTACGGGCGTAAATAATGCTGAATCGTTCATATTTAATCCCCCTTCCCGGTCAGTTTAATCCGGGGGTCAATAAAAGCGTAAACCAGGTCAACTATTAAGCTTAAGGAGAGTATTAAAGCGGTATCAACAATCGTTACCCCCATGATCGTAGTGTAATCGCGGTTATAAATGCTATTAACAAAGTATCTGCCTAAACCGGGAATTACAAAGATCCGTTCAATCACGAAAGACCCGGCGATTAAACCGGCGGCCAAGGGGCCTGAAACCGCCACCGCTGGAATCAGGGCGTTTTTTAAAGTGTGTTTTAAAATAACCGCGGTCCCGCTTAGGCCTTTGGCTCTGGCGGTCCGGACATAATCTTGGGCCAGTGTCTCCAACATGCTGGATCTGATCAGTCTGGCAATGAAGGCCATTGTGAAAGCTGATAAAGCGATGGCCGGCATGATCATTTGTTGGGGAGTGCCCCAAAGAGCCGGAGGAAGCCAGTGGAGCTTAAATCCCAGAAAGAATTGGAGTAGAGTCGCCAGCACGAAATTTGGAACCGAGACTCCAATGATGGCTAGAAACATCAAAGCCCCGTCTTGCCACTTGTTTTGCCGGAGCGCCGAAACAATTCCGGCGGGGACCCCGATTCCAATAGCTATTAGGATGGAGAATAAACCCAAAGTGGCTGAAACAGGCAGTCCTTCACGGATAATATCGTTGACCGAGCGCCCCCTGGCGTTAAATGAGGGCCCAAAGTCCAACTTGACGATGTTTTTTAGGTAATCAAAGTATTGCTTGGTTAGAGGATCATTCAAATGATAGCGCTCGTTAAGATTTTTCAATATAACGTCCGGCAAGGCTTTTTCCCTGGCGAAAGGGCCGCCGGGAATAGCATGCATCATTATGAAAGTTAGGGTGACTACAATCCAGAAGCTGATTAAAGCGGTAACGATCCTGTTTAAAAGATACTTTGCCAATTGAATTCACTCCCGTAAATGCTGCTAAGGCGGCGCTTTGTTAGGCGCCGCCTTCCGAGATTTGTTTGTCAGTGCGCGATAACATAGGCGCGGGAAAAATCAATGAACCCCAAGGCTGATTGGTTGACACCCTTTATCCAATCTTTCATCAGATAAGGCTTGGTATAAAAATAAATAGGCATAATCGGCATTTCTTTCATCAGGATAACTTCGGCGTCATGCATCGCTTTCATCCGGTCTTTTTGGTTCCCGGTGGTTTTGGCGCGGTCGACCAATTTGTCATATTGAGCATTGGACCAGCCGGTATGGTTGTTGCCGCTGGTGGTAGTCCACTGGTCGATGAAAGTCATCGGATCTACATAATCGCCGATCCATCCGGCGCGGCAAACACTGTTGTAAGTCAGCGCCTGCCGGTTGGTCATATAAACACTCCACTCCTGGTTGGTAATGGTGACGTTAATATTTAAATTTTTCTTCCACATTTCCTGGATGGCTTCGGCGATCTGTTTATGCATTTCATGTGTGTTGTAGAGAATTTCAATGGTCGGGAAGCCTTTACCGCCGGGGTATCCGGCTTCAGCCAGAAGTTTTTTAGCGGTTTCAACATCGTTATCCTTATAGAAATTTCCGCCAACCGTTCTAAAGAAGGTTTCCGGCTTGGCATCGGGGATCCCGTCCGGTACAAAAGCCAGAGCGGGAACTTCACCGGCTTTGGTTATATACTTCACTATGTCAGCCCGGTTAATGGCTAGATTTAAAGCTTGGCGAACTTTGAGATTATTGACCGGTTCATGCTTGAGGTTGAACATGTAGTAGTAAGTGCCCAAGTAGGGGTTGACTTTGAGGACCCCCTCCTCCTTTAGCCTGGGGATCTCCGGCCGCGAGATGCCGTTATCGTCCAGGAAATCGATTTGGCCGGATTCATACATTGTTTGGGAGGTACTCTGTTCTTCAACCAGCAAGAAGGTCATTTTAGTTAGTTTAATCGCCTTTTTATTCCAGTAATAGGGATTGGGTTCAAATTCCAGCCGTTCATTATGGATCCATTTGGTCATTCTAAAGGGGCCGTTGCTAATGTAAGTCTTGGGATCAAGAGTCCACTTTTCACCGTATTTTTCGACGGTTTTTCGGTGAATCGGATTTAAGGTCGGGAAATAACATAGACTCAAGAAGTATGGGCAAGGCCCTTCCAAAGTAACGCTGAGGGTGTAATCGTCTTTAGCCTTGACTCCGATCAGGTCGGGATTGGTGATTTTTTTAGTGTTGTAAGCCTCGCCGTTTTTAAGATAATAAAGCTGATAAGCGTATTCCGAAGCCAGTTTGGGGTCGAGAGCCCGCTTCCAGGCATATTCAAAATCATGGGCGGTTACCGGATCCCCATTGGACCATTTGGCGTCTTTACGTAAATGAAAGGTATAAGTAATTCCATCTTTAGAAACATCCCATTTTTCCGCCACCCCCGGTTGAGGTGCGTCTCCCGGTCCAAGCCTCATCAAGCCTTCAAAGCAGTTAATAATTACCGTAGATTCTACTACCGCATTCTGGACACCGGGATCAATGGTTCTGGGTTCGGTAGACAGATTGTAGGTGATTTCCTGGGTTTTACTAAGCTTCGGCGCCGCAAATACCGTAAGACAACTTAAAAAGACCAAACCAACAGCGGTAATAACTTGGAATTTTCTCATCAAACAGACCCCTTTCGTCGATAATTTATACTTCCCATAACATCCGTAATATTGAAAAACGGCATCACTCCTTTTTATTGGATTTATAATAAAAAAGGCTGCTCAAGAGTTTATATACTGAAAAAAAGGTTTCATGTATAAATATATAATTTTGGATAGAGTTGTTCTTTTTCCTCTATAAAAAATAGCCACTTAAAAAATTAGAGTTTATTTGTAAATATAAGGAAAAGTTTTTAGGCAAATTTTCCTATGGTTTTAGCTGTATTTTCCCGATCCTCCGGCAAAAACTAATCCGGGGTGAACCGATGCCAAGAAAGTTTAAACGGAAATCCCATATTCGAAAACCACGCCGGGGGAGACTATACCGGCTTTCATTGGGTCTTTTTTTATTGGCCGGGTTTACGTTAATCGGATTGGTCTTCTTTAATCCGTTGGTTTGGCGGTTGAATCTTCGGGCTGAATTGGAGCAGAGCAAGATTGCCTCCACGGTTTACGACCGGAACGGCGATGCCGTCGCCACGCTGTATTCCAAGACCAGGCTCTGGGCGCCGCTGGGAGAAATACCAAAAGTTTTACAAGACGCTTTTGTGGCAACCGAAGATTACCGGTTTTACCAGCATAAAGGGATTGATTTCCGGGGGATATTCCGGGCGCTTTACCAGGATGTCAAGGAAGGAGGCAAGGTACAAGGGGGCAGTACTATCACTCAACAGTTGGTTAAAAATATCTTTTTTACCCAGGAAAAGGATGTTTTCCGGAAAATCTGGGAGATGGCTTACGCTATCCGGATCGAGCAACAATACAGTAAAGCCCGGATTTTAGAGTTCTATTTGAATAGTATTTATATGGGTAACGGCGCCTGGGGAGTTCAAGCCGCCGCTGAAGTTTATTTCGGGAAATCCGTCCAACAATTGGGAATTCCCGAAAGCGCCTTAATCGCCGGCCTGGCTAGGAGTCCGGAGTATTATTCACCATTTCGCCACCCGCAAGCAAGCCGGCTTAGAAGAAATCTGGTATTAGAATTAATGGGCAAGCACGGATATTTAACACTCGAAGAAGTCCGCAAATATCAGCGGGAACCGGTCCGGACGCTCGCCCAACCGGGAACTGGAGTTGTAGGTGCTTATTTTGTCGATTATATTGTAAATGTATTGCGGCAGGAGACTAATTACACCGAGAAGTATCTGCGTACTTCCGGTTTGAAGATTTATACTACCATGGATCGGCATGTTCAATCCGAGGCCGAAAAGGCGGTCGGTATCCTTCCTGAAGAGGGGCCGGATCGTTGGGGGGTTGTTCAGCCTCAAGCGGCGATTGTCGCCTTAGACCCTAAAACCGGGGAAATATTAGGTTTGGTGGGAGGTAAACGTTACTCGGCGGCTCAACCGAACCGGGCAATCCGGCTTTACCGGCAACCGGGATCGGCGATTAAACCTTTTGTCTATGCAGCCGCGGTTGAGTCCGGCTACCGGCCGGAGGATAAAATGCCCGATCAACCGCTGGCGTTCATTGTTAATGGCAAAAGATGGGAACCGCAAAACTACGATAATAAATACCGGGGGATGATTACTCTCCGGACCGCCCTGGAGGAATCGGTTAATACGGTCGCTGTCGAACTGGTGCAAGAGTTGGGGCCGTCTAAAGTCTTTCAGGTCGCTAGGCATATGGGTTTAAAAAGTTTAGTGGCCACCGGGGATTTGAATGATCAAGGTTTGGCTCCTTTGGCATTGGGGGGGTTAACTAAAGGAACAACCCTTTTAGAGCTTACCGGCGCTTATAGTTCTTTTGCCAATAACGGGATTTACTCCAAACCATATGGAATCATCAAGGTCTATGATCACCGGGGACGAATGATTTTTCAGCAGAGTCGTCAGCAACAGCAGGTTATCAGTGCGGAGACGGCGGCCATTCTTACTTCGATGATGGAAGGAGTAATTACCAGGGGAACCGGAGTCCGCGCTAATTTCGGAATACCGGCGGCCGGCAAAACCGGTACTACCAACCAAAACACCAATGGTTGGTTTATAGGCTACACCATGGATTTACTTACCGGAGTTTGGATCGGCAACGATCAACAGAATAAACCGGTTGTGGTCAAGGGAGTGGCTATGGGCAGCGGCATGGCTTCTTCTATTTGGGGCGGATTCATGCGCCGGGCTTCACTAAAAACCGTCTTACTTGATGTAGACTAGTCAGGCAATTGAAGATTTGAGTGATATTGATAGCCCAAGCCGCGCCGATGATTCCCAATAACGGGGTGAGAATGATTAAGGCGAAGGCTTTCAACCCGGCTCCCCAGATACTTAAGAGCAGGATGGTATCGGTGGCGCCGACCGCCGCCAAAATGGAGATGTTTAAAATGGCAATTCCAGTAAAAGGAAGCCCAATGACGAGCAGCTGTATAAGGATGGTGGGTGACCGGTCATTGTAAAGGAACCGGGAGAGCGGCTCGGCCGTAAACAGAATCCAGATGAAAGAGGCGAGGCATAATACGGTGGAAGTTAAATAAAACAAAGAGATTTTGCGTTTGATCCTCACGAAATCCTTGATTTTAAAAGCTGAACTAACTTGCGGCGACAGGACCGAACCTAAAGGGGCTAAAAAAATCAAGGGGAAATAGGAGATCGGCTCGGCCATTCCGGTCAATTTACCAAACAACCCTGTGCTGACCGCAGAAGAAAAGCCGTCGCTGATTAAAAGCCGGGGAATAATCACCCCTTCGCTGGCCATACTGATAGAGACTACAATCTGATTTAAAAGAATCGGCCAGGAATACCGGAAGATTTGCGAATGCGGCAGGGGGACCGGTTCGGCGGTTTGGTCGTAAAAAGCCGGACCGGGAGTATACCGTTTCAGAAAGACCAGCAAAGTAAGGAGGCAGGTTACTTCTCCCAAGGTTAAACCGAATACTGGAGCCGCATAGTTAGAGAAGGGCATCAGTTTAGTAAAGGCCTCCACTAAAAGGACGGTGCTGGCAATTTCCATGATCTGTTCGGTGATTTCCGAGGCCGCGGTCGGAGCCATTCTGGAAAAGCCTTGAAAATAGCCGCGGTGAATGGCGGACAACGCCGAAAAAGGTATGGCAAAGGCTACTATTATCAGCGCTTCCTGGATCCGGGGATCGGTAAACACAGAACGGCTTAAAAAGGGAGCGCTTATCAATAGCAATCCGGCAATAAGCAACGACAGCCAGAAAACGATGCGGGCCGCCCACTTTTTTAAAGGATTGATCTTTACCGATTGGCCTCCGGCAATATATTCAGCCACCCATTTAGTTAAAGCCAGCGGCAGACCGATGGTGGCTACGCCACTTAGGAGCCGGTAAACCGGATAAATCATTTGTAAGATTCCCAACCCTTCCGAACCTATGGTCCGGGCCAGCCAGATACGGTAAATTGACCCGGCCAGCTGTACGAATAGACCCGAGCCGACTAATAAGATAAAGTTCACCAGGTTGGGGCGGGTTTTCATCTTTTCTCCTCCATATAGGTATTTGCAATACGGCTTAATTCAAGATTGAAATGGGAAATATACTGATCCTACT
>JBLNCU010000087.1:0-77176 GCA_050260935.1 Bacillota bacterium
TACAGCGTTCCCGGTACTCCGATGGCGGACATTGATGGTATTTTTGAAAGACCTTGGTGAAATATTTGGCGTCATTATAGCCGACCTTTAAACCGACCTCGGTGACTTTCAGGTCGGTGGTCTCCAAAAGTTCACAAGCATGCTTAATCCGCACCCGGTGTAAATAATCGACAAAGTTTTCCCCGGTTTCGGCGTGAAAAAGAGTGCAGAGATGGTTCTTGCTTAAGCCTACTTTCTGTGCCAACAGTAATAAATTGATCTCCTGGGGATAGTTTTCTTCAATATAAGCAATGGCTTGTCTGATTGGAGCGGAGTAAGTTTTAAGAGCCGCTTTCTGCAGCTGCTCCATTATCAAATGAAATTTCCCCTCAAACCAGTCCCTTATCTCTTCTAAGGTATAAAGGCTTTCGAGATAATTCCCGTTTTGTTCCTCAGCATTTAAAATTGCGGTTAACCGCAAGCCGTATTCCCGTGTCAACCGGGATATCTGAGCGTACAATTCCTGACAAACCTGGCGCAATATCACTGGTGAGCGGTTCTGACTCGCTTTAGCGAAGAATTCGTCCAAGACCTGAGCAACCCGGTTCCGGTCCCCATTCCTGATAAAGGTGGCCAGGTTTTTTTCCACCCCCAAGGGACAACAAAGCGGCTCTTCAAAGTTGATATCCTCCGGGAAAATAAGTTCCTTTTTAGGGAGGAAAAAACGGTATTCCAACATTTTTTTTAGTACTTGGACTTGGTCAGGTATTTCCGTATATTCTCTACATACTTTCCCGAAAACCGCAATGGTCGGCATTCGGAAGTACTGTCGTAAACAGGATTTAACCTGACGGACATTAAAAGGGAGAGTCTGCCGGTAATAATTTTGTTCCTCCACCGGAGGAAAGTTATAAATAATGAACCATTCCAATGTGGATGGCGATTCCCAGACTAGCGATGAATTGATTTTTTCCACAATTTCCTCGATCAACTGCGATGATTGCCGGGTAGCTTTAGAGATATCCCCTTCGGGAGACCTACCTTTAATTAAAACCACTTGAAAACAGTGACCCTCCCATTTAAGGCCCAACTCTTTTAATAAGTCCCTCCACTCCCCGGTTTGGACTCTGCCGGTAATCAAACGCTCCGCAAAATGGATTTTTAAATACGACAAACTAAACTTTACTTGTTGTTGTAATTGTTTGAATTCCTGACTCATTTTAAATTCCCGCTCAATCTGATCCCGCAATTTTTTTAATATCGGCAACAAAGTCTGATTATCGAGGGAGGTTTTCAGGATATATTCATCTGCGCCCAGTTTCAGCGCCTGCTTGGCGTATTCAAAGTTGTCATAGTTGGTTAGGATAATCGTCTTCAAATGCGGTTTCCGCTCTTTTAACCGCCTGATTAATTCAATACCGTCCATCCCCGGCATCCTGATGTCGGTAATCAAAATGTCGGGATCCGCCGCCGCGAATTTTTCGATGGCTTGTTCGCCGTTGGCGGCATCGGCAACCACGAAAAAACCGTGTTCATCCCAGGAAATGGTGGAACGCAATCCGAGCCGGACCAATATCTCATCATCAACAATCATAATCTTGGTCATTTCCAATGTTTCCTCTTTTCAAACATCCGGATGCAGGGAATCCGGATAATAACCTTCGTTCCCGGAGCGTCATGTTGTTCGATTCTTACCCCAAAACCAGCCCCGAAGTTGAGCTTAATTCGATCATCCACATTCTTAATGCCCAATCCGCTGAATCTTTGGTTGCTCTCTACCTTTCCTTCCATGATCAAACGGGCTTTTTCAGGTTCAATCCCACGGCCGTTATCAATTACTTCGAAACAAACACTCCCGGGTTCGGAATAAACATTGATCTGAATTTCACCGTTGCCCAACCCCTCAATGCCGTGATAGATGGCATTTTCGACTATCGGTTGCAAAATCAGCCGGGGGGTTAAGTACTCCAGCGCCAGTGGATCAAGATGATAATTAACGCTAAAGCTGTTACCATAACGGAAAAGCTGAATCGCTAAATAATTACGGACATTCTCTAACTCCTGGCCGATAGTGATCATCTTATCGGTCTTACTGATGCTGGCCCGCAACAAATTCTCCAATGCCGAAATGACCTCGCTGATCTCTTCCACATTGCGGATTTTGGCCAGCCATCTTAAGGAATCAAGAGTATTATAAAGAAAGTGTGGATTTATCTGCGCTTGTAAAACATCCAACTCGGCCTGTTCCTTTTTCGTGTAGGCCTCGGAGATGTTGTTCATCAGCCCCCGGATCTTCTCGACCATATGGTTGAAACTCCCGGCCAGTTCATTAAATTCATTCATACTCCAAATTTTGATCTTTACGTCTAAATTTCCTTTTTCCACCTCACGCATGGAATCACATAACAATTTTACCGGTTCCGCTATCTTCCGCGAAAACAGAACGGCTATATAGATTGCTGTTATTAACAGCGCCAAGGCCAAAAAGATCGTCAGATTACGGATAAAAATGTTTTCCCTCTGCAACACCCGGTATGGAATTGAAAAGATTACCTTCCAATCACATAAAGAGACTGTTTGAAAGACCAGTAAAAACTGGGTTCCATTTAGATTCTGTAAATAACTGCCCCAATCTCGAAGGTATAAATAGCGAAGCAAACCGGACCGGCTGGTTTCGGCTGTTAGATGCTCTCCAAAAATAACCCGCCCTCCGGCATCGAAAATGGTAATCGTGCCTTGATCCCAAAGCTCGATATTTTCCAGCATTTTGGTTACGAATCCATAGTCCAAGTCGATCAGGATCCAACCCAAATCGTCTTTACCGTCAAGGTCATAAATCCGTTGAGCATAAGTAACAACAGTTCCCGGGGTAACCGTCGATAAACCGGTATAATCATCGGAATGAATTCCGGTCACCGCCATCCCCATTTCGGAATTGACAATCTTTTTATACCATTCCTGGTTCTTTAAATTACTTATCAACACCGGCGGACCACTGGAATAAACCCTTTTTTTACTCCGGGATATTATGTATATTCCTCTTACTTCCACCCGGGTGCTGGTCAACCCCGCCAAAAAACTTGTCAGTTTGTTTTGATAATTTATCTCTTTCCAACCGTCAATCCCGGCTTCGTCTCGCAACACCGTTAAGACGTCGCTATTAACTGAAATCACATAAGAAAGGCTTTGTAAGTCCTTGAAGTAGTATTCGATATTTTCTTTTACCTTTATAATCACTTGCTCAATGTAAACCTGTACTTTATGAGTGATCGTCCGCGAGGAGACCGTATAGGTGATAATACCTAGAAAAAAAAGAGGAACGACGATCACTACTACAAAATAGAGGATCAAAGTAGTTTGAACGGTGTTGGGAAACATCCTCAGCAACGCCTTTTCGGCCTTCACTTTTATTCGGTTAACGAAGCCGATCTCCCCAATCGACATTACCTTCGTCCTTTTGCTAAATACTTATGTTTAATCGTTACAAAATTTTAATTTATTATTAATTCGCTATATTTATAACCTCTCCTTCCTTGAATCGATATCAGGATCCCAAAAAAAGGGGCTGTCGCTAAAAGTTTGACTTTTGAGACAGCCCCTTACCATCGTATTAACACCGGCTAAACTATTAAATCAGCTTGTTGGATAGTGCCTACCTGCCCGTCCTCTCTGGCGAACAAGCCCGCCCGCCTATTTTCCCCCTGCGTTATGTTAAACTGATTCTTATAGCTAAAGGGTGCTTCGACACTTCCCAAATAAATGGCGCCTACTCCTTTTTGGCCCAGCGCGAATAGTTGATCTTTGCCGGAATCGTCCTTGGTCCAAATACGCAATTTATTGTAAATCGGGTCATTCTCGTCGATCCACCCGTTAAGATCCGAATCGTAGGCGGCCAATTCTTTAAACCCATTACCGGACTTGGCGCCGAACAACTCGGTTCCGTTATTGACGGTTCCGTCATTGTTAAGATCAAGAGTCAACAAACCACTTCCTTGATTAACAAAGGAAAGCTGTTCCGCCTGGCCGTTAGAGTCTATATCAAAACTAAATTTAGTGGCGGTTAGTGATGCCGCAGGGCCATCATAATTAATAATTAAGGGATCAATAGGCCTGCCGGTTTGCAAATTTACCCCGTTAACCGCAGCGAACTCCCGTTCCAGGTTCAGACTTATTTCAAAATTAACCACTTTCCCATCGACGGTTTTAAAAATCCCCCCGGCCTGAAAGGACAAAACCTCGTTCTCTTGATAAAAGTTGTTTTCCTTTATTGCCGCCCGAAGACTGGAGCCAACCCTGCCTGCCCTGGTTTGATCCAATGAGACTGAAAACGGGAAACCGCTGGCCGGATTGTAAAAACGCAAGTTTTTACCGGTGATAATCCGGAGGAACCGCTCAAGTATCTGTTGTTTTTGCAGTTCCAAGTCGGTTATCAAGCCGCTGGCTTCAACCTGATACCAGAGATTAACCCGCAAACCCAGAAATGGAATAATCTGGAAATTGACCGGGTTTTCTTCCCCCGGGGATTCCCGGGCCACATCATTTTTGGTGTCGTTGGTTTTTCCATAGGGCAGCTGAAATTTGGCGGTTGTGGAATGAATTGATAGCCGGCTGTAGGTATGGTGGCTGGTAAGAGAAATAGCGGAATCAATAATTTTCATAACAGTCCCCTCCTTGGAACAATTTTGGAACTAACTTCCTTGTTAGTTAAATGCCAAAAATATTTAGTTGCAGAAAGTCGCTCTTATTAATAATCGGCAGTTGGACAACTGAACTTGAAACCACTATTTTTAGCTGTGGGGCAAAAAGTGGCCGGATTTAGCGGCCTTAAAAAAATAGCTTTAGTCCTTAAGTAATTTTAGACGATTCTCAAACAAGTTCCACTCTCCCTAATTTACCTGTTGCAATAATACAACCTTGGCGGTCTTTACTAAACTGGCAAATTTTAAGCCGTCATTTTTTTCCCCGATTATCAGGCCGAAATGCATCGGCAGGAATATTTTCGCCTTAAGCACTTCCGAGGCCTTGACCGCCTCCCCTACATTCATCGTGTAAGTGCCGCCAATGGGAACCAAGGCGATATCGACATTTATCCCTTGCATCGCCGGAATTAAATCGGTATCTCCGGCATGATATATTTTTACTCCGTCCACTTCAATGATATAACCCAGCCATCCCTCATCTTTGGGGTGATAACCGCTTTTAAGATTATAAGCGGGAACTCCCGTAATTTTAAAAGGACCAGCTTGAATGGTTTGCCAAGGATCAATCCCTTTCCAACCGGATTTGGCCATATTTTTGGGTGTTATGATCGAGGTTCCCTTTTTGCTAAGACGGTTGATGGTCTCAATATTATAATGATCGTAATGGCTGTGGGTAACCAGAATTACATCAGCTGCTGTAAAATTAGCGGGAACCTTTACCGGATCGATGTAAAGCGCTTGATTGGATTGAGATGTAATAACAAACGAGGACTGCTGAAACCAGGTTAAATGGTGATCAATAAAATCTTCCAATGGATCAAACGCAAAGCTTTTGGTTGCAAGCAATAAGCCAAGGCTGGTTATTAAAAATCCTTTTTTAATAGTTACCACCTCATTAAAATCTCCAGGTAATATTGAACCTCTTTTTTTATTCAAGCACTTCCTTCTTTTTCCTGCTATTTTTGCTGAATTTTAAACTTTTTTAAGACAGTCTTCCGATTTGTTTTCAAAACCATTTAGGAAGTTTAGCGATAAAAATGACGGGTTCTACCCGTCTTAGACCCGGAATATAAAATTACGGTTGAAGCCTTTCAAAGCTTAGTTAATCATAGACCACAATATTTCGGCTTCCACCGCAAATTAACCTTTTTTCTCTTTCTTTAACCCGGGTAACCAGTTCCACCGGATGATCCCATAATTCATACAAATATTTGAGTGTCTCCCCGGCATAGGTTAATTCTAAATCCCGGCCGTCATACTCATGCTCCAATACCAGACTCCGGTCTTTATAACTGACCTCTTTGACCTTAATAACCGGAATGGAAGCGGTTCCTATATTGGCGCATAAAGTGTCCCGGATTTGCTCCCAGCCCTTTTCATCTGCTACTTCGGTTACAATGGCCTTGTCTTCGCTGGAGTAGTATTCGAATAAATTCATCTCCTCGCACAATTCCCGGGTTAAATAACGCCGGATAAAAGAGCGATCACTCTCAATCTCCCGGGCCTCGAAAATTTTCGCCGTCCCAAAGCGTTGTTCCAGACTATTAAAAATCGTAAACCCCAGGTAGTAAGGGTTTAGACCGCCTTGATGCGGCCGGATTACTTGATGGTGGCGCTTTAAAAATTCCAGGTGTAAATCGGCGGCTAAATTTAATTTTTGCAGAATCCGGTAATGCCAGAAGCTTGCCCAACCCTCATTCATGATTTTGGTTTCAATTTGGGGCAGAAAATATTCGGTCTCATCTTTGACTATCCGGAGGATATCTTTCTCCCACTCCTCCATCTGGCCGTATTCCGCTATAAACCAGAGAATATCCTCTTCAGGTTGGAGCGGCGCTTTGTTTAAATTGGGCGGTGGGAGCTCAAGGGATTTTCCAAGCGAATCCCGGGCTGTTTTTCGCTGGTACTCCGCCAGCAGCCGTTTCTTTTGCTCCTCCACGGTTAGTCTTTTGATTCCCATAACCCGGTTGGTCTGAAACCTTAAAGCATGCGCCGCGTCCAGGATCCGCTCGACCTTTTGATAACCGATACTGGGGTCCTGAATATATTGGCGGACTCTTTCAGCGTGATTTTTAAAGAGCTCAATGGTGAGATCGGCCCTGGTAAAATTGAACAAACGGTTGTTTTTAAAAAAATCGTTATGCCCATAAACATGGGCAATGGTTAATATTTGCAGCAGCAAATTATTGTCCCGCATTAAATAGGCCAGACAGGGATTGGAGTTGATGACCATTTCGTAGGGAAGGCCTGATAAGTTTAAACGGTAAAAAGTATTCAACCGTTCAAAAGCCTTGCCGTAACTCCAATGCGGGTAATGGCAGGGCATTCCGATATAGGCTTCATAGCCAAGCATCTCCTCGTAGGAACAGATCTCAAATTCCTGCGGGTAGATTTTTAATCCAAGTTCTCCAACCAAGGATTCAATCTGTTCATTCCATTTCTCTAACTCGGCGAATGTGAATTCTCCCATCTTCTCCACCTGTATCTTTGGTTTTGCTTAAGGACTTATTCGTCTTCCTGGGCCAACATGTCGCGCAAGGCCGGCCAGATATCCTCCCGTCCGGAAATGGAGACCAAAGCAAAATTTCTAGCGGTAATCTCATCCTGATACAACCTTTTAATGGTGCTGTAGCCGGTCATGATCTCGCCGTAACCGAAAAGATTGCAGACCTCACACAACTTACGGGCCAACTGGACCGCTTTTTGATTATCTTCATCCCAGTTATCGCCGTCGCTGCAATGAAAAGCATAAATGTTCCAATGAGACGGCGGATAACGCTCCTCTATGACCTGCAAGGCCTTTTCATAACCGCTGCTGATGTAGGTCCCGCCCGATTCCCCTTTGTGAAAGAAATCGTCTTCGGAAACCTCCTCAGCCTGAGTGGTATGGGCGATAAAGACCAATTCAACCTGGAGATACTTTAAACGGATGAATTGATACAACAGGAAATAAAAACTGCGCGCCAAATATTTTTTGGTCTGATCCATCGAGCCGGAGGTGTCCATAATGCAGATTACCACCGCATTCGACTCCGGGGTGCGCTCCTCGCGCAGGCGATGGTAACGTAAGTCTTCCTCCCTAAAGGGAAACCTTTCTTCGGCGCCTTCGTTATCACTTGGCTCTTCATTTCGTTTCAAACCCTGACGCCGCTTAATCTTTTCGATAACCGCCTTCTTCTTAGCAAGGCGGGGCGGTATTCCTTTATGCCGGTAACCGCTGTGTTTCTGTTTGGTAATGGTCTCAATCTCCTGTAATTGCTTGCGCTCCATAAAAGGGAGGTTGAGATCGTCAAACAGGTAATTTACCAACTCTTCCAGGGTAATTTCGGTTTCATAGATATCCTCGCCGGAATTGCTCCCGGCCCCGGCGCCGCCTTGGCCGGCGCTCTCCGGTTGGCCTTGACGGAATACATCGCCGCGCTGTTCATTTCCAGAGCCGGTCCCAACCCCGGGTTGATTCTTGCCGTAGATAAATTGGTATTCTTTGATGCTTTTAATCGGGATTTTTATTTTTTTCTGGCCGCTCTGGCCGATAATACTTTCTTCGGCAATAATCTGGCCGATATTCTTCTTAATCGACTGTTCCACCAGTTGCCGGTGGCGGCGGCGATCTTCGATAGCCCGCCCCGAATCCCCGGATGACTCCCGAAAGATAGCCATCTTAAGCACCCCTGATTAAAAATTAATTTAGTGAAACATTTAGAAGTCAGAGGTCAGAATAAAACCCCGAAAGATAGACTTCGAAGGGATTAAATACACCTTCTGTCTTCTGGCTTCTATCCGGTCCCTAGTCTTTCCACAGATTATTGGCGGCATATTTCAAGACCACATTACAACAGTGGTCACAATAACCATTCTTTTTCATCTCGTCCACCATCGCGTTGTATTTTTCGTTTTGTTCTTTATCGCGAACCTTTGATTGGGTAATCACCCGCGACAGCTCCCGGACCGAGGCCGTCAGTTTTTTCTCGATCGCCACCTTCAGAGGTTCGTAACTTTTATAATCAAGCGTCCCGCCGTTCCGGAGCACAAAAAACATATAAGCGGTAACATCCTGACGGAACCCTTTGGCGGCGGTTCCGGTGATCCCAATCTGCTCTTCAATGGATTGCAGGAATTTTTCATCCGGTTCCAATTCTTCACCGGTGTTTTTATCCTTGATTTTAGTCCGGTTGGCGTAAGCCTCGGCATGATCAAGATAGTTGTTGAACAAATCCTGGGCCTGCTCCCGGTAGCCGTGAATAAAGGCCTTGGTGACCTCCGATTCCAAAATCTTATGATACTCCTTACGCAATATCCCTTGGAGAAATCCCAGATATCGTTTGCGATCATCCTCGGGCAGCGATAATTCTTTGACTGCTTTAATCATGGTGTCCAGTACCGACAGAGGATTGATACAGTCATTCTCCGACTCCGTTAAGGCAATATCCAGACTCTTCATGATAAAACGGGTGGAGATACCGCTCATTCCTTCATGAATCGTAGCTTCTTCCCTTAACTCGGTAATATCCACCTTTTTGGTGGTTCCCTGTTCTAGAATCTCCTCACCGTTATAGATCTTCATTTTAGTCAATGGATCAACCTTGGCCGAAGGCGCAAGCCGGGTTAAAATAGCGAACATGGAAGCAATGTCGATGGTATGAGGAGCGATATGGGCTTTAAAATTACTCTGCCGCAGGATTTTTTGATAAATCTTGATCTCCTCATTCAGCTCCAGACAGTAAGGGACCTCTATCTTCACGATCCGGTCCAAGATGGCTTCATTGGTATGATCCGATTTAAACTTGTTCCATTCGGCCTCATTAGAATGGGCCAGGATCACCCCGTCAAAGTAAATCATCGGTCCCTTGCCCGGCGAGGGGATAGACTTCTCCTGAGTGGCCGTGATCATCGTATGCAAATATTCGATTTCATTCTTGAAAACCTCGATAAACTCGACGAGGCCCCGGTTACCGACATTGAAAGCCCCGTTTAAGGAAAGCACCCGCGGATCATCCTCGGAGAATAGGTCCATCTTGGATATATCCACCGAGCCGATGAGGACTGAGGTATCCTGATTATTGGGGTCCACCGGCGGAACCACCCCGATTCCCTTCCGGGAACGGATGGAAAACTCCACCGTTTCAACGGGCATCCGCTCATATTCGCCGTTGTATTCGTTTTTTAGGCGGTAACGGCAGACCGGGCAAAGATCACCCTCGATATCTACTTTTAATAGTTTCCCCACTTCGGTCCGGAGATGTTTAGGGAGCAAGTGAAGCGGCTCTTCGCGCATTGGGCAGTCTTTAATCGCATAAATTGGCGGGGCCGACTCCAGAGCCAGTTTTAATTGTTCCATGATGGAAGATTTTCCTGCCCCCACCGGCCCTTCCAGGTATAAAACCTGCCTTGATTCCTCGCCTTTCATCGCCGCCGCATGAAAGTAGCGGACGATTTTCATCAGCGTTCGATCAATTCCATAAAAATCTTTGAAAAATTTATATTTCCTAAGGATATCATTACCATAAATGCGGCGGAGCCGCGGATTCTCCTCGGTTTTTATCACTTCAACGCCGGGCTTCGCGATCAGATTATAAAGGCGTTCATGCGCCAGTTGGACGATTTCCGGATTTTCCTTGACCATCTCCAGATAATCCAAAAAAGTGCCTTCGTAATGATGATAGATGCGTTCGGAACGGTCTTTCTTGATCAACTCGGCAAATTCATTCGCTCCCATCTTTACCCCTCCACTTTAGCTAATCTTTCTGAAACACCATCCGAAAACAGCTTAGGAAAACCTCTATTAGCAGGTCTTTTATTAGCTTAAAAATTTGATTAAATTTAAGATTTTACCTGCTAAAAAGGATGATTTCCATCAGTTTACAGCCCCAGTATATTTTATTAAACTGCACGGAATTTGACAGCCTGCAAATTATTATCCCAGATACTGCCAAGCCAGAATTTTACCGGCGGATTCCCGTCAAGGAAATAAGCTGTATGTTGGCGGGTAAATTGACATAATATGAGCAGGAATTAAAGAAACAGAAAACGAAATGGAATATGAGGCAGAAACAGGGGGAGGTTAAAGTTTTGAACAAACTGGTCTTGTTAAGGCACGGGGAAAGCCTTTGGAATCAAGAAAACCGCTTCACTGGCTGGACTGATGTCCCCCTCTCCGAAAAAGGGGTCCTTGAAGCCAAGAGCGCCGGGAAAATTCTAAAAAAGGAAGGCTATTTCTTTGATCTGGCCTTTACCTCAGTTCTGAAAAGGGCCATTAATACCTTATGGTTGGTGCTGGAGGAGATGGATCTGGCCTGGATCCCCGTATATAAATCCTGGCATTTAAACGAACGCCATTATGGGGCCTTGCAAGGACTGAATAAAAACGAGATGGTTCAAAAATACGGAGCGGAGCAAGTCCAGATCTGGCGGCGCAGTTTTGATGTCCGGCCGCCGGAACTAACCAGGGACGATCCGCGCTACCCCGGATATGAAGACAAGTACCGTGACTTAACAATGGACCGGTTGCCGCTAACCGAAAGTCTAAAAGATACCATCGAGCGTTTTCTGCCCTACTGGAGCCGGGAGATCGCCCCCCGGATCACCGAAGGCCGGAAAGTGTTGATCGTTGCTCACGGCAACAGCCTGCGGGCTTTAGTCAAGCAGCTTGACCGGATCTCCGATACCGACATCGCCGGATTGAATATTCCTACCGGTGTGCCGCTGGTTTACGAGTTGGACGAGAGCCTAAAACCATTGAAACATTATTATTTGGGAGATCAAGAGGCCATCGAAAAGGCGGTTCAAGCCGTGATGAATCAGGGGAAAACTGGAAAATAGTTCATTTTTTATATTTTCCTTTTACAAACTCCTTAAAATCCTCAATTTCGTTTTGAGCCGTCTCGGGTAATCCCGTTAAATCCTCCGCCGCCGATCCGGCGTTTATCAGTTCCTTCGGGTAGCGCGAGTCGGACAAACCAAGCAGGTAATCGCTGGTGGTATTAAAGATCCGGGCAAAAAGTTCCAATGTTTTGATATTCGGTTCCACCCGGTCAACTTCGTAATGGCCGATAGCTTGTTGAGAGAGGTTGACCATCGCGCCCAACTGCTTCTGACTCATTTTTCTTTCTTCCCGGAGTTCCTTTAGCCGTTTTCCCAGCAAAAAAATCATCCTTTCCTCCATTATAATACTATTTTGGCGAGTAAAAAAAAATAACTACTCTAAAATCTAGTTTTCACCCATTGACTACTCGAAATCTGAGTAATATACTAAAATTTATAGTAGCTGAGGCTAAAAATTTGCCGTTTCCGATGGAGGTGTCCGATGACTATAAACAAGAGCGGGGCTGGCCTAAGTGTCACCCCCTTTGGTTCCAGTTTCACTGAATTTCTCATTTCCCGCTGTGAACAAATCATGGCGGAAAAAGTGCTGCCGGACCCGGAGTTCCGCCATTACCGGGCGAAAATTGTTGAAGCCGCCGAAAACATTTGTGGTTGCCTTAATGCTGATCACAAGGAACAATATTACACCTTGGAGTCGGCTGAAGGGCTAAGCCTGAATATCGCAGCCAGGATCATCTATCTTCAAGGCGTAATTGACGGGGTTGGGCTGAGGAGTTTTTTGGAGAACGAATAAAAAGCGGGCCTTAAATGCGCTGCAGCATCAAGGGTTCCCATCCAACAGGTGACACGCCACCCAATGGCCCGTCCGGACTTCCCGGAATTCCGGCGGCTGATGCCTGCAGACCTCCATCACTTGAGGGCAACGGGTATGGAAACGGCAACCCGCCGGCGGGTTGATCGGACTGGGAACATCCCCGGTTAATATAATCCGTTCTTTTTTGGCCTTGGGATCCGGTTCCGGAATCGCCGAAAGAAGGGCTTTGGTGTATGGATGAAGAGGATTGCCGTATAACTCGTCTCCCCCGGTAAGCTCGACCATTTTCCCCAGGTACATGACACCGACCCGGTCGCTGACATGTTTCACAACGTTGAGCCCATGAGCGATAAAAAGATAGGTTAAACCGAAACCGGCTTGTAAATCCTTGAGCAAATTCAAGACCTGGGATTGGATGGAAACGTCCAGAGCCGATACGGGCTCGTCACAGACGATCAACTTAGGTCTAGTGGCTAAAGCACGGGCAATCCCGATTCTTTGCCGCTGTCCGCCGCTGAATTCGTGAGGAAAACGGCGCATATAATTAGGATCAAGACCTACTAAGGACAGTAATTCGGCCACTTTATCCTTGGAGGCCTTCCCCCTGGCCAGGCGATGCCGGAGCAAGGGTTCAGCGACTATCTGTCCAACCGTCATTCTCGGATTTAATGAGGAATAGGGATCTTGAAAGATAATCTGCATCTCCCGGCGGAGTTGGCGGAGATCTTTTTTGGTTAGAGCCGAAAGCTTTTGCCCGTTAAAGAAGACCTCTCCCGCGGTCGGCTCAAGTAAATGCAATATCAAACGGCCGATGGTGGTCTTCCCGCAGCCGCTCTCCCCTACCAAACCGACGGTTTCACCTTGTTGAATCGTAAAACTGACATTATCCACCGCGTGGACCTGGGTCAAAACCCGGCCGAAGAGCGTGCGATCCACCGGAAAATACTTTTTAATATTGACCACATTGACTAAGTCCGCCATCTCTCAATTCACTCCCCCCGCAGTATGACGCCAGCAGCAAACCCGGCGTCCCCGATCTAGATTCCTTAATGCCGGGCGTTCGCTCCGGCAACGGGGTCCTGCCTCGGGGCAACGGGGATGAAATGAACAGCCCGGCGGTAACTCGCTCAAATCAGGCACACTGCCATCAATCACATACAGCCGGCTGCGATCGCCGTTCAGCTTCGGAATGGAATGAAGCAGGCCGGTGGTATAGGGGTGCAAGGGTTCGCTGAATAAATCCTCCACCCCTGCTTCTTCCATGATCTGTCCAGCATACATAACTATAACCCGTTGAGCCATCTCGGCCACTACCGCCAAGTCATGAGTGATCAGCATAATGGCCATTCCGAACTCTTCCCGCATTTTACACATTAAGTCGAGAATCTGGGCCTGAATGGTCACATCCAAAGCCGTGGTAGGCTCGTCCGCTATTAATAAATCCGGATGGCAGGAAAGAGCCATGGCGATCATCACCCGCTGGCGCATTCCTCCGGAAAGCTGATGGGGAAAATCATAGACCCTTTTTTCCGGGGAAGGAATTCCAATAGTCCGCAATAAATGAACCGCGCGGTCCCAGGCCTCCTTTTTAGCCAAGCCCTGGTGCAAAATGATGGCCTCGGCTATTTGGTCCCCAATCCGGTGGACCGGATTTAAGGAAGTCATCGGTTCCTGAAAGATCATGGAGATCTTGTTACCCCTGATCTCCCGGAGTCTTTTCTCCGGCAGTTCCAATAAGTTTTCGCCGTGGAATTCCACCCGCCCGCCGGCAATCTTCCCCGGGGGGTCAGGGATAAGCCTCATGATGGAAAGTGAGGTTACTGATTTACCGCTGCCTGATTCGCCGACAATCGCCACTGTCTCTTTTTCTTGTAACGAAAAACTGACATCATCGACAGCCCGGATTATATTGCCATCAGTAATAAACTGGGTTTTTAAGTTTTCGATCTTCAGCAGTTCCGCCATTTTCGATGTCTCCTATTGTTTCAATCTGGGGTCAAGGGCATCGCGCAAGCCGTCGCCCAGCAGGTTAAACGCCAACACGGTAATGGTTATGGCAATTCCGGGGAAGGTCACAATATGCGGGGCATTGAAAATTGCCGACCGGCCGCTGCCGAGCATCGCTCCCCATTCGGCTTCGGGCGGCTGCACGCCCAGCCCCAAAAAGCCCAAAAAAGCTGCTTCCAAAATGGCGGCCGAAACTCCCAAGGTTGCCCGGACAATTATCGGAGCCATTACATTGGGCAATACATGGTAACAGATGATCTGCATATCATTGTCCCCGATTGACCGGGCCGCTTGAACGTAATCATTTTCCCGGACTGATAATACCGAACCCCTGACGATCCTGGCAAATTCCGGTATCGCCACAATCCCGATGGCAAAAATCGCCTGATCCAATCCCCGGCCCAAAGCCGCCATAAAGGCAATCGCTAACAATAAAGGTGGAAAGGCCAGCATTATATCCATAAAACGCATGATGATGTTGTCGGTTAATCCGCCGTAATATCCGGCCAAAGCCCCCAGCAAAATTCCGACCAGCAAAGAGAGGGCCACCGCCTCTACCCCAACTTTCAGGGAGACCCTGGCGCCGAAGATAATCCGGCTTAAAATATCCCGGCCAAGCTCATCAGTGCCCAGCCAATGGGACCAGCTGGGACCCTTTAGACTCTGCGGCAGATTGCTGGCTGTGTAGTCATAAGGCGCCAGCTGCCGGGCGAAAATCGCCACCAGAATGAGAAGGATCAAAATAATTAAACCCAATACCGCCGCTCTATTACGGCGAAATTGTTTCCAAAACTCCATCCACGGTGATTTTTCCTGCTTACTCTGAAGTTTAATACCGAGTTCAACTGCCATTTTATTTCTCCCTTGCCTTCACAGGTTACTGCCAAAACATTTTTGGCCCAATGCCAAAATTGAATTGCCATTCTTTTAGTGCAAACACTTCTGACTCCTGGCTTCTGAATTCCCATCTTGAATAAACTGATTTTAGGTTTAAGAATAATGAATTCTGGGGTCCAAATAAGCGTAAAGCAGATCCACCAGCAGGTTGACGATCACAAAAACCGCCGCCACCAGAATTACCGACCCCTGGACTACTGGAAAATCCGAAGCCAGAATAGCATTTACCGTCAGACTGCCGATTCCCGGCCAGGAGAAAACAGTTTCGGTTAAAACCGCGCCCCCTAGCAAAAAGCCGAATTGGAGGCCGATAACGGTAACAATTGGAATCAAAGCATTCTTTAAGGCATGATGAATTACCACCGTCCGTTGATCCAGGCCTTTGGCATGGGCGGTGCGGATGTAGTCCTGTTTTACAACCTCCAGCATGGTCGATCGGGTCATCCTGGCGATAATCGCCATTGAATAAGCTGCCAAGGCAATTCCCGGCAAAATGAGATGGCGCAAAGCGCTCCAAAAAGCCTCCCAATTCCCTGTTAAAAGGCTGTCCACTAAGAACAAATGGGTAATACTGGCGGGCTCAAGCCCTATGTCAATTCTCCCGGCAACCGGCAGCCAATGCAGGTTGACGGAGAAAACAATAATCAAAATCAGGCCTAACCAGAAGATCGGCATCGACACTCCAAGTAAAGCGCCGACCATACTTAGGTAATCAAAAAATGAATAACGTTTGACCGCTGAAATTACCCCAACGATAATCCCTACCAGTGAGGCAATGGCCAAACTAAACAACGCCAGTTCGATAGTTGCCGGAAATTGAGAAAGCAAGTCCTCCATTACCGGCCGTTTAGTCATCAACGACCGTCCTAAGTCTCCATGCAGTAACTGCCAGAGAAAACGGCCGAACTGAATATAAATGGGATCATTCAACCCCATCTCCTGGCGGAGGGCCTCAATCTGGGCCCGGGTGGCATGCTCACCCAGCATTAAAGCGGCCGGATCACCGGTAAACAGATGCATGACAATAAAGACAAACAAACTGACTCCAAGTAACACCGGAATAAGCATCAACAATCTTTTGAGAATATATTTAGCCATTAATTACTCCCTGCCTTGGTTCTAAGGGAGGGCTAAAAAACCCTCCCCTAAAAGGCGAACATATACTATTTACTTCGTGACAATATTCATCCAGGAGACTCCGGTAGGATGCGGATAGAAGTTCTTTACGCTCGGCTTGCAAGCGGCTAAATCCACCGCATGACTGATAAATACCCACGGAGCATCCTCGATTACGATTTTCTGTAAATCCCGGTAAATCCTGACCCGTTCCTTCAGATTGGAAGTTGAAGTCCCTTGTTTTAACAATTCATCCACTTTAGAGTTAGCGTATTTAGCTGAGTTAAGGCTGGAATCGATCTCTTTCGAGCTTAGCAAGGACAAGAAATTGTCGGCATCGCCATTGTCGCCGACCCATCCGTAAAAGCCGGCATCGCCCTCTTCACCCTTGAACAGCACATCTTTATATTCCTTCCAGGGATAAACTTTAATGTTAGTTTTAACTCCAATCTTCAACAATTCAGCTTGAACAGCCTCGGCCAGTTTGACCCCGGTGGCCGGATTGTAAGGACGCGGATTGGAGTAAGTTATAAAGGTAAAACTGAGGTTGCTGTAACCGGCTTCGGCTAACAGTTTCTTGGCCTGCTCCGGGTTGTATTCCAATGGTTTCAGGTCGGGAGCGTAACCCGGGATAAAGCTCGGCAACGGGCCGTTGGCAACTTGGGCATACCCTTGATACAGATATTTGACGATTTCTTCCCTGTTGATGGCCATGGAGATCGCCCGGCGCACCCGGACATCGCTGAACGGCTTTTTATTACAGAGAAATAACATATAGTTGATATTCATACCGGGGTTTTTAATAACATTCATACCGCTTGATTCCAACTTCTTAACATCATTGGGATCAATTCCGTCAATGATATCGGCCTCACCGGTAATAAGCTGACTGGCGCGGACCGAGTTTTCCTTGGTGGTTACATAGACAACCTTGTCCACCCGGGCTTTTTGACCCCAGTAGTTCGGGTTTTTAACCAGGACAATCTGGCGGTCCTTATCCCACTTTTGGAATATAAAAGCTCCGGTGCCCACGGGATGTTGATTAAAATTATCGCCGTATTTTTTGACCGCTGTCGGGCTAACGATCGGAGCGGCCAAGGCCATTGCCAAATTGGAGAGGAATGGAGCATAAGGTTCTTTTAAAATAAAACGAACCGTGTAGTCATCAACTACCTCAACTTTTTTAACCGGCCCGAAAGTAAAAGACGCATACGGCATGTCGTTATTGGCCAGCGGCGGCAGCTGCCGGTCAACGCTGAATTTTACAGCCGCGGCGTTGAAGGGAGTGCCGTCATGAAATTTAATCCCCCGGCGAAGTTTGAAAGTCCAAACCAAACCATCGCTGGACTGGGTCCAGGAAGTGGCGAGGCCCGGTTCGATCGCGGTTCCGCCCTGTTTGTACTTGACTAGAGTATCGTAAATATTTACGATAATCTTGGCGGACTCACCGTCATCAACATAGGCGGGGTCCAAACCCCGGGGATCGGCTCCCTTGGCGTACACAAGGATCTTCGGAGCCGCCGCATTGGAAAGACCTATGGCTGCAACTAAAACTAGTAATGAAACAGCTAGAAATAAAAATTTTCGCAAACTTACCAACCTCCTTTATTTTTATATAAAGATAGGACTTTCATCCTAACTTTCCCAAAAGAGAAAACCGCCCATCCATTAAAAATTCTGGAAACTGTAGCGGTTATCAGCTTCCTTGCAACAAAAGGTAATATACTTTAAATATCACCCAAATTCCTGCCATTAATCCCTTAATTACAGGAATATGCCGCCCGGGGATAAATATACCACTTCAAATTTATACTGTCAATGCAGGTAGATTAGGAACTTCATACCTGATTGTCATTCCAGCCGGGTGCTATTATGAGGAAAGAAAGGGTATTATCCAGCGTTTCAAGTGTTTCTACAGAGGTTAGGAACTACAAAACAAGCGGTATTTTAAATTAGGTATTTCTGTTAGGTTTGATTTTTTCCTGCTAAAGTATAAAAAAAATACATTAATATATAAAGACCATCCGGCTATAGATGGCCTTCAGAATGGTGATCCGGATTGCCATACCTGGAAGCTGTTTCGGAGAACGTTCCAACCGGTTAAAGCAGCACAAATCCTTATCTTTAGCCGCCGCCAGAATATATTCATGGTTATCCGAAAACCACCTGGCGTCATTGGCCCGGGTGTACTTCTTCTCCCAGATAATGGTGGTGATAAAATTCTTCTTACCAAAGATCTCATGGAGCAATAACCGTAAATATGGTACTTCATGGTCGTCGATACTGATAAAGATGACTCCGTCCTCCCGTAAAAGGGTCCGGGTCAGATATAAACGGGGGTACATCAGAGAGAGCCAATTAGAATGAGTCCTGCCGCTATTTTTATATCTGCAAGCCTTTCCAAGGCTAAAGACCCGGAGCCGCCTTTCCGGGCAGGTTTTTGGCAACCCCCTTTGGAGGCCGCGAAGCTACCCCGGTAAACCCAACCAGTATTGCCAGTGTTATAAGGGGGATCGATGTAAATCAGTTTAATCCGCCTCGTCAATTCCGGCTGCGGCAGCTTTAAAGCCTCCAGGTTTTCACCCTCGATAAACAGATTCCCGGTCCGGTTGAAGTTTAGCGATTCTTCAGGGCCCGCTCCAGCTTGAACTCGGTCTCCCGGCGCGCCATTTTGATTGCCGCCGCTTTCCCGGGCCAATTTAAACCATATTTTTCATACTCCGGTGAATTTTCACCCGGTAAAACTTGATGGCGGGATTTATGATTCATAAGCTCTACACGATCGGCGGTTTGGCTCTAGACAGCTTACCAAGTACCCGGTCTGACATATTTCCAACTCATTGGTTATATTTTACCTCTTAACCAATTGTCCGGCAAATCTAGAAGCTTCAACTCCAACTTTTCGGACTACATCACCGCTCATCTTGCTCTTCGGCGGTGATAACCCGTGATATCCCCGGCTGATGTCTCTTACGCATTTGCTTTTTAAGCTTGCGGTCTTCCTTACTCAGGAAAATGGTATTTAAGTCATAGTTCTCCGGATACAATTGAGCGGCGGGAATTAACAGTTTTACCCGCTTTAGCTGGATATCCATCTTCTTTCCTTTCACTAAAACCCGGATGCGGCCTTTAGCGTCAGGCGCCGTGCAGACTACTCCTTTTTCTCCTAAATAAGGTATGCTTACCAGATCACCAATTTGGAGCGCTGCAGCTTCCGTTTTAACAACCGGTTCGCCGGCTTTTGTCATTCGGCTTTCAGCAACCGGAAATTCAGGCGGATTATAAACCGGAAGATTTGATTCCACCGGTAAATCCGTTTCCATAAGTTCCGGTTGCAATAAACTTTTAGCCTTTTCCAAGACTTTTGCCGGTAATCCGAGCTTTTCGGCTATCCACAGCGCGTTGCTCTCGCCAGGCCGTCCGATATTTAAGCGGTAAAGAGGTTGTAAATTAATCCGGTCGAAGGTCATACAACCGTTTTTAAAGCCGGGATTATTCACGGCAAACTGTTTTAGCTCCGGATAATGCGTTGAAGCGACCGTGATCGCCCCTTGTTCAAATAAAAACCCCAAAATAGCCATAGCCAGCGCCGAGCCCTCAACCGGATCGGTGCCGGTTCCCACTTCATCCAGTAGTATTAAGGTATGAGTCTTAGATTGGGCGAGTATGTGGATAACATTGGTAATATGGGCTGAAAAAGTACTGAGTGATTGGGTAATGTCCTGACCGTCCCCAATATCAGCCAGTACTTCTTCAAATACTGCGATTTCCGTACCGGATGCGGCCGGAATATGCAATCCCGCTTGGGCCATTAAAGTTAATAAACCTATGGTTTTCATAGCCACCGTTTTACCACCAGTATTCGGTCCAGTGATTATCAAGCAACGATAATCCTCACCAATATAAAAATCCAGCGGAATGGGGTCCCTTGTCAATAACGGATGGCGTCCGCCAACGATTCGAATCCGGTCTTCGCCGTTAATTGAAGGTTCAATCCCCTTCATTGCCCCGCTTAGCCTGGCTTTGGCAAAGGAAAAGTCATATTGGGTCATAATCTCTAGATTCTGCTCAATCGCTAGCATCTGGGCAGCGATTTCCCCGCTTAAATAAGCTAGCACTTGATAAACCTCTTCCGCTTCAACAGCCTCTAGGTGCCGCAATTCGTTACCCATCTGATGCACGCTCAGCGGTTCGATAAATACCGTACTCCCGCTGGCCGAACTCCCATGAACAATGCCGGGCAGTTTCTCTTTATACCCAGCCTTGACCATTAAGACCTGCCGGGAATCCTTCAGTGTGATCACCGGTTCTTGCAACCACACCCGGGCCTCAGCTGAGAGCAATATTTGTTCCAGTTTGCGCTGAATTTTCTCTTGGAGGCTCCCGATTTCCCGGCGGACTTTTTTTAAGCCTGGGCTGGCCTCACTGGATACGACGCCGTCGGAGATACAACGGTTAATCTCCTGCTCAATCCCTGGAAAAACAGTGATCCCTAACGCATAGCCGGCAACCTTCGGCGCCAGGTTAATACATCTAGACATAAATTCACGGGTTTTTCTGCAACCCCTTAAAAAATCGCCTATCATAACGAGGGAGCCGGGGTCGAGCACCCCGCCGATTTTAATTTTCTCAAGTATTTCGCTAATGTCGGCCAATCCGTCCATTGGCGGGGAGCCGGCGCTATCCAGTATCATTTTGGCTTCGGTGGTTTCCCGAAGCATGCCCCGAACAACTGAAATATCCGTTTTCGGGGTTAATTCCAAGGCCAGACGCCGTCCTAAATTACTTTTAGCATTATCAGCCAGCATGGTTTTAATTTTGGGAAGCTCCAAGATATCTATGGTTTTAGTATCCATTCTTATAATTCCTTTCATTTCGATTATTCCCGGATGTGCTCAAACACTGTTTAGCGGCACAGAGACATCTATTGTTTTTTGCCGCGCATCTAAAACGGCCGTGGAAATAAAAAAGCCGCGGAAAATCCGTGGCTTAATGGAAGCACCGGGCTGCTCCAAAAAAGTTAAGAAAGCACCCTTATTGTGCTCAAAATAAAAAAACGAAAGCCACGGAAACTCTACCCGTGGCTAAAAAAACCTGGTTTATTTCTAAAAAAGTCCGCCGGCAGAGTCAATCCCTGAACTTATAAACCCCCTCATATATGATGGCCGACATTAACTCCACCCCTTGTAATTAGTTCAAATCATTCTTATTTAATCATAAAATTGGAAACTTGTCAACCAAAATTCAGGATTGACGGCGAATTTAATTCCCGTTTCAACCTGTAATTAAATTATACCCAAATTTCAAAATTATTTCTTTTTCCGCTCCGTATTAACCAAACCGCTTTTGCCTATATTGTTCTTGGGGTGATTGTTAATGATCAAACTTAATACCAAAGCTTCATGGGAGCAGGAGGGCCTAAAACTGACCGCCCGCGACCTGAATGAATTTGCCGATCCCTTGGATAACCTGCTCCTGGATGTCATGGTTGATTACTACTATGACAAAAAAAAGAAAAAGCGCTTTATCCTTAATGAAGAATAGGGCGTTAAAGTTGGATTGTCGCTTTCTCAATTTTAAAGCCCCTTGGTTGATACTTGGAGGCGCTAAATTAGGCGCTAAACGCTTTTTCCATCTCCAGTAAATATTTTTTAAAATCCAGATAACCTTTACCCACGTACCCTGTTAAATCTCCATTTTTCCCGATGACCCGATGGCAAGGGATAAAAATCGGAAGCGGGTTCCGGCGGTTGGCTTGTCCCACCGCCCGGCGGCTTTTAGGGCTGCCGATTGAGGCGGCGATCTCCGAATAACTACGGGTTTCCCCAAAAGGAATCTCCAGCAGCGCCCGCCATACTTTTACCGAAAATTCCGGCCCTTCCAAACCGGATAAAGCCAGCTTAAACTGACGCCTTTTCCCTCTAAAATACTCATCCAGCTGTAAAATCACCTGAGAACACCGGTTTTCATCCCGCTTGAGAGATCCAAACTCCGCCAAAGACTCATCCCAACATTCAGGGGTAATGGCCACCCTTTTGAGCCCTTTCTCGTCAAGGATTACCCGGATAATTCCAAATGGAGCCTGATAACTGTCATATACCAATCTCCCACCGCCTCCTATTGTGAAGTGTGAAGTGAGAAGTATGAAGTGAGAATTTCAAGATAATGGTTTTTTCTCAGATCTCGCATCTCATTTTCCACTTCTCACTAATCAACATCCAAATCCATCCCGGCCCCGGCCGCCTCCGGATCGCTCATTACTGCTACTTTCGCCTGTTTAAGCTGCTGATCCAGTTCCTGATCCGGCGGCATGCTTTGGGCATACTTGGCTTCCATCCGGTCATAAAGAGCCTCGTTCAACAGATCATTCTTGTTCAACTGAATAACCCTGGCCGCTAGAATCCGGGCCCGCAAAGAATGAAAGATCGCTTCCGGGTAATTTCCATGTCTGTATAATTCCCTGGCTAATACCTGATGAGCCAGGGCCAACCCCAAACCCTCGTATCTGTCTCCTTGAGCGGCGGACCTTCGGGCGGCCATTATTACCGCCGCAGTCCGGCCGATTACATGGCGGGCTTCAACGTTGGTCGCCTGGGATTCGGCATAGATGAACGAATGTCCCAGCCAAAAAACGGTCATGCTAAAAGCCATCAAAATTAATGTTTTTTTCATTCCCAGGCCTCCCTCGAAAAAATCTCCGCTGGACTTTAAAGAATAAACTTCATCTTATTAAAGCATAACATTTAATCCTAAAATAGCAATGAAAATTAATAAATTTTCATGAATGCTTTTGCAAAGGCAAGGAGAATGAAACTCCGAAACCGCGGTCCTTTGGAAGGTAAGCCTGAATAGCTCCCCCGTGATTCACGATGATTCTTTGACAAATAGCCAAACCAAGCCCGCTGCCGCCTTTTTCCCGGGAACGGGATTTCTCGACCCGGTAAAACCGGTCGAAGATTGCCTTTAACTCGGCGGCCGGAACTCCCGGTCCATCGTCCTCCAGCATAAAAAGGGCCTCGTTTTTCCTGACCAGACACTTAAAAGTGATTTTTGTAAGCCCTTCGGCGTGTTTCAGGGAGTTGTTTACCAAATTGGCAAAGACCCGCCTTATTTTTTGAAGATCAATCTCTAAAAACAGCCCGTCCTTTGCTTCACTAACCGAATCAAACTTTACACCTTTGGCAGCCAGCTCTGCGCTATATTCAACGGAAATTTCGCTGAAAAAATCTTTTAGGGAAACAACCGTCTTGTTGCCCGAATTATCATCGAAGTCGCTGGTTACAAAGTCGTTGAACTCACTAATTAATTCCTGAATATCGGTGGCTTTTTGATAAATAATCCGGTGGTACTCCTCTTCCCGTTCGGCTGAAATTTTCCGGCTGGTCAACCTCTCCAAAAAGCCGATAATTGAAGTCAGCGGTGTTTTCAGATCATGGGAGATGGAAGCGATCATCTCCGTTTGCTGCCGGTAGGAGGCATTAAGCCGCTGTTGCATTGCTTGAAACTTCTTGGCTAAGTCTCCAAGTTCATCACGACGGCGATTTTTTACCAAGGCCTCCGGTACACCGCCGCTACGGTAATCCACCGACTCCAGACCTTGATTTAAGAGAGATAAGGGCCGGATCAGCGAAAAATGGAGATAAATTATTAAGAGGATTATCAGTAACAACATAAATATCAGTGCCGCATCGCGTATCTTCCTGATGGAGTTTAGTTCCCCCAAGTTTTCAATGGAGAAAGGATAGACTAATTCCACAATGTAAATCACATTACGGCCAACTACGGTAAAACTCTTCAGCTCCAAATTTAACCCGTAACCCTTCCGCCGGTCGACGCCGCAGATTTTATTGCCGTCAACATCATAAACAGTTATTTTGACGTTTTTCCTGTCGGCGATCTTTGCAAGATGGGCAGTAATCCGCTCCTGGTTAGGATAACAACTTTTGATCCTGGCGGTTGCCTCTTCGCTAATCTGGAATAAGTGGTCTTTAAAAATATCGAAATCCCGGCCCAGGTTTTCTTTGAGGAACAGCTGATAATAGATTGTTAAGAGGATGATAAACAAAAAAAAACCAATAAAACGAAGAACGGCAGCTTGTATTTGAGACTGATTCTCATAAAGCGCCTCCGGTGAACCGGTAACCTGCTCCCCAAACTGTTTTAATGTAATTATTTTCGGGGTCCAATTTATTGCGGAGGTTTTTAATATGCACGGTTACGGTATTCAAGTCGCAAAAATCACTGCCAACGCCCCAAATAGCGTCGTAAATCTGTTCCCGGCTTAAGACCAGGTTTTGGTTTTCAATAAGATACAACAAAATCTGAAATTCTTTGGTTGACAGATTAATCTTTTGGCCATTTTTGAGCACTTCGTAATTACCCTTGTTCACCACTATTTCGGCGAATTTAATGATCTGATCTTCATTTTTAACGGGCCCGCTGTTCCGCTTCTCCCGGCGTAGATGGGCTTTGACCCTGGCCACCAGCTCGATGGTGCTAAAAGGTTTGGTTATATAATCATCGGCACCGACTTCCAAACCTACCACCTTATCGATCTCCCGGCCTTTGGCGCTTAACAAGATAATCGGAACGGTGGTATCGTTCCGGATCCGGCGGCAGACCTCCAAACCATCCATCTCCGGCATCATTATATCCAAAATCATCAACGAGACCTCAGAACGATTCAATTGCTCCAAAATCTGCGCTCCATTGTAAGCGGCCAAAACTTCAAAACCCTCATCCATTAGACTGTCGCTGATCAGCCTGACAATCTCCCGGTCATCATCGGCCACCAGTATTTTAGCAGCAGCCATTAAGATTCCCTCCGTTTTCAAAATTCGGTAATTTAGGTGTAAAGGCGACCGGGGATAAAAAATACCGGCCCTTTTAATTCAACTTATATTTTCGGCGCCGGTTATTTTATTCCTTTAATGATATTTACTGTAAAGTGGTGGCATTAATCATCTAACCACCCAAAAAACGGGCCTTCTCGGCACCGATGACGCCGTAATCAGTGAACCCTCTTTCCTTCAAAGCTGTAGATCCTTTCGGTGAACACTTTGCCTTGCTGTCCAAGACAACCCCGGTCGATAACAGTCAGTCGTACCCAAACCGGAGGTCCATCATCCGAACATAGAACAAAGCGCCTTTTCCGGAAGATTAGACATATAAAAACGGAGTGAAATCGCGCATCGCCTTACCGGTCTCCTGAAGAGTTTAATTAGTTTGACACTTCTTTAGTGATCGGATAAAATTAAATATTATCTAGAAAAACCAGAAACGGGCAGGGATTAAACTTGCGGCATTTGCGCCGGAACTTCGAAATGAAGTTAATATGGCTATTGATAACTTTAATTGCCATTGCCTGCTTTACATCGGGTTTGGGAACCAGAATCGCTGAAAACGAACCCCTTGCCCCGGCGACCATTTTAGCAATAGCCAATATTGATTTGATTCTGGCTCCCGTTGAAAAACCTAGTTTTGTCAACTTTTTCCGAACTGTCAATAATTTTTTGGCCAAACTGCTTCAGGGGAATTCCCTTATCCTGCCTGTTTTACCCGATGAAATCAAAAACTGTCCCGTTTCGATCTTCCTTTATTCTTTGATCTTCTTTTTCACGATTTTTTATCAGATATCCCGGACTAGTTCGGAAGGGGATCCCTTAAATAATTTAGGGTTAAAAAGTATGTCCAGCCACTAAATATTTAAGGAGGAACCCGCATGTTTGAAATTATTACCGTAGCCATCGTGCTACTGCTTTTTGGCGCCGCCGCCCTTTACGCCTCGAAAATCGAAAAACATCTGGAAGGTAAATATGCTGAAAAACGGCGGGCGATGCAAAAAGCCAAAGAACCGCGAAAAACGGCCGCTGAAGGAAGCGGTAAAAGCAAGGAAAGAAAGAGAGTAAGTCTATAAAGATAAGGGGCTGCACCTGATTTCAATCTGGGACAGCCCTTTTCTCTTAAAAATTAGTCATTCTAAAAGCTCCAAGTTTCCAGTGGAGACCATTTCATGTTATTTTCATTCTTCTCTCCACCGCCAATGTTAGGTTTCCGGAATAGCAACACTTTCCCCGGCCAAAACTACTTTAAAAAAGGGACCATTTCTTTAATTCAACTTATATTAAAACTAATTTCAAAATCCCGGGATCTTTATCCCCGGTTTAGTTCCTCCCAAAGTTCGGGGGCTTCGGCCTGAATAACCGCGACCAATTCATGGTCCCCGATAACCGTTTCCCGGCCTTCGGCATATTGTTGGTCCACCCAGGCCTTAATCTTTAGCAAACGTGGATCCCGTTTCTCCAATTTGCGCTCTTCCTTTAAGTTGAAATAACTGTTGACCCAATGAGCGATACCGGCAGCGCCGGAGTGTTCGTTGACAGCGACCACCACTTTCCTGTTGAGCAGCTTCTCGGTATTAAAAATATTGTAAATCTCTTCATCCTTTAGGAGACCGTCGGCATGAATCCCTGAACGGGTAAAATTGAATTCCTTGCCGACCAAAGGGGTCATCGGCGGTATGTGATACCCGATTTCCTTGGAATAGTAGTCGGCTATTTCGGTGATTACTGTGGTGTCCATCCCATCCAGTGTCCCCCGGAGCGACGCATATTCAAAGACCATCGCCTCAAGCGGGCAGTTTCCGGTTCGTTCGCCTATCCCCAGCAAGGTGGTATTAACGCCGGAACAGCCGTAAAGCCAGGCTGTGCCGGCATTGGAGACCGCTTTATAAAAGTCGTTATGCCCATGCCACTCCAGTTGTTCACTGGGAACTCCGGCATGATGCCACAGTCCGTAGATAATACCGGGAACGCTCCTTGGCAAAGCCACACCCGGATAATTCACACCGAAACCCAAGGTGTCGCAGGCTCTAACTTTAATCGGAATCTTGGTTTCTTCTTGCAATTTCATCAGTTCCAATACAAAGGGAACCACAAACCCATAAAAATCAGCCCGGGTTATGTCCTCCAAATGCACCCTCGGAATGACGCCTATCTCCAAAGCGCTTTTTACGATTGACAAAAATTGCTCCATCGCTTGTTTACGGGTCATTTTAAGTTTCTTGAAGATGTGATAATCCGAACAACTGGCTAAGATTCCGGTTTCCTTTAAACCCATCTCTTTAACCAGTAAAAAATCCTCTTTCACTGCCCGGATCCAACTGGTAATCTCCGGGAATTGAAAGCCCAACTCCATACACTTGGCAACCGCTTCTTTATCTTTGCGGCTGTAAAGAAAGAATTCGGTCTGGCGGATTATTCCTTGAGGGCCGCCTAAACGGTTCATCAATTTATATAAATCGACGATTTGTTTGACTGTATAAGGTTCCCGGGCCTGCTGGCCATCGCGAAAGGTGGAGTCGGTGATCCAGATAGCATCGGGAGGCCGCATCGGAACGTGACGGTGATTAAAGGGAACTTTCGGGACTTCCTCGTAATTGAATAAGTAACGGTATAGATGTGGTTCCGGCACATCCTGGAGGCTGTATAAATATTCGGTTTGTTCAAGGGTATTGCTGGATTTATTAAATTTTAACATCGAATCACCCGCCTATCGCTAAATTGGTTTCTATAATTCAACATTAAAACGGACAATCCTTTTTAAATATTAATGAATTCCGTATACATATAAAGTGAAAATCAATTTCATAATATAAAATATCGAGGCCCCGATAAGCTATTATAGTTGATATTAAAGACTGCGAAATGGAATGAGTGTTCTTAAGAAAGATAAAATATAAGTTGGGATGTTACTTGGCATAAGATTGATTTAACATAAAAACCCGTCCATCGACGGGTTATTATCATTTAGTGGTTCTTCTTTTCCTTGCTGCTTCGGACTTTTTCTTCCTTTTTACACTAGGCTTCTCGTAATGCTCTCTCTTGCGAACCTCGGCCAATATGCCGGAAACTTGGCATTGCCTTTTAAAACGCCGCAAAGCGCTATCTAAAGTTTCATTTTTCCCAATTTTAACTTCAGCCACATATTTCCCTCCCCCCCACTGCTTTCCTACCTCGTAACCCCGTTTGCAGTGTCCGGTTCGAAAATCATAAATCACATTAAAATATTATACAACATAAAATCAAATGCTGTCAACTATTAGCCGGGCGGCCAAGCCAATTTTCGCCCGGCAATCAAATGCCAATGAAGGTGAGGCACGGCCTCACCGGCGTCGGGTCCGTAATTCACCACTACCCGAAAGCCGTTTTCCCTAAGCCCCAACTGTTGAGTGACTTCTTGGATACCCTTGATAATGGAAACCGGGAGTTCCCGATCCAACAACCGGGGATCGCAAATATTGTCCACATGTTCCTTGGGAATAACCAGTAGATGCGTGGGAGCGGCCGGTTGAATATCCTTGATAATAATTACCCCTTTATTCTCATAAACAGTTTGACTAGGTATTTCCCCTTTGATAATTTTACAAAAAATGCACTCTGCCATTGTCTCTGCTCCTTCATGGGCTTATTCGACACTAATTGCTAAACTCCTGCAAAAAAAGTTATTGGGTAATTAAGGAGCCTCTCAATTGTTGGCCATCGATCTCTTTGATCACTACAGTCTTCAACGAATTTTTCAAGTTTTCCTCCGCCGCGACTAAAACCCGTAAATATTCCCCTGATAACCCCGACCAGCAGGTCCCGAGCTGTTCCTCAAAAAGGACTTCCACTGATTTATGAAGAAATTTGCGGGCGTAACCCGCCGCTAAATCGGCCGCTATTTTTTGGACTAACCTGCTCCGTTCTTCCTGAACCGCTTTGGGAATTCTCCCCGGGAAACCGGCGGCAGGTGTTCCTTGCCTCGGTGAATAACGGAAAACATGAATTCTACTGAAAGCTTGTTCTTTAATAAAATTACAGGTGGCGCTGAAATCTTCCTCGCTTTCCCCGGGAAAACCAACGATCAAGTCCGTCCCAACAGCAACTAATGGATTTTGGGCCCTGATTTTATTTATCAAATTGGCGAAAAAACTTAATGAATAATTCCGGTTCATTAATTTTAAAATCCGGTCGCTCCCGCTTTGCAGCGGAATATGTAAATGCTGGCAAATTTGTGGATTATTGATAATTGTATCCAGTAAATCATTTTTTAAATCCACCGGTTCAAGCGAACCCAACCGGATCCGGCAATCTTTATTGAGTTTTAAAATTCTTTCCAGTAAATCATGGAGATCAACCCCTAAATCCCTCCCATATTGCCCTAAGTGGATTCCGGTAAGAACGATTTCCCGGAAACCCTTCTCCACTAAAGTGGTAAATTCCTTAAGAACCTGTTCCGGAGGCATACTGCGAACTTTGCCTCTAGCATAAGGGACGATGCAGTACGAACAGAATTCTTCGCAGCCTTCCTCGACTTTCAGCATGGCCCGCGTCGTCCGCTCATGCTCTTCACTTGAACCAACGGGAAGCTCGGTCCAGCCCCTTAGATCTTCAATAGCGGCAACCTTGACACTTACTTGGCGGAGGCGTTTTTCTTTATATTCAGTAACCAGTTTGACAATATTGGAACGATCGGCCATTCCGATAACCAGACTAACTCCGGGTATTCCCGCTATTTCTCCGGGGGCTGTCTGGGCATAACAGCCCGTAACCACTATCACAGCCTCCGGATTCAAATCGATGGCTTTTCGAATGATTTGGCGGGATTTCTGCTCTCCCACCCTGGTCACGGCGCAGGTATTAACCACCAATACATCGGCCTGTTCATCAAAGGGGACAACCGTATGTCCCTCTTCCTGAAAGAGACTGGCCAGGCCCTGGGTATCATTTTGGTTTACTTTACAACCTAAGGTATGAAAGGCGACCTTCATCATTTTCTCCTGAAGATTGAGTCCTTGGTAGCGCCGGCCGGCAAATCGACTACTAGTAATAAAAGCGGATTAATAATTAAGAAGGTGAAAAAGATTAAGGCCATCCAGACAATGCCCAATGAGTAAATCCAATAAAACAGCAGCAGGAAATTGAAAACCGCCATCCCATAGCCCAGGGGAATCCTGTACAAGCTGGGGGAGAGCCGGGCAATCACCCGGTACAGGCAGATCTCAATCAAGCCTAGAAAGGCCCAGGCCAAAAGCTCCCGCTGACCTAGATCCAGATTGGTTTGGACTTTTAATTTCCACAAAAAGATAAGGGTTAATAAAAATCCGCTAAAGGTCCAAACCGAGGAGAGTAAAATCTTACGGAAACTTATAGCGGGGATGGTATCCAGGTGATGTTCCTGTTCTGGATTGTAGGTAAAAAAAGCGCAGGCAATCCAGATCCCGCTTGTTAAGCCGAGGCTCCAAGCCGGCGGTAAAAATAAAACCATTAAATAAGAAGCCGCTAAATTGATCAAAGGGGACCAACGGGCCAAAAATTGCAGGCAAAACCCGGCGAATAAAAATAGCAAGTAGATAAAGATACTTCCAATAAAGCCCATTTTTAAGCCCCCTCTGATATATGGTCCTCCAAATCCCGGCGGTTCAAGTTGCCCATAAATATGGACTTCCCTAAGCCTGGATCATATGGAGACCATTCGTCGTTCGAGTTTTGCCCCCTGATTACCGTCAAAAATTTTTGGACCTGAGCATCCATATTATCAGCATGGTGTAAGATGCAAGCTTCAACAGTTAAGGGTTCAACCGGCGAACCCCATTCCATTATTCCATGGTGGCTAACCAGTAGATGAAGAAGACTATTTTTCAATTGTTGAAATTCTTTATTCTCTTTATCGGCCCCTCCCGGAGTCTTAGCCATAACTTCCTCCACCATTCTGACCCCCAAAATCAAATGCCCGATCAATTTCCCCTCATCCGTTCCTTCGATGTTTCTCTCCAGTTTGTATGTCTTAACCTTCCCGACGTCGTGCAGAATAGCGCCGGTTATTAATAAATCCCTATTCACCATCTGGTAATAAGCGGCCGCGGCTTGACAAATGGCGGTAACCCCGGCGGTGTGCTCCAATAAACCGCCAATGTAGGCATGATGACGCTTTAAGGCCGCCGGCACCATCGTAAATCTAGTTACAAACTCTTGATCGTCAAAGAACGAAAGTAAAATTCTCTTTAAATATGCATTTTCAATAGTATTTACCTGTTTTCTTAAAAAATCCCAATATTCGGTGAGATTACCCGGAGACCGGGGTAAAAACTTGCTATAATCGATTTCGGCGGCGGGAAGTAATCGAAAGGCATCAGTTTGTTTGCCCTCCCACTCCAATTGGATCTGCCCTTTAAAAAGCTTGGGGGTCAAGTTCTTCAGTTCAATAACCTTTCCGACCTCCAGGAGCTGAAAAAGCTCTAAATCGGCATCCCATATCTTTACTGCGAGTTCACCCGTTTGATCGCCTATTTTCATCGCCAGATACGTGCTGCCATTCTTGGCGGTCCGTAATTGATTCTCCAAAATCAGATATTCCCCGGTTACCGGGGTATTGCCGGTAATCTCTTTGATCTCCATCCCGTCACCTTCCTGTTCTTTTGGACGTTAATAACCCCAAAAATTCGGCCATTGAGAATAAATCAGCGGCGTTATGTTTTAAAACCGGATAGATACAATCATAATTTCCGGTATCTAAATAACTGTAATAATATTCGGCTACCTCCGGCCCGGGGATATCATCCCGGCGTTCTTGATTCAACAAACATTTCTCAATCGTCAGTAATCTGCAATTCGGCAGGGCTTTTTTATAATCGCGCCGCGCTTGTCTTAATAAATCAAAGTGAAAGGAGGTTAAAACCTCATCCAGATTATGAAACCGCATCCGCCCCCGCAAGTACGGCAGATCAAAACTGCGGCCGTTGAAACTAACCACAACTTCAACGTTTTGTAATAATTTAGCTGTTTCATACAGAACCGCCTTCTCTTCATCGAAATCCCTGGCTAAAAACTGCCTGATGACTCCCTGTCCTTTTTTAAACTCCAAAAACCCGACCAGAAATACCGGATGGATGTAATATAGGCCTACGGTTTCAATATCCAAAAACAGAACCGAGTCCGGCTGGTAAAAACTTAATAATTGAAGATCGGAAGCTCCATAACGGGCTAAACGGGGAATATCCTTGGACTCTATCGCTTTGAGCAGATCCCGGGCCGCCCGGCGCCACTTGGGGTGGTTTAAAAGATCACCGACCGTCCGGTAACCCTCTTCCCGCAATTTTTGAGCGGTTACGGCGCCTACTCCGTATAATAAACTAAAATCTTCTTGCAATAGCCGGTTTGAAGGAAACGTTATTTCGAGTCGCTGCGTTATGGTTTCAATCAGGCCGAACGTTCCTACCTCATTACCTATCTCCTGGATTTCGGCCTCTCCGGGTTTAGGGATCGCGATCCCGTTGTCGGAATAGGTTGTCAACCCGTTACCTCCTTAAATTTTACTACTAAAAAACACCTTTTCTCCTTGTGGTTTGTCCAAATTTATTTACGTTTCGCCTTCCGGTCCTGATTTTCCTGGGCCCCCTTCTCGGAATCAACTCTAAATTCGATGCTGACTCCCTGGTTGACCACGAAACTCTTATCTTTAATGTAGATGGTTATTAAATTCCCGCGGATTTCTTCCTCTTTTGGCCTTTTTAGGAAGGCGTTTGTTTTAAAAGTCAATACTTGTTTACTATCAATATACTCTATTTCAACAGCTGAACCGGTAAAATCCCGGTGCTCAACCATTCCCTTATCCTCGGTTTTAAAGTTTTTAGTTTCCGACTCGAAATAAAGCTTGGCGGAGGTCAATTTAAAGCCCTCTTTAACTATTTTACCATGTTCATCCTTGGTTTCGGCCCGGTCCAATATCACGTTACCGCTAAAAGTTCCGTTTTTCTTTTGGTAATCGTATTCCAAATGATTAGCGGTGATGGTTACCTCATCGTTTTTTAATTCAACCTGTCGCTTAACTGCAAAACTATTGGCCTGGGTGTTGATGATAATCTCGGCGCCGCGAATTTCTTCGCCGTTCGGCCTTTTTAAATAAGCATTCCCTGTAAAACACAGCTCTTGTTTTCGATCATCGTAAGCGATTAGATCAGCGGACCCGGTAAATTCCCTATGTTCAACCTGACTTCTATTTTTGGCCAGGAAATTATCGGTGTCCGCCTCGAAATAGAGTTCCTCGGTAATCAGTGTGAAAGCATCTTTAGTTACTTTGCCCTCTTTGTCCTTTACTTCACTCCGGTTAAGCAAAACATTCCTGGTAAAACTGCCGCTTTTCTTTTTGAAATTATACTCCAGATTATCCGCAGCAATTGTCAGATCAGGACGGCTTAGTTTAACTCCGCTGCCAAAGGAGGCTATTTTTTTATCCATGTCAACCCGGGTTTTTTCGGTGGTGATCATGGTTGAACCCTGGATGATCCGGACATTTCCCTCCAAAAAGGTGAGTTTTTTCTTATCATCGCCCCAGATTTTATCGCCGGTGGCCTTTACCGGTTCATTGGCTGCTTTGACAAGACCGGCGCTGATAATAAAAAAAAGAACGAGGAACCACCATTTTTTCATGGATAGATGGTTACTCCTTTCGGACCCAGCAGCTGATAACTCTCATCTTTGTCGTTAAAAATCACCCCATCCGCCTTCACCCGGTCCTTTTTTTCAATTAAAAGCACCCCCCCTTCCAGCAAGATTTCATCCTTGGGAAGGTTGATCTTCATTGTTTTGGCATATGCCCGCGAGTCCTTCCTGGTCATTTCCACCTCATGATTGCAGATTAACTCCTCGGTGGCGTAGTTCAGCATTCCGTCGGCCGTAACTACCAGACTATTGTCAATTCTGACTTCTAATCCCCCGCCAAAGTATAACAAACGGGGCGCCTTCTCCCAGCGGGCCCAACCGGCCTTAAAGTCGACCCTTTTACCCTTCACCGAAAAAGCCACCCCGCGGCTGATCTTTTGGAAATAAATAAAATTTCCATCGCTTGACTGCCAAATCCTTTCGGCTTCGATCTCCCAATCTTTTTTGTCATCCTTCCATCCGGTCAGGCGGGTCCTAGTCATATCAATACTGGGGACCGCCGGTTTAAGATTTTGAGAGGGAGTGCTCTTGATAAAGAAATCATCCCACCAACCGCCGAAGTATCCCATGAGCAGTATTAACACCACTGCTAAGATCGCCAGTGCTTTATTCCATTCCAAGCGCATTGATAAAATTCTCCATCGTATTATTGCCGGTTAATTTCAGTTTGGCGTCCGGGAAGGCTTTTATGAATATTTGAACCCAATACTCCCTTAGGATTCCGTCATAATGAAACATAACTTCCCGGCAATGCCAATCATAGATTAAAGCGTATTCCGAAATTGTATACTTATTCATTAAATAATCGTAGCGGGTAGCGATCCGATAACTCCACTTGTTATTGATTCTATCCGAGATTAAGGCCTCAAACTGCTGCATAGTCCAGGGGTAATCGAGATTTTGAAAGTTATACCCCAGCCACAGGGAGAGACGCCAGTTTTCTTTAGGATTGTAAAACGCCCTCAGGTTGGTTTGGCCCGGACCCAAAACCCAGTCATAAATAGTATCGAAATGTAATTCCTCCTTGGGAGCCGGCGTCCAGTCGGCTGTTATATTGGCCGGGTAGGCATACCGGGTATAGAAATTATATTCGGTTGTTAATGAAGCCCGGAGTGGTTTAGTTGTGTAATACCAACCGTTTTTTATAAAGGCGCCCGGTTGGGCGTTATCTCCCTCGTATCCAAAATAATTGTTGGTCAGACCGAGCGTATTGGCGTAACCGGTATCAAACTTGGTATAAAAGGCCTCGCTAAATTGATCTTTCAAGCCTACTTGGGCTGAAGCGGAATATAATTCGGTTTCCCTATCGTTGACAAAAAAATCGCGGTATTTAAAAGCAGCCTCCGTATCTAAAGTGAATTGGCCCTCTTGCCAAAGGGTCACCGGCAATTTTCGGAAATTTAGAGCATAGCGGTCACCTTCGGAACTAGAAGCCGTTGAGTAGAACTTTTCCATGTGAGTATATTGTGACTTGATCTCAACATCGCCGAGAACCGGAAATTTCCACTTAGGGATCGTATAAAGCAGATCCGGGTTTAAGTTGGTGCTGCTGGAATAAGTATTGTTATAATTTTGGTTTTCCATGACTGTCAGAGCAAGATTAGACCAAGTCCAATCTTTAGTTGCTCTAAAATTATACAATTTGCTGATGTTAGGATTATTATCCTTTAGATACCCCCGGTAATACCATTGGCCATTAAGGCTAACATTGGAGGTGGCATCCGGGTTGTAATTCCAGTTGGTGGCGAGATTAATCTGTCTTAAAGTCTGTTCCCCGGTATCACTGAAATCCATAGTTAGGTTGCTGGGGTAAGGATACTGCCCCGAAAGACTGAAATTATAAGTGTTATCAAGGTAAAGAACACCGTCTTTGGTAAAGTGATGCCAGCTTTCTAATTTTTGACTAGTTAATACCTTTGGATTTAAATACTCCTTATAGCCGAAGCCCAACATGTAATCATTGTAAAGTGAGGTATATGGAGCGTTATAGGAATTACTATACTGGCCGGCTTGGAGATTATTCATATTCTGCTTATCCAGGAAACCGTATTTTTGGGTGAACACCCCGGTATGTGAAGTATATCTCGAATTTTCAACTTCATAATAGTTACCGCCATACTCGCTAAACCTGGTATGGAGATCGCCCCAGCTGTATTCATTTGGGATATAATAATAGTAGAATTTTACATCGATGAACCACCCCTCGGCGGCGCTGTTACCTACCCTCACTTCAAAATTATTATTTTTAAGGGAAATATACAAAACCGGGAAATAGAATATAGGGAATGGCCCTTCCCAATACCAGACATGGCGCATGATGATCAGATCCCCCGGGTAATACTCGATTTCCTTGGCGGAAAAACGGTAGTGAGGATGGTCTAAATTACAACTGGTAAACGTTGAATGTTTCGCCCTAATCTCCTCTCCTTTTATAAAGGCCTCATTGGCGGTTAAATAAACCGGCCCGTTGATTTGGGGGTCCGTAATCACTGATGCCAGTGGGGAGATCCATCCTTGTTGGGTCTTTAAATAATAGAGAAAACGATCACCGTGATAAATATCGCTTTTGTTATTAACAACCACCTTACCGGTAGCCAGCAAAACATCCTGATCCTGATCAATTAAGCAATAGTCCGCCTCGATTTTGACGTTCTTATATTCAATTTTAACATTGCCGGTTGCTTCCACCTGCTTCGATTCATAATCATATTTTACCTCATCGGCTATTACCTTCGCCGGTACAGTTTCAGCGCGGACAATTGAAGAATATCCAGCCAAAAAAACCAAAACCAGTATGCCCGCATATATCGCCCGTCTCATCCCTATCTCCTCTGTTCAACCAGAAAAAGAAGGAAAACACCGACAATCAAGAAGAAGATATGTGGAGCCCAGGCTGCGATCCAGGGGGATAGTAAACCATTGGAGCCCATGGTACGTCCGATAACCTGCATCGTGTAATAACCCATAATAATTAAAAAACAATACACCATTCCCACCCAACGGGACTGGCGCCCGGTAAAAAAGGTCAACGGTATGGCTAAAAAAATTAAAACCACCGAAATCATTGGATCGGCAAATTTTTGATAATAGAAAACGGTATAAATCGGTACGTTTAGACCACTTTTCTTATAAACCTTTATTAGATTCAACAATTCCCGGGCCCGCATTTCATAAGGGGATTTTTCCGTCCCGACAATGACATTAAAGTCCGTACCCATCTTTAATTCCATATTCTGATAATGGAGCTCCGAAGTAATGGCTCCTCCCTTGTCTATTTCATGAACTACCCCGTTATGCAATTCCCAGAATCCGTTACGTAATAAACCGTATTCCGCGGTAATGGTCCGGGGCCATTCGCCGGAACTCCGGGCTTCGATAATCAGGATCCCAAAAATCTTTTTCTGCCTGCGATCAACTTTATTTAAATAAATAAAACGGTTTTGCGGCCCCTTGAAAACAACCTTCTCTTTTAACAACGGCATGTTTTCCTGAAGGGATAAACGACGAATCTCTTTCTGGAAACGGTGGTTAGCCGAGGAAACCACCAGATCATTCCACCAGTACGCCGCGAAACAGATGAGGAAAACTCCGATGAAGACCGGGGCTACGATTTTAAAGATGGAAGAACCGGACTGTTGCATAACGTCGAGTTCGTGCTCGCGCAAGAGTCTTCCCAAAGCCAAGATAGCTCCGAAAAGTGCGGCTGCCGGCAAAACATCCATCCAAAGAGAGGGAATCTGGTTGAGCAGTAGTTTCATCAATATACCGAAGGTCACCCGGTAACCGATAAAAAAATCGTTATAATCAAAGAAAATCTTCCCAATTCCTAAAACCGTGAATCCCAATCCGCAAATTAAGAATTGCTGCTGAAATTCTTTCCATACATATCTATGGATAATCCGCATCTTATACTCCCAGCATAGCTTAGTAAGAAAAAAGCGCCGACGGCGCCAACAACCGGTATCCGAAGCAAGTCGCAGATCAAGGATAAAAATAAAACTAGGCAAATCTCCACATTTTTCCGTCCAGAGATTTAGTTCGCCTAGTTTTTTCAAAATCCTCCATTGATGGAGGCGATTTCATGAGTGAACTCTTTCCTCCAATTCGGCTACTTTTCTTTTCAATTCCTTAATCTCTTTTAAAAGCTCGGGAAGACGTCCGGCTGCGGCCTGAATCCGCATATCTTCCGCATGAGGCCTGGCCGGGCTCCCCGATACAAAGGAGTTGGGCGGCAAACTGTTGATCGTTACCGAATTGGCCGCCAATACCGAATCATTCCCAATCTTAATGTGGCCAACCACGCCGGCTCTCCCGGCCATGATCACTCGATCACCAAGTTTAGTGCTGCCGGCCATAGCCGCCTGACCGCATAAAAGGCAGTCCTCGCCTATCTCGCAATTATGAGCGACCTGTACCAGGTTGTCGATCTTCGTTCCCCTTTTAATCAGGGTTGCTCCAGTGGTAGCCCGGTCAATAGCCACGTTGGCGCCGATTTCGACGTCGTCTTCGATTATAACTATGCCGATTTGTGGTACCTTATATTGTTTTCCTTCAACCGCAACATAACCAAAGCCATCAGAGCCAATAACCGTTCCGGCATGGACCTCCACATTATCTCCAATGATGCAATCTTTACGTATTACCACATTTGAATGAATAACTGAATTGCGGCCAATTTTAACCCGGTCCTCGATTACCACTCCCGGGTGAATAATACTGCCTTGACCAATCGAAACTCCGGCGCCCACTGAAACCAAGGCGCCAATCTCACAACCGGCTCCTCGAAAATCCGGCCCGATGACCGCCGATGGGTGAATTCCGGGGGAGCATTTGGCGGGAGGATTAAAAAAACTTAGTATTTGGGCAAAAGCCAACCTGGGGTTGGCTACTCTGATTGCCGGTTTAGTTAATTCCGTTATATTGACGGGAACAATGACAGCAGCAGCTTTACTGCCAAGAGCCGGTTCTAAAGCCCGAATCGAAGCCGCCATGGTAATTTCACCGGGAGCGGCATCTTCGATACCGGACGCGGCGGTTATTTCAATATCGCCATTCCCGACCAGTTCGCCATTGACCAATTCCGCCAGTTTCCGTAAAGAAGGCATGAGCTTCAAACCCCTTTTAATAATTTTAACTGGATCTTAATATCCAAATGAATCCCCTAAAATCAGTTTGATATTCTTATTTATCCAATTCGGCGATTACCGCATCCGTTAAATCAACCTGGCTGTAGATAAAAATCTGGGAACTGGATACTGCTTTAACTCCTTTGGCTTTAGCTACTTTTGCGGTAGCCTTCCTAATACTATCTGTAAAAATCTTGTTCTTGTCGGCTTGGTATTTTTGAAACTCGGCGTTAATTTGACTTTTTTCCGCATCGGTCTTGGCGGTTTGCAATTTGACCGATAACTCTTTCCCTTTGGCTTGTAACTCTTTATTCATCCCTTGAACAAAAGTGCTTTCCTTATTGATCCTCTCGGTATCAAGGGTGCCGATTCGAAAAGTGAAGGCGTTAAAAGCCCAAATTAAACAGGCAGCCAATATGATGAAACCAATTAAAACTGCCCCCGGAATCAGCAAATTCTTCTGATTTTGACTCGCCATTAAAAAATTCCTCCAAAAATATTTTTATATTCATGATCTTCATAGTCATCATTTTTTATACTGTTTCTCCGACTGGGCCCGCCGGACTTTAATGGCCTTCGCAAATTCGGCGGCTTGTTTAGCCTGCCATTCATCAAAGCCGCGTTTCTGGCTGGCCTGGTAAGCGGCTAAATCTTGCTCCAATTGAATTTGAAGTTCAGTTTGGATATTCTTCAGCTCAATATCAGCTTGATCCCGGCGTTGTTTTTCGTATAACGCCAATTCCCGCTGGAGGGCATCCTTTTTCCGGGCGCCTTCCCGGTTGATTCCGTCCCGGATTTGAGCGATCCTCGCTTCCAACTTATTCTTTTCAACGGCTTTCCCGGAAGAGTTGTTGAAGTCCAAAACCGCCAACCGTAGTTCCAAATTGACCAGCTCTTCTTGATGAGCCTGTTCCAAATCATGGTAACAATTTTTGATCAGCTCTTTGGTCTCAATTGATTTTTGTTGCAGGTCCCGGTTCAAGCTTGCGGTGACTGCTTGTGATTTTTTCCGGTACTCCTCATTCAACTCATTCCGGCGTTTCCGCGAATATTCATCAAACGCCCGCTTAATTTCCGCCAGCTTAAAACCTTCCGCGGCCTTCGAAATTCGTTCAATTTCAACGATTTGGCGCTCAAATTCCCGGCGGATATAATCTTCTTCCCCCAGATCCCCTTTATTGCCGGAAATGTCCAGTTTAAGGATATTATCCTGCAAGCGCCGGATTTTTTTTGGTATTGTTTGAAAACCGGCCCAATTTGGCCTAGTTGGCAGAGCGAAAACGGCGATCTTCTTTGACTGGTGTTGCCTCCGGTAAAACCCAAAGACAATTGCCGCCAGAAAGACTAATACCAGCAACGTAACGAGTAAAACCAATAACCGTCTTTTTGGGGAATAACCACCGCTCATTTTTTATCAGTTTTTTTGTCTTTACCTGTTTTAGCGGCCTCTTCATTCTTTTTAGCCTTGTCAATCACGGCTTGGGTGATATCGATCCCTCCAAAATAACGGGCGCTTTTATCCAACACCATGGTCAGTTTTTTCTCCCCCGCTACTTCGGCAATAATTTTATTCACATTATCCATAGCGGCGTTCTTCTGGTCATTGATATATTTTTCGATCTCCGAACCTTTTTGCTGCAACAAGCCGGATAACTCATCGGTCTTCTTTTTAACATCATCTTGGTAACGTTTGTCGATGGCGGCTTGCTCATCGGTGTTTTTACCGGCCTTGTCGGCGGTGGCTTTTTTCTCAAGTTCCTTGGCGGCGGTTTGCTGTTGTTGATATAAATAGCCGCGATAATAATTGAATTCGGCTTGTTTATCCTTGATGGTCTCCTTTAATTTTAAAAAGTCGGGCAGTTCATTCTGCAAGCGCTCCATATCAACGTAACCAATTGTCGAATCGCTCTTTGAAGCCGCCCCCGCCAGGCTGCTGGCTAACGCTACCACCGCCAGGACGGCAATACCTAAAACAAAATACCTTTCAAAGCCCCGAAATTTCATTAATTTTTCGCTCCTTTTCCAACAATTATTACCGATATTAAACTAAAAGTGAAACATTAGTTGCAGGCCAAAGTTGTCGTCATAATCCACCAGTTCGAGATTGGTATGATTATTTAAGAAAATACCGATACTGCCTTCATTCGGGCTCTGGTCAATCCCCAACTTTAAGTCGAGGTAATCGCCGCGCTCAAATTGATAATGCAACCAGGCCTGTTTGTAGCCGTGTTCAAATTCATACTCCAGACCGCCGGTAAAGTTGTCTTCAATGGGGATACCTAGCCCCGCTTTCCAGTAACCGCTCGGATTAGTGCCCCAAAAATACCTGGTATACAATTCAAAATCTGAGGTCCGGTAACCGAGATAGGCCTGAATATTGCCGAAATTTCTTTCATTGCTTATGAAATATCTCCCTTCCAATTTTGCCTGAAAGTAATTGGAAGCGACCGTTAACCTCACTTGCGTAGTCTTTCCGGGGATTAGCCCCAGTTTAACCCGGAGGCCAAATCTTTGGATCGCGGGGTATTCATTTAAATAATTGGTTAAGTATCCCTCCAATTGCGGTTGATAGTGGATCAAAAACTCCACTGGAATTCCTTTCAGAATATCGGCTTTCTCTTGATAACCACCGGTGTTTAATTTGACCAGCCAAGCCGGAAAATCAGCCGAGACGTAATCCAGATTTACGTTAGAGACAACCGGTTCTTCCGGGATTAAGGTCAGGTTAATCTCGGTGGTGGTTCCCGCCTGTATGGAAAAACGGCTGTTGAAACCAGGGAAATCCTTTTCCAGCAAATAATTGACTACCAGATTGAAGATCCCTTCCGACCAAGAAACTGCAGCCACCGGCAGCCCGTCAAAGACTTGGTTTAATTTCTCTTCCACCTTTAGACTGATCTCTTTGGTTAAACTGTCAATCTCGGGATTGACATTATGAACATTTAAATTAACCCGGACGGCTGAAATTAGTGGCGGTATCGGGGTTAGCCGGATAATAATTTTGGTGTGCTCACCCGGAAATAAATCCACCGCCTCCAAACGGAAACCTGCCAATACTTTAGAAAAAACATTAAAGATTGCGGCTTCAACCGTTTTCTTGTTGGTTTGCAACAAGGCGACCGGCTGCGAAAGTAAAATTTTCTCGCCAACCCGGGCAATGCTAAACTCGATCCGCTCCTGTAAACCTTCATAAATTTTATCGGAGGTATCCAACTGGACTTCTACAAAATTCACTTTTTCCTCTTTATTGGCTACTGCGTAAACCGGCCGCCAATTTAACAATAAGCAGAAAACCAATAAAAAAGGTATCAACAGCTTAGGCCGGTTTCTCACCATATCACCCCAATTGGTCAACTGCGAACAGTGTATTGCTTAAAAAAGGTCACAGTTCTTATAAAAAACCATAGGAATGGAAATTGAAGCTAGAAGATTTCTCCTAAGCTGAAGACCAGCCTGGCATCGCCATCGACATTCCAAGCTTGATCAAGCCGGATAACGCCTAAAAACGGAATATTGTAGCGCAAACCGACGCCATAGTCCGATTTTATATTATGAGCGCCGGCGTTGGTCATTTGCCCGATATCGTAAAAAAGGACAAACTCCAAATTTTTATTGGACGGCATCCGGTAACGAAGTTCGGTATTGGATAATAAATATTCGTTCCCGATCAACTGCTCTCCGTGATTATCGGCGTAGCGCCGGTCGTCATAACCCCGGAGCCTAAACATTCCACCCAAGTATAAAGCGTCGTAATCGGGATAGTTCCCCATGATTTCACTGCCCTGGAGGCGGGTCCCGAAAACCAGGTTGGGAGTGAAGGCGTGAAACCAGCGGCCATCCGCCGTCACTTTATAATAATCGAAGGTCCCGCCCAAATACCGGCCGGCCCAGGTGTTATCAAGCGATAACCGGTAACCGCCATCCACAAAGTTCCGATCCTGGTAGCTTAATTTATTCTGGACCAATCCCAGGCCCACCGAGTTGTCCCAAAATTCCAACGGATTCTTGGGATTATCAATTGTTAATGAAGGATTAGTGTCTTGATCGGTCCCGTCCTTCCAGAAAGATTTTACCGTGTTCTTTTCAAAGTTCAGGCTCAAGTTGCCGTTAATATCCTTCAAAAGCTCCCGGCCCAAAGTTAAAGAGAGTCCGGTCCGTAACAAGTTCATGTTATACAAGTCAGTCGGACTATGGTCGGTATAATTGTCAGGGTACCAGCTGTTCATTCTGGAAGTAATACTGCTTTCCGCATTCCACATTGACAAGCCGAAGGAGGTGTGGTTGTTATCGAGCCAAGGTTCCTGGAAAGAGAATTGCAAGTTCCGGCTGGACCCGCTGATATTTAAATCCAAGGACATACTCTGGCCCATCCCCATTAAATTGGCCTCGGAATAACCTAACAAACCTCCAAACTCCTGGGTTGTTTCCGAATAGGAAAAACCAAATGAAAAACTGCCGGTCTGAGCTTCTTTTGCCTCAAGTATCAGATCCAATGAGTTGGGAGTCTCGCTTTGTTCGAACCGCATGTCCAATCCGTCGAATAACCGCAGCCGCATTAAGGTTAAATATTCATCCTTCAGCAGATTGGTATCGATAATGTCTCCTTCTTTAATGGAAAGCTCCCGGCGGACTACGATCTCCTTGGTCTTTACCAAACCGAGAATTTTAATCTTTCCCAGCCGCAACTCAGTCAATTCCAAATTTACAATGCCATCGGAAGAAATTCCCAGGTTACCCCCTGCTTTGGGTTGAACATAGAAGCCTTTTTTCTCTTGACAGAACTTTAAAGCCTTGGAGAGGTCCTCTTTAAAGGTGACGGTATTGAATATTTCGCCCGGTTTTTGGGTAAAGAAAGACTGTAGTTCTTCCGGTTTGATTTTAGTCAGCCCCGAGATCCGCAGTTCCTGAAAGAGCGGGTTTTCCACCACTTCAAAAATTACTTTTACTCCATCCAGCATTTTTTCGGTACTGACACGGACATCCGAGAAATAGCCTAACGACATAATCGCCTGCATATCAAGCTGGACCATCCTGGGATCCATCGGCTCGCCGATTTTGGTGTTGGAGATGACACCCAGAATTTTTTCACTAGGAACATGAGGGTTACCCTGAACTTCGAATGTCATCACCGTGGGGTTAGTCTCGGCCATCGCCGGTATTACAAAAGCCATCCCCAAACATAAAATGAGCATTACTACGATCAGGGCACGGGTTCGGCCAAATAATTTCAAAAAATATCCCCCTTTGACATGAATTACTTGCCATTCCGCAAACTGTGCGAAGCTTCTTTCGTCAAAGCTTCCTCATCAATGGACAACTGGAAAACCGGCTTCACCATAACCTTCTTCGGGACGGTTTCTTGGCCGCCGCGCCCGGTTGTTGAGTTTGATTCGGTATTAACTGGTTTGGCGGCAACGACCGGGGCGGTCGCTGTGGAATTATCAACTTGAGTAAGTCCGGTTTGCGAAGCGCCGGTTTGTTCCGGCGCCGTCGGATTTAAAGCCAGTTGCTTTTGGAAATCGGATTTTCCGGTCTTGACAGCTAATTCATTCCGACTCTCAACCGTTTGCGCCACGGATTTTTCCGCCGGGGGAAACCGCAAAAATCTTCCACCGGCTCTTGCCCCTAATACCAACCCGGTTATTAAAATCAACGAAGCGGCTACCGGAAGTAAATACTTTAATCTATTAACCGGAACCGGTTTCCGACTATTCTTAGAAACGAATTGACGATGACTTAGTTCCCAAGCATTTTTAACTTCCGCTTGGGCCAGGTTTAAAATAAGTCCGCCGCGAGCCGGATTAGCCTTACTATATTCGTCTTTTGCCTTATCAAGCCAACTTTTGGCCTCTTCAATGCGTTCAATTAACTTTGCGGAATCAAAATTTTCCATGCTGATTCCCTGCCTTTCACCAAACCTTTAACAATAATATCCGGTTTGCGGCCGACTTTTTGTACAACTTTTTACCGTTAATTTTAGTGATCTGCTTCGGAATTCACCCGGTTTTTTAAAGTTATCAGCCGAAACCGGCCTCATGCTTAACCGTTCGCTTTGATCTCCGACCGCAGCTTGGAAAGCATTCCTCTTAAGCGCTGCAAGGCCTTTTTTTGTAATTTATAGAAATAAGACAGGCTGATGTTCATCTCTTTAGCGGAGAGCAAAGGTTCTTTATCTAAAAGATATAAATCATAGATTACTTTTTGTTCCTTGGGATTCAACCGGGAAATTGCCTGATTGACTTGTTGATTAATAACCCTGTAAGTCACCTCGTCTTCAATATTTACCTGTTCATCGGCGACTTTGGCAATCAAACTTTCAAATTCATCCTCGTAGATGGCCAATTCCAAAGATTCTTGGTTGGAACGTTGCCGTTTTAAAAAATCAATCATTCGCCCCCTAATCCGGTATTGAGCAAAAGTGCTGAATTTGACGGCATGTTTCAGATCAAAACTCTCCACCGCCTCGATCAGCCCTACCGTCCCTTCTTGAATCAAGTCGAAGAATAAATCCTCGCGGCCGGTTATACGGGAGGCAATCTTAAAGACCAACGGTTGATAAGACTCAATGAGCCTCTGCCGGGCTTCACGGGACTTATCCAATTTAAACCGTTTCCATAATAATACCTCTTCCGCTGGAAGCAGTAATTGAACCTTGGACAATTCCTCTAAATACTGCTGAATCAAGCGGCCACCTTCCCGGGAGAATCTTAGGTAAACTTGTTAAGTAATTTCGCGAAATTTTCCCGGTATCCTCTAAAAAATACCCTAAGTTATATAGGAAAAGTTGGTATCTATTTTCCTTAAAAGCCAAAGCGGTAGATGAGACGCCAATCCGTCCCATCCAACACCGAGTATTTCCCTCCCAGGGATAAGCGGGGCGTCAACTGATAATCCAACCCCCAAATGTCTTTCGCTTCTTTGAGGACTGAGCGGCTGTAGGTCAAGAATAGATCCTTGGTTAAATAATCCCCTAGATTGATACGGACATCATTTTGCTGATAATTTGGTTCCAGATATATATAGTCCAAATATAAGGCATTACTGACTTCGGAGAAAACATCCCCAAATATGGAATCGGTCACAAAACCCAAATTCCCGGTAACCACGCCATCCACTGTCATTGGCTTATCCCCTTTCAAATCGGACCAATTCAATAAGGCGTACAATTCCGATGGCGGCAAATACGGCTGGGAAGAGAGATTGATGGCCAGCTCGCTACCATCGCCAAGCTGCCCTTTAATACTCAAAATAACCTCGGCTTTCCGGGTTTTTAATCTGGAATCAATGTCGATATAAGGATAGTAACCTTGGGAATACTTAAAAACCGCCTGGCCTCTTTTGACAATAAACACCTGGCCGTAAAGGGTTACCACCCCTGTTTTGGCTCTGGCTTCCCCCTGGATTCGCGGACTGGTTAAATCCCCCTGAACCTGAATAGAACCGCCTAGAGGCAAATCGGCAATACCGGCTTGGCGATAACGAACGTTGTCCTTGGTTTTAATGTTTACATCAAGCTCCGGTTGGAAGGCGAAGGAAGCTTTTTTCCGGGTTTGGCCGGCGCCGCCAATACTGATTTTACTGTTATAGATAGCGATTTCTCCTGTAAGCGAAGGCTTGGGTAATTTACCATTTAAAGCGAGATTGACATCCCCATACCCGTCAAAAAAGTAGTTTTTATAATAAAGGCGGGAACCGCTCAAATTTAAGGCCAATCCTTGAAGCCTATACCCTTCAAAATCAACATTCCCGGTTATATTAAACTTACCTTTTCCGTAGCCCCCTTTCATCCTGATTATCGATGCCGTTCCGCCGTTAAAATCCACTGTGGCTTGAAAGTTATCAATTAAAGATGGGAAACCGGCAATGCTTCCCTTGACATTGTTACATTCAAGGGAGCCAAAAATCTCGGGTTTATTGACAGCCCCCCGGAACGAAAGGCTTCCATTTACCGAGCCATCGGTGACCGAAACCGCCGGAAAGAGTAGACTAAACCAAACGGCTGGCAAATTTTGGGCCTGAAAATCCAAGCTGAAATCGGGGCTATTTTTAAGATCCTCTGTTGAAAGGTTAAACCAGTTAAACAACTTTGGAGGCCAAGGAAGAAAGCCTTTTATCGCCAGGGAGCCGCCTTTCCTATATAAAGAGCCATCAGTAACCGTCAAGCCATAATTTAAAAAATTCCCGCTGGCTCGTAAGTCTCCTAACTGTTCTTGAGCGGCCTGCAAATTGTTTATCTCAATCCGGTAATCTCCGGAAACGCCTGTTTTTGACCACTCCAATAAGGCGTAGGAATTAACAACTCCCCCGATTTTATACGGGGATTTCAAAAAAGGTTCCAAAGCCTGGCAAGGAAAATCCTGGATACCGATTTCCACCCTTAAGAACTGTCCGTTCTCCCAAACTCCATCCGCTAATAAAGTTCCAGTGCCTTGAGTTAATAAAACCCTTTTTAATAAAACCCGGTTGTCGGAGTATGACAAATTGAACTCCCCCGCCACCGGTAATCCATTTATCATTCCCTGCAGCAAATTTCCGGTTACGGTTAAATCCGGATTGGCGGGTTTCCCCTTGATCGTCACTAAACCGGAGAGTATCCCGTCAATTTCCATCCCGGAATTGGCTTTGCCCGTGATTTCCAATACCTTCTTCAGGCTTAAGGAACTCACTGCCGCCCCCAAGTCGAGCCGGACCGGGTCCATCATGATCTTTCCATTGACAGTGACTGTACTTTCCGCTTGCTTCATTTGAGCTTCATTAACAACCAGAGCCCGGGGATCCCAGGTAACTTTGGCCTTTAAATCTCGATAATTAAAAGCTCCGTAGCTAAGATCCCGGCCGGTAATGTTAGCCGTTAAAACGGGAGTACTAAAATCCCCAGTTAACCTGCCATCCAAATCAACAACCCCGTTAACTGTTTTTCCGCCGCACTCCAGACCGATCCTCCCCAAGTTTATGGACGTTCCTTTAATATTTAAATCAAACTTTTCTCCGCTGATTTTGCCGGCGATCGCAATCCGGGAATCGGCCGCGGTTAAGGTGCAATCGGAAAATGCCAAGTCGTTTAAATCTCCATCGATCTTGATGTTCCCTTTTTCCAGGTGAATGGGGCCAAAAACCGGATTAGTCAGGGATATCTGACCGTGAATCAACGGATTGACCGCTAATCCGTTTAACTCTAAGTTGATGGCGGCATATCCATCCAAGGCCAGTGCAGGACTAACAGAGAGCCATTTTTTTAAACCGCTTAATTTTATGTTATCACTGGTGACACTTAAGGCGACTAACGGTTGGGAGCTTAAATCAACTTTGCCTTTTAATAGATAATCTCCCGAATCAGTAAGAACTTGAAGTTGAGAAATTTCCAGGCCTCGCTCTTTATAATCAATGACGCCGCTAATGGTTCCGATGGATTTCGACGCCCAGGAAACCTTGGAAAATGTCCCGTCAATCCTTCCGATAAACTCCTCCGGGGGGCCTTCTATAGAAAGGCTGCCGTTAAAAATACCATCCAGAGGATATTGGTTATGATTGGGCAACAACCGGTTAACGGGGACGTTCTCACCATCGATACCGGCCAAAACCCGGGTCGCGTCATAGGAGAGATGGCCATAAACCGCTCCATCGCCTATTTTGGCCTGAATCGAATCGATACTCAAGTTTCCATCAACCCAACTAAAAACCCCGTTTAACTCATCAATCGAGGCATCCCGGTACGACAGTCGTTCTCCTTTAAAAATCCCATATATACTTCCCGGTTCAAATTGGGCACCGCGCAACCATTCCCCTTTAAAAATCAGATCCGCCGATATTCTCCCTTTAACTCCCGGTTCCGGGGTGAGAAAGGTTTTGTCCAGGTTTAAACCGGAGGTTTTACCGGATATTTGCCACTTGACGCCTTTTCGGTTAACGACAACCTCTCCTTTTGCAGCCAGAGTCCCCTGCCACAATTCACCCGTCAGTTCGAGGATCTTCAAGCTATTGGTGGGGAAGTCCCATTCTAATGTCAGCTTAAAGTTGTCAATCGGGATATTATTATAAGAAAGCTGCTCAAAAATAACTTCGCCGCTTAATTTGGGGTTAGAAAGCTCCCCGGTGATGGCGCCCAAAAAATTGGTTTTACCGTTTATTTTTAAAGAAAACCGGCTTAGATCAACTATCTCTTGCGGTTGAAGGTTCAGACCGGCCCCGTAAACCCGTAGATCCAATCTGGGATGAAGCAAATTAATCACTTTACCGTACATTCCAAGCAAGGAATTGTTCCAGGTACCTTCCAACTTGGCCACGGTTAAATTGTTATTCCGGATGATCAGCCGGCCGGAAATTCGCTCTACCGGCGGCTGCCCCTCAATATCCAACCGGGTATTATTGATAAAGACCTCTCCGTCCAGTAAAGGTTTATCGATTGTTCCCCTAACCGCCACCCTGGCATCGGCCGTTCCTTTCAATGACACTTCTTGGTTCCTCGGAAACCAGCGGTTCAAATCGGCCAGACTGATTTGGTCGGCACTAATCTCAGCCTTAACCACGGTGGTTTTAGTATTGACCTCCCCCGCCAACCTAATAACCGTCCGATTATGCACAATACGGGCCTTTTTTATCGACAACCACAATGGTGAAAATTCGGCGGTCATCTGCTTGAGAATTAGCTGTTCCTTCCATCGCGGTAAAAAAAGAACAGCCTCGGTGATAGTGGCATTCCCTTTTTCCAGCCAAAGCCCGGAACGGTTCCAGGCAAAATTGATGACAGTATCCGCCTGACCGGAACGGAGACGGTAAATATCACTTCCGGGGATAAACGGGGCTATCCTATTCAAGGCAAGATGGTTCGCTTCCAAGACACCCTTACCGGCCGGCTGATCGATACTGCACTTTCCCCGACTAACCCATTCCATCCGATCATTGAGATCGGCTTTGCCTTTTAGTTGCCACCTAAGGATCGAGCCCGCTTCCATATTTATCTTCCCGGAGACTTTGGTCAGCTTGTAATGGCCAAATTGTTGATCGTCAAAAGCGATACTCCCATCTTTGATCCGGATTACCGCTTGCATTTGCAATTTTTCTTTTGACTGCGGAAAATATTTTACCACATCCCAGGAACCGTCGGCGAAACGGTTCAGCTTTAGCCGGGGATTTATAAAAGTAATCTCACTGATGGCGGTCTCGGACTGAAAACCATTTTTGAGCCAGGCCCATAAATTCAAGCGCAATTCAAGCCGCTTTACCTGAAACGGGACGGATTGATTATGGATATCCCTTAATACGATTTCCGTGCCTCTGAGACGATCCGGACCGGTCCAGTAAATTTTGGCGACAAAAACCCGAAGGCCGGAGTTTTTAAAATAATTTTGCAATAATGACCGGGCCTTGATTGTAATGATGCTGTCCTGTAAAAAATAACCGGTGGCAGTATAAAACAAAAAGCCCATGACGGCAGTAAGGGCCAAAAAAAGAAGGATTTTTTTAGGTAATGCTCTGGTCAATTGCTAATCCTCCAAAACATATAAAAAGGGTAAGCGGGATGTATTTCCTAATAACGTTACATAATATTCCGGAGTCCGGATCCGGTATCCGGAGTCTCAAAATAATCATGGTTTTACTATTTCCAAATTCAGCTGCGCCTCTCCCAAAAGGTAATACCGGGTGGCTGTCTTTTGTTGAATGGGTTTGCCGGTTTCAGTTTGGATATCCGGGTCGGTTTGAACCGATTCATCAAACTTTTGTTCAACCCAGGGTTCATACTCCAAAACCAGCTCATTATTTAGAGGTTTATTATAATAGTTCGCCAAAATATCCTCAAAAGACTGAACATCTTTATATTCCAATTTGGCCGGTTCTTTTTTGGAATCATCCTCCTGGGCCGAATCCCGCGGGCCGCCGTAAAGGGTTAAACTCACTTTACCGGGCTTAACATTACCCGGAATTTTAATTTCCAAAGGAACCGCCAAGTTTTCACCCCTGTATGTATGCAGGCGGGCAGTCAATTTCAGAGTGTCTCCGGGCTTAACTTTCCGGGTTTCAGCTTCCAATTTAAATATTCTAGCGGTTGTTTGCTCTGATTTTATATCCACATTCACCCGGATGTTTTTAATAGTTACAGCCTGAAAATCATTGGAATTTATAATTTCCATTAAATCCCGGAGATCTTTCAAACAATTAACAGCGATATCCTTCCCAAAAAATATATTCTGCCTGGAGATATTGTTCTTGCTGGCATTGGTGGCGATGCTCACAGCCACCCTGGCAGTCCCCGGACCAACCCTGTCTATCGTTTGGTCAACAGCATCAACTGCGCCTGAAACTACAAAATCGGGAAAAAATTGGTCGCCTTCTACTACATTAAACGAACTGTCTTTTATTAGGTTCCTGTCTTCATCCTTGACAATTACCCTTACCGGAATCAAATCCGGCGTTTCCCCCAGTTTTCCTGAAATGCCGGCCTGCCGGTCCTGGGTAATCCGGCCGATTAACTTTAAAGGCGACCCGATCTTAAAAGACATCACCGGACTTTTGACTGTTTGGTTAATCTTTGCCTGATAAGCCAGATAATTTACCTGACCCTTATTAAGATATGAATGGCCGAAAGCTAAAAAGTTCCTCCCGTCAATCCAGGTAACAGTTCCGATCGCCGAGACCTGATAATCACCGGCAACCATCAAAACTGCAACAGCGCTGCCGGGACGAATTAGATCCTTTCCCATCTCAAGGTCCGGCGTTCCCCTGCCTGGCACATATACAGTTTTCAATCCGTAAGGTTCCAATAACTTGGTAAGCAAATCATAACCGCGCCTATGCATACCTGAGACAAGCACCGGCGTAACGATGGGAACCGTTTTCAACCTCGTGCCGCTGCAGGATAAAGTTTCAGAAGAATCATTTAACAGATTTAACATTAAATGTATTGGTGTAACAAGTGCCAGGGATGAATCGGCGTTCTCAAATCCGTAACTGATGGCTCCCACTAAACGATCACCTATGTATACAGGACTACCGCTCATGCCGGCTGACAATCCACCATGTTCTTCGATTTCTTTCCCGCCAAGTTTCACCAGGATCATTTTTTCCCGGGAAAAACTGCTGTCGATCAGGTCCAGAAATTTAACCTCAAATTTTTCTATTTTGGTGCCGGAAAAAACGGTATAACCGTAACCCTTCATCCCCGGTTTAATTTTCTCCGCCGGAAAAAACTTCTCTGATCCTTGGGAAACCGGCGCTAACAAAAGCAAGAGCAAACCTGTTAACAGGAGGTAAAAGGCGATCGGCGGCTTCTTTGGTGAAAACACATAATCAGCTCCTAAACCTATTTAAAAAAACCTAGAACAAATTAGTAATTCGTTTCCCGGCAAGTGAAATCCTCCCCAAAACACCAAGATAAGCGGTAAATACCGAGTAAATTTCATCCTGGACCGGTTATATTCGCTATTATCCATTCAAACACTTGCTTTTTCTGCGGATTTAAGTCAACGGTCAGATTATGATGGCCCTTTTCAAAAAGAATTAATTGTTTTTGGGCGTCGGAAAACCGGTGTAAACTGGCAAAAAACCGCGCCGCGCCTTTGGGGTTTACCATTTTATCATTGGTTGCCTGGATTATTAGCGCCGGCGCTGTAATCAACGGGCCAGTTTTCCGGGCTTTATGAGCCACTTTGATCAGTTCGGCCACTCCGGTAGTCGGAATCCTATTATACCAATACCCTTGCTGCCAATCCCGGAGCTCCCCGAAGTCGACTTCCGGAATAAAGAGCCGGACCAAACCAAAGACCGTCAGCTCCGCCCGCCAGTCCGCCACTTGAAAGCAAGGAGCGCACAGAATAATTTTGGCCGTTAGCCGGGGAAAAGCGGCGGCCAAAATAGCAGCTAAGGCCCCACCCATGCTTTCCCCAATAATTACCACCCTTCTGCCCGCCAATGAGGCGATTGCCAAGCCTTTACCGGCCGAGGCCTCCCAATCGGCATGGCCATATTTGGCATAATCCTCTACACTGGTGCCGTGTCCGGCCAACCTGACCCCGTACACGTTATAACCTCTTTTAAACAGGTTTTCGCCGAGTTCCCTCATTTCAAAAGGACAGGCCGTCCAGCCATGAATCACCAAAACTGTAATATCGGTTACTTTTTGGTGATGGAAGAAAAAACTACGTTGTTCTTTGCGGGTGTTTGCCCTTTCACACTCCGGATGCCGGTATTCTTCATCGGCCAAACTCAAGGCCAAATCGAACCGGACCTGCTCCCCATCTTCCATGGCCCGCTGATATTTTCCGGACCATCCGTTCCGGTCGTCAAAGGTAAACCGGTTTTGAAACTTTATACCATATTCGTCTTCCAGCATTCCAAAAACCCCTCCACAATTAATTTCCTTAGGAGCTATGCCGGGAAATTAAATAAGAAAAACAAGCCGTGACCTCTTTTTCAATATTCTTCTAATTATTTACCTTATTAGTTAGACCAAAATACGATTACACCTCTTTTAAACTTTAGTTTAATGCAGCGGTCGTTACTATCACAAATAAAAAACAATAGTATTAAAGGAGGGCTTAAACGATACAGAGTCTTCATTATCTTTAAAGGGTTTAAAAAAAACCGCCCATCAGGCGGTTTTTTTAACCATTATTATTCGGTTCCTTCTTTGGCTATCTCTTCTTCCCCTTTTTCCACCAATTTCTTGACCATATTGCCGCCGATCTTTCCGGCTTCTTTGACGGTCAACTCATCGCCGCCGGCGGCTAAATCATCATCCAACCCCAATTCCCTGGCTGTCTCCCATTTTAGTTTCTCCTTGCCGCTATCGGCGTTATTTGGGGAGTTTCTTTTGTTCTTCCCGGTCACTTTTTTCACCTCCTACTATAAATCTGCGCGGTTTCGGAGGAATTATGCATACGACCGGAAACCTTAATCACTCTGGGCAGTCCTTTTCAATACCGGGATTAGGAAGAGAAAAACTGTCAAAATCAATATCGGAATTAGGAAAAACACCTTTTGGATCCCAATATATTCAGCGGCTACTCCTATTAAAAATGGAAACACCATTCCGCCTGCCGCGGCAAAAGCCATTAAAACCCCAAATACAGTACCGGTATATTCCGGATGACATTTGGTTGATATTAACATTATCATCGGCGCAATAACGGAAAAGCCCAACCCTAAAAAGATAAAAAGCAGTGAGGTTGCTGAAATACTCTGGGCTGTTAAACCGATACATAATGAAATTAAAAGAGCGAAAGTCAATCCCATAATCAAAAACAACCGGTAGTTTTTTTCAAATCGGCTGGATATATATCTGCCGAGAATAATGCCGCCCCAAAATCCTGATAAAACATAGGCACCCAATTGTTCAGGATTAAATAACTTCTCTAAATAAGTTTTAAGCCAAAATCCGACCCCATCTTCTATTCCAACATAAATAAAGAGTGCAACAGATAAAAAAATAAAGGTTTTTTCTCTTAACAGTTTTAAAGATATCAATCCCTCATTTTTGGAGGCTGATTCTTCCTTCGGAACCTTATCGTTCCGAAAATGCAGCTTAAAAATGAAAAGAAGTATTACCCCAAAAAGGATGTCTAAAAAAAGAAAATTGGCTTTCCAATTCCTTGTAAGCCCTATAATCCCTAACATGTAAACCGGACCAATTAAGGCCCCCACGCCGAAAAATATCTGGGAAAGGTTGATCACTCTATTGGTTTGTTCTAAATTATTATCCGCCAGTACACCCAGTAGAACGCCTTCCCCGACGGCGAACGCGCCCCCATTAACTAAAACTCCGACGGCGAATAAAGACAAATTATTAAAAAAACACATCAGAGAAAGCCCGAAAACGAAAGCGCAAAATGAAATAATAACTACCATTTTTTTCCCCGCCCTATCGCTAACCTCTCCCAATATTAACGGGGCAATTAAGGAACCGATAAAATGCAATGATATTATGAATCCGGTTACAGCGCTAGTCAATAAAAAATGTTGCGAGACAGCGCTGATTATACTTTGGAATAAAGAGATATAAATGCCAAGTAAACCCAAGGAAATATAAGCGACATTATTTAGTCTGATCCTCATCACAGATTAACCCCTTAAGGAAATCAGTCAAGAATAAAACAGTGTTACAAACCGGACTTTTTAAAGAAATCCATCGTCAGCCTGGCGCTGTCGTCGGGAGTCGGCTTTGGTAGGATCTCCGCTGAAACAGCTTCATGATAATTGATCTCCCTTAAAGCGGCGATAATCTCTTTAAAATCGATATGCCCGCAACCCGGCGCCCAGCGGTTGCTGTCGGCAAAATGAACATGGGAAATATAATCCTTTGAACTATGAATCGCTTTGATCATATCCGGTTCTTCAATATTCATGTGAAAAGTATCGAAGAGCATCTTCACGTTCCGCCGGCCTATCTTATTGATAACTTCTATCATTGAAGTGGTGTCGTTATAGAGATTAGTCTCGTAACGGTTGATCGGTTCCAGAGTTAAAATAATTTCCCGCCGGTAATCGGCGCACTCCTGCATACACTCGATAAAATGACCTTCCGCTAGTTCCCTGTCCATGCCGGGTTCAACCGTACCCCGGATCAGTCCGATAATCACTTGCGGCTTGCAAAGTTTGTTTGAAAAGTCCATCTGATCTTTAATCCTTTGGACCGCCTTTTTGCGGACAGCCGGATTGGAATTGGTAAAGCTCAAACCTTCCTCGCCGTAAGCCTGCCCCGTGCCAATGGCTGGAACCGGCAAATTAAAACCGCGCAGAATTTCATTTAATTCCTCGAAGTTGATTAAGTTGGGATCTCTGACCGCCAATTCAACGGCGTCAAAACCGAGGGCGGCCACTTTGGCTATACTGTCTTTAATGTTTTCTTTAAAGGCCAGGGCCGAAAACTTCGTCCCTGAAGTGGAAACTACTATGCATTTCAACATTTTATACATTCCCTTCGTGACACCGGTTCAAAATCTTTCGCTTTTTTCTAATATCCAGTCTCTGAGTCTCGGCGCCTTCCGTGGCTGAAATTTATTGGCCATGAAAGCACTGAGAAATAATTGCATAACCATACCCGTTCTTCATGTACTTTGTCTATGTCAATAGAGTTCTTAAATCTTCCTTATTGAAATAGCGCTAAAACTTTAATTACTACTAAATGAGGTGAGCATCAAAAAGCTAATAAGTAATTGTTACAGCCTTTTTCAATTGTGCTGAACGAGTAAGAGCATCGCAAACCACTGCCGCTTTGTAGCCATCCTCAAATGTAGCGCCCAGGGGAGATATCCGGGTATCATTTGCTATGCAGGAAACAAAATGGAAGATTTCATTGACGAAAATTTCTCCCCAGCCAAGATTTTCTCCTGCGCCCCACCACTCCTTGGCTGCCGGATATTTGGAACCTGTGACGCTGATAATGTTTATTCCTTCTAAATCAGCATTTTGAGTAGCGGTTTCCGGTAAATAAACTTTTAAGTAGTTTAAGTTAGCCAAATCAAACATAATAGTTCCTTTTTGGCCATAAATTTGAACTTCCAAAGAAGAGCGGCGACCAATAGCAAATTTAGACGACTCTAACGTTCCGATTACTCCGTTGTTAAATTCAACAGTCGCTACAAAGATGTCTTCTAAAGAGACTTCCCCGCTTTGGACCACGTCTTTACTTAAGGCGCTGACCATAACCGGCTCATCAATTAAAAATCTTAACAAATCAATGGCATGGCAGCCTAAGTCACCAATTACTCCGGATACGGATGAACCGGCTTTATGCCGTGATAAAAGATCAACATTAGTTATTGGATCTTCTAAATAAGCCGCCCGGATATGCAATAATCTTCCTATCGCCCCCCGCTCAATCAGTTTCTTAGCCAATTGAACAGCAGGGATAAAGCGTAAATTAAAGGCACACATATGTTTAACTTTCGCTTTATCAACAGCTTCAAGCATTTTAAAAGCATCCTCGACTTTTAGGGCGAGCGGTTTTTCACAAATCACATGTTTTCCAGTTTCAGCAGCCCTAATTGACGGTTCCGGATGGACATTGTCTGGACCACAATTGTCAAAAATATCCAAATCGTAACGTTCAAGCATTTTTCGCCAGTCTGTTTCAAAACTTTGAAATCCATATTGCGCCGATCTAAAGGCCACTTTTTCGGATGATCGCCCGCATAAACAGAGCAATTCCGCTGAAAAATCCGAAGACTGGTCGGTATAGATGTTTGGTAAAATTCGATAAGCGTGGGCATGGGTTTTCCCCATCAGCCCGTAACCCAACATCCCTACTTTAATCTTTTTCATCAATCGCCACCTCGATGAAGGTTTTCAAAATGAACCTTAACTGCATTCACTAAAAAATCCAATACAGCGGGGAAATTTAAACTGCCTATCAAAATCCATACAAGCCTGAAGAAATACTTAAATTTTTTGGTTTAAAAAAGGAAGGGAAGTAACTTCCCTTCCTTAAGCCTAAAATCCCATCCGGGGCAGTTCATAAACGGACTTCCACCCTTTGGAGAGCGGTTCTTTCAAGAACGGTTCCATTTCCTTCTCAGTCCTCAAAGTAGTCTCCTCTACCGGCGGCACTTTGCCCGGAGGGAAGGCTTCCAGGATCTGATCATTGCATAAGGTGAGATATTTCAAGATGGCGGCGATCGGTCGTTTGGCCTTGCGCGCCGAAGCTAAACTCGGTTTCCCGACGACTCCTTCCGGGGTGGCAAACCGTTCGATAGCGGCATGGCCCTCCCCTTCCGACCAGCGGTGCGGCCGGCGGAACGGTTCGACCGACTTATCGAAATGCCCGTCGGGTAAATACCCTTTCCCTTCGGCATCCTGGACCACGCTCATATCCACCATATCTTTGAACATCAACAACGCCACCGAGGTCTCGGCTTCGTCGGCATGGACGAAATGGGTTTCCAGACTGAGTTCGCTGTCAACCGGGTAGAAGAACTCCCGGACCGCCCGGTGCCAGTCAAGCACCTGGAAGATGCCGGGCAGATGGTAGCGTTTCATCATTTCCTGCAAAGCGGCTTCCAGCATCCATAAATGGCCATGGTTATTGATGATGATTTGTTTGCGGAAACCGTCGTTCCATAAACCGATCATCGTATAGATCAAAGTTTCCCGGACTACTTCCTCCGGCATGATTACGGTTCCCGGCATTCCCAGGTGATGATAAGGATGACCGCCATAGTTCAGCGGTGGAAAAGCCAGATTGACCGGTCGGCCCTGTTTGGCGGTATAACGGCGCACACCTTCGCAGATTTGGGTTACCATAAAGGTATCCAACCCGCTGTTGGCGTGAACGCCGTGATTTTCGGTGCAACCGACCGGAATTAAAACGATATCGTTCTTTTGCCGGTTCTTAATCACTTGATGCCGCGGAGTATTTTGGATATAGGTTCCGGCCTTCCCCAGCTCCGGTTCGGAGGGGATGCCGTAGTCAGCCAGAATTTGGTCGATTTCCGCTTCCGAGGCGTCCCAAAGTTGTTTCTTTAAGCGGCCGACTGTATTGTCTTCGAAAACAATGGCCGGATTGCCGGTGGTCAGCCAGATCTTGTCTTTCTCTTTCGCCATTTTATTTGTCCTCCTTAAAATTGGTAATCAATCCTCCGGATAGATAATAATTTTGAGTCCCTGCTGCTTTCGGAGTAATTCGATGCCTTCGTGGATCTTCGATAACGGCAACCGGTGTGACACGACTTTATCCAAAGGAAGAGCGCCGCTTTCGATAATCCTGGCCACTTTCTCCAGACAGAACTTGCCGATAAACGCTCCATGAATGGTTATTTCTTTCCGGACAATCTCGGCAACCTGGATCGCCGGGCGGGCCAACTCGTCGTGACCAAATTGAAGCACTTTCCCTCCCGGGCGCACCAGTTTTAAAGTCTGATCAATCAACGGGCCTACCGCTTCAACGACTACATCCGCCCCTGCTCCAGTCTCCCTAATGACAACCTCTTCCAAGTTCTCGTTTTTGGGATTAACGGTTAAGGTTGCCCCGCATTCGAGGGCCACTTTTCGCCGGTATTCGGAGACTTCCGAAACAATCACTTTCGCGGCGCCGCAGGCCTTCAACATACAGGTAAAAAGTAAACCAATCGGACCGGCTCCTAAAATAACAACCGTATCCCCCGGTTGAACCTTCAATTTTTGCGTAGCGCTGACCACGCAGGATAATGGCTCGGCCAGGGCGGCTATATGCGAGGGCACTTTCGGGCTGATTTTACAAAGTGAATATTTGGGAACAATTGCATAACTGGCATAAGCTCCATCGGAGAAAATACCGATGGTTTGACAATGACCATTCTTGTATAACGGAATACATTGGTCGGGATGACCGGCCTGGCATTGAGGGCATTGGCCGCAACCCGGGTGCGGATCTATCAAAACGGTATCGCCCGGTTGATAACCTTTAACCGCGCTCCCGACTTCGGCTACTATCCCGGTAAACTCGTGGCCGAGAATAGCTCCGACCGTAGCGGGATGCGCGGCAGGCACTTGCAAAATATGCAAATCGGTTCCGCAGATGCCTGTCCCGGTAACTTTGATTAATACTTGATCTTCCTTTGTTATAACCGGTTTCGGTCTCTCTTGCAATACAAGCTTCCCATTCCCTTCAAAGACTGCTGCTAACATTGGTTTTACCCCCCTCTTTTTTCTTAACAGATTGCTTCTTCCGTTGTTTTGTCGAACAAGTGCAGCTTTTCGGTATTCACGGAGAGCCAAATCTTATCGCCTAATTTAGCTTTCAAGCTGTTATCGGCTCTGGCTTTTAAGATGTTCCCCATAAATTTAAGATCAACTATAACTTCGGAACCTAATGGCTCTAGAACGTAGATTTCAGCCGAAACCGCATCCTCGTTCGGTTGATTTAAAGAAACTCTGATATCTTCCGGCCTAATTCCCACAATAACTTCCGAACTCGTTAACTTGGCGGCTCTTTTCTGGAAAACGTCCGAGTTATTAACATATCTCAACTTCGAACCGTTAAATCTGATAGTATTTCCGTCAACTCCTCGATCCAGCACTCCTTCAATAAAATTCATCGGAGGAGTACCGACAAAGCTGGCTACAAATCTGTTAACCGGCTCGTTGTAAATTTGATCAGGCGTTCCAACCTGTTGAACCACGCCACCGCGCATTACGGCGATCCGGTCCGACATCGTCATCGCCTCAGTCTGATCATGTGTAACACAAATAGTAGTAATAGCCAATTCATTCTGAAGACGTTTTAATTCAGCGCGCATATGCAATCTTAATAAAGCGTCGACATTACTTAAGGGCTCATCCAAAAGAAATACTTTTGGAGATCTGACTAAGGCCCGCCCTAAAGCAACACGTTGCCGTTCGCCTCCACTTAATTGTTTGGGCAACCGATCAAGATAATTTTCAATTCTTAATGTTGCGGCAACATCTTTAACTTTCTTCTCAACCTCGGCCTCAGGCATTTTCCTGATTCTTAAGGGATAAGCTATATTATCAAATACTTTAAAATGAGGATACAGGGCATAACTCTGAAACACCATTGCCAAGTCGCGTTCCCTGGGCGGAAGATTGTTAATTCGCCTATCATCCAGGTAAATATCACCGGAATCCGGTTTTTCCAAACCGGCTATACACCTGAGAGTAGTCGTTTTTCCGCACCCTGACGGCCCAAGTAAAGAAATAAACTCTCCGTCTTTAATTTCGACGGTAACATTATTTACCGCCTTTACCTTCCCGTAATACTTGTCAACATGCCGGAGGATAACAACAGACATCTAAAATACCTCCCATTATATAAATCTCGATTTATTTTACTTAGTGTTCATAGTTAAGCCTTTAATTAAATATTTACGTATTGCAAAAGCGAATATTATTACCGGTATAATGGCGATTGAAGCTGCCGCCGATGTTTTATCCCAGGTAAACTCGTATTGCGACAGTGTACCCCAGACACCCATCGGCAGAGTCATTGTTTTCCATGTGTTAGTGAAAATTACCGCAAATAAAAACTCATTCCAGCTGAATATGAAGACTAAAATGCTGGCGGCGAATAAAGCGGACACTATATTGGGAATTGTAATCTTCCGGAATGCTGCAAACCGGGAATCGCCATCCATCATAGCCGCTTCCTCGATATCGACGGCGGTGTCATCCAATATCCCTTTGACCAGCCAAATCATAAAGGGCAGGTTCAAAGCCACATATGGAATTATCAATGACGCATAAGTCCCTATAATGTGAATTTTGGAAAAAATCAAAAACAGTGGAATTACAAACGCAATGGGCGGAAGAGTTTTGCTAACAAGAATACTAAGAGAGATCCCCCTGGAAATCCGTTTCGGTATATGCATCCTGGAAAGACTGTAGGCGGCGGGCAAGCCGACCACCAAACATATTATACTGGTCAATGTAGCCACAATCACACTATTAAGAATTAAACGGGCAAACATCCTCTTTACAAACATCAACACGTAACTGGCAAAGGTTGGCGCCAAGGTGAACAAAGTGGGAGGAGTCACTCCTAATTCCAGTTTGTTTTTGAGCGAATTGACAACCATCCAGTACATAGGGAAAAACGTAATGATCAAATAAAAGATAATAAAAACATTAATGCCCACTTTAGCAAATTTCTCTTTAGGAGTTAACTTGGCCATTACTCTTCCTCCAATCTAAAAGCGTGCGTTAGAATAGATAAGGAGACCACCACAGTTATAATCAGAAAAATAATGGACATTGCTGCGCCAACGGTAAATTGTTGAAAGGTAAAACTTATTTTATAAATATGAATCGTTACCAACTCTGTCGCTGTGCCCGGACCTCCGGCGGTTGCCCCCATAATTTCATCAAACGCGGTAAACATATCCAATATACGGAGCGCTATCGATAGAAGCAAGGTCGGCCTAAGCCACTTTATAGTAATGTCAAAGAACATTTTCCCCCAACGGGCGCCGTCTAAGGCAGCGGCTTCATACATGTCTTTCGGAATAGTCTGTAATCCGGCGTATACCAAAAGAAAGATAAACGGGGTTCCGCGCCAAACCTCCACTATCAGGATGGCGATAAAGGCGGAAATCGAATTCCCCAGCCAATCGACGGGCATTATATTAAGCCAGGAAAGAAAATAATTAATCACACCGATTATCGGGTGATACATTATTTTAAAGGTAACGCCGACGGCAATGGGAGCGATCATCATCGGTATAATAAACGCCGTCTGCAGAAAAGACTTATTGGGAACAAACTTATGATCAACAGCCAAAGCCAATATTATTCCCAAAATAGTCTCAAAAGTAATCGCCAGAATCGCAAAGAGAAAGGTTCGAACCCACGACATGAGAAAATTGTGGTCCTTAAAAATATTGATATAGTTTTTCCAACCTACAAAATGGCCGGAAAGATCGTGCACTGACAAATTTAATGAATAAATTATCGGAAAAACGGTTACCCCAAGAAGAATTACAACTGCAGGGATTAATAAAAAATAAGGGTTATATTTTTGAAGACCCGGTTTGTCCTTGGAAGAGATTAGATTGTTCAACGGAAATTCCCCTTCCTAACTTTCTTTAAAGGTGAAACCCGGTTATCCAGGTTCCACCTTTAAACTTACTTAAATTGTTACAATCAGATCTTAATTACTTAACATAACCTGCTTTTTTAACTAAAGCTCTGATTTGGGCAGCGGCTTCTTTAATGGCTTGATCGGAAGTTATCTGCCCTGCCAGAGCCTTATTTAACTGCGTTCCGAAAATGTCTTCGATTTGGAAATACAACGGAGTGCGGTAACGTAATCTTCCATTTTCAAAAGCAGTGGCTTGAGCGGGATACCAAGGCCGTTCGGCGGCAAGTTGCGGATCAGTTAAGATGCTCTTCCGGACAGGCATTCCACCGAGTTGGGCATATTTGAGAGCTTGCGGTTTTGCCATAAACCATTCCAGGAAATCATAAGCGGCTTTTTGGTTTTTGCTGTACTTCGGCATAACCATTAACCATTCACCGATTTCGGTGATGTGTTTGCCGCCTTTAGTCAATGCAGGAGGCATCATCCAGGCAAGTTTACCTGCTACTTTGGAGGTCTTTGGATTCTCTAAATCATGAGAAAGGTCGCCCGGCCAAGTATAACCGCAGACTGCCCTTCCGCTTAAAAATTCCATTCCTTGTTCGGAAGTATTATAGCTGGCTGATCCCGGAGGAGCGTATTTATAGAGTTGGAAGAGGGTCTTTGCCGCTTGATATCCGGCTTTATTGTCCAAGATAGTATTCCAGTTGTTATCGAAGAAGTCGGCGCCCATACTCCAGAACAGCGGCAAGGAATCTGCGCCAATGGGGTTGGTTTTCTGGCCGCGATTTACGAATCCCCAAATATGTTTTTTAGGATCGTAAGTTGCCTTGGCAATCTTTAGGACATCGCCGATGGTTTCCGGAAGCGGCAAATGTTTGGCTTGAAGAATATCCTTGCGAACGATAAACAGAATTAAATCGCCGACTACCGGAACGCCATAGATATGTCTTTCCTTGCCTTTGTCGGCCGGAGGGCAAATTTGGCCCTCTGCGGGCGGCCATACTCCGCCATCCGATGAGGACTTGTAAATGTCGGGATCGGTTTTATAACCAAAAGTACTGTCTAAAGCTACAAAATGTCCCTCGCTGGCCATGGCGGGGAACCAGGAATCATCCATCATAATGAGATCAAAATCGGTGGAACCCGCTTTCATAAGGCTGAGGGCTTTGGCATACAAGGAGTCGTAGTCGAGTTTCACAACATCCATTTGAACGCCGGTATTTTTTTGATAAACCTCCACCATCGAGTCCATGGCATCGGCAAGGGCGCCGCTAAAAGAGAGAACGCGAATCTTCGGGGCTTCAGCAGACGCTCCTACCATAAGGCAAGACACAACGAGCACAGCCATAAGAACCAGGACCAGAACCTTGGAAAAGCCTTTCATTTTTCATCCCCCTTATATTTTTTGGAAAAACAATAAGGTTTTATTTTTAAGGGTATACCACCCCCTAAACTGTGGAATAGAAAATTTCTCATACTGTTTTGTAACCTTTGGCGATGCGCGATCTAAGATATGAATTAACTATAACCTCTGAAACAAAACAGTATAAGAAATTGAGAAGCTCTTCCATAGACATCCTTATGGCCCAAAACTCAATTATTAGTTATTTTAGATCTGTTTAGGCCAATTTCCTATTGTCAAAGTTTTGCAGCGGCTTTCTTGATTTCTTCGGCCACTTTTTTGATCTCTTCATCAGATGAGAGCACATTAATTCCAAATCCGGCTCCCAGGCCTTTATCAACCACACCGATGCTGATATTGACAGCCCGGCCCAGGATATCGTCGGTCTGCGGCAACATATGCTGTTTGTACTCAATTTGCTTTCCATAGCTCTCACAACTGAAGGGGCAATTTACAGTGGTCGGCATCTTTTTATCCAAAATTTGTTCCATGTTGTTATACACATGCCAACCGGATTGATCCAGGGTTTTGGCTCCAATCTGTTCGGCAAATTTATCGGCGCTGGCCTTATCTTTAAACAATAAAGTCAACAGAGTTGCGCATTCGCCTTTTTCATCATTTAATCTCCGGAAGCCAATCCCCGGGATATTACTGATGGCGGATTTTAATTTATGCTTTTTATCTTTCATCATCGCCACGAATTTGTCCATCTTTCTAAGCTGGGCCAAAGCCACCGCCCCGGTTAGTTCGTTAATGCGGAAATTAAAACCAATGATACTCCGGTTGCCAACCTCCAAACCCATCCTTAGCGGCTTATGCCCTTGGTCGTGAAATCCGAAGGCTTTCTCGTATAACTGGTCATCATTAGTGGTTACTATTCCGCCATCGCCGGTGGTGATCGTTTTATTGACATTAAGTGAAAACGCGTTGATATCACCAAAACTCCCTAATTTCCGGCCTTTATAACTACCGCCGTTTGCCTGGCAGCAATCTTCGATTACATATAAATTATACTTTTTGGCTATCTTCATGATTGCATCCATATTGCAGGGATTACCCAACATGTGTACTGGTAAAATTGCCTTTGTCTTTTTAGTTATCTTTTTTTCAATATCGTTGGGATCGATTGTAAGAGAGTCGTCAATTTCAGCCAAGATCGGAATTGCCCTGGCGTAACAGATGGCCGATATTGAGGCGATAAACGTATAACCGGGTACAATCACTTCATCCCCCGGACCGATTCCTAAAGCAGCCAGACAAGTTAAAATGGCGCCAGTCCCACTGCTTACTGCAATCGCATGTTTCACGCCGATATATTCGGCAAATTCTTTTTCAAAAGTAACCACTTTGTGTTTAAACCGGGGGTCGCTTTCCACTCCGTACCGGGAAAGATAACCGCTTTCCATTACATCCAACAATTCTTTCCTTTCTTCGTCGCCAAATAAATAGGCGCCTGGTCCAGGCATATAAATCCCTCCGTTTAAAAAATTAAAGTCAATAAAGATGCTTAAACATTTGTTGCTTCTTAACAAAAAATAAGTTACACCTTTATTAACTTAATTATAAAATAAGTGCCTTTAAAAGTAAAGACTTTTTTTATCTAATTTAATAAGTTATACTTTCCACTACTTGCCGCAACCAATTGATTGGCCATTTTAAAAATTAATTTATTGAATTAGCTGGGAAAATTCTTATTTAAGACTTACGATATCAAGCTAAATAATAAAACCTGACTGGTATCATATATTACTTATTTTATTTTTTGAATTAAGATGGCAAAAAATAACCGCTGTTTGCTGTATTAAATTTAAGTTTTCTAATTTACTTTAATAACCAGGGTGTCGTATAATAAGTTTAGTTTATTTGTTCGTAGCCAAACCGGGTAATTGATAAACCCCAAAATGGCTTTTATCCGGAAATAGGATAGTATATAGAATTAGAGGAAGAAAGGATGTAGCAAATGACCAAACAAAAAATATTGAACTTAATCAGGTTTTTTGGCCCTATTTCACGGGTCGCTATAGCTGAAAAACTTGAAATTAGTAATACGGCGGTCACTAAATACATTACCGAATTACTTTCGGAAGGTATTATTTTAGAAACCGGAACCGAAAAATCAAGCGGCGGCCGGAAACCGACCTTGATAAATATCAATCCCAACTTTGGATATATTATTGGGATTGATTTTGGTCAAAGTTTTTTTCGAATAGCAGCCTTTGATTTACTTAATCAAAATTTATATAATGAAACTTTACCTTCGTCAGAGTTAGGATTACCCGATGAAGGAATCAAAAAAATATTCGCGTTGATTCAAAGAGTTAAAAGTTTTGTAGGACCCGGGAAAAAATTACTGGCTATAGGAATTGCCATCTCCGGGATACCAATGGGAAATGATTGCAATTATATGACCATACCCAATTTGCCCGGCTGGAAATATATCGATTTCAAAACTCCATTCGCAAAAGAGTTTGAAGTCCCAGTATATATCGAAGACAGTCCCAGGATGAAGGCGCTTTATGAAAGCATTATCCCTTCCAATGGCAGATACAAAAATTTGATCTATATTAATATCGGAGTTGGCGTAGGCGCCGGTATAATGGTTTATGGCAGATTATTTCGAGGTTCCGCAGGCCTAGCGGGAGAAATTGGGCACATTATCGTTGAAGAAAACGGTTTGGTTTGCGGCTGCGGCAATCATGGCTGCCTCGAACAATACGCTTCAGTGCCGGCCATGGTTAGTAATGCTAAGGAAAAACTGTTACTTGGGGTCCGGTCCTCCATCATGGATTACGCCGGAGGAAATATAGACGGGGTAGATTCGTATGCTCTGGCGCGCGCACTCGCGGATCGTGATAAATTAGCCTTTAGTATTGTGGTTAACGCTGGAACTTATTTAGGCAAGGGCATAGCCCAAATAATTAATTTATTTAACCCCGAACGAATAATAATTGGAGGGGGAGGAGCCGATATTTCGGATGAAATTCTCGATGAAATAATCAAAACTTGCCAAATCCGCGCTTTGAATGAAGCGGTTAAAACAGTCCAAATCATTAAATCCGCTAAAGGCGCCGACACCGCTTTACTGGGAGTTTCTATATTTTCACAGGATAATCTATTTGGCTTGACCGAAATTCAAGAACAATCGTTATTTTAATCTCTGCGGAATGCTTGGTTACGTATAAAGTCACTCTTTTTTAATCCGGCTCTGTCGCTGATAACTGCTTCACAAGTATCTCTGACAGAGCCGTTTGCCCATTAACCGGGTAGTAAAATTACGGGTGTAACACTACTTTTATCGCTTGGCCCGACAAAGCGGTTTCCATGGCGGCGGTAGCATCTTTAATTAAAAACTTATGAGTAACAACTTCTTTTAACGGCATAGCCGATTGATATCTTTTTAGTTGTTCAATAGCGGGCCCGTAAGCGGTTACTTCCTCGCCACAGACGCCGAATAGCCTAATATTCTTGGAGCAAAGGTCACGATGAGGGTTTATCTGGGTCGGTCCTACATCAACAAAATTGCCTACTTCGATATATAAACCGCTAAGCCTTAAAAGCTCCAACCCTTCGGTTACCGCCTCCGGAACCCCGGCGCATTCTACAATAACATCCGCGCCGCGGCCGTGAGTCAAGTCTTTAACAAGCGCTAACCGTTCATTCTTGGTAATCTCTTTGGCGTTAATGCAAACATCGGCTCCTAATTTTTTAGCCTTTTCCAACCGGTAATTATAATTGTCTATAACTATAATCTGCCCGGCGCCAAGCATACGGGCCTTTATAAGGTGACAAATACCGACTGGGCCGGCACCCTGGATTAACAAGGTATCACCAAACCTAAATCCTTCATTGGAAAGAGTTGAAAATTGCTTTGCTTTATCAAGCGAGGCGGTAAGAGCCATCAGTTCTGTTAAGACTGCAATCTCGTCAGGAAGATCGTCAGGGACTTTAAAGACGTAGCTGCCGGGCAAAACATACATGTATTCTCCCCAGCCTCCGAATAAATGTGGGGGATTAGCGGCGCTGAGATTATTTCCATAATCCACTGTGCTTTCACAGCAGCAATAATTATAGCCATTGCGACAATAAAAACAATGTCCGCAAGAAATATTGGCAGCCACTACAACCCTGTCTCCGATATGAAGAGGCTCACCATAATAATCACAAAAGCCGTTTTTCTGATCAAGCTCCTCTACCACGCCAACGTTCTCATGTCCCGGTATTACGGGTAAGGGAAGATTCTTCGGGGATTCGCTGCCGGAATATTGGGACAAACAACCTTCATAAGAATGTTTATCAGTTCCGCATATTCCCGACATTTTCATCCTTAGCAGAAAGCCTCCATCCTTAACTTCCGGGCGAGGATATTCTCTAATCTCCAGTTTCCGGGGCGCAACTAATGTAGCTGCTTTAACAGTTCCCATAATATTACCTCCATATAAAAATTAATACAAGGCATCCAAAACCATCATTATCATAGCCTATTTTAACATAACCATCTCCAAAACTCCTTCGCAGTTTCAATATTTAAAAATCGTTTTTTAAAATAAGCATAGATCTTTAAGGCGTTATTTTTATAGAGGTTCAAGTTTACTAAAGCGGGACTATATCTACATCGCAAAACTCTCTTGAAAACCCATTTTTTGGGAAATTCCTTGCGCAGCCTTTAAAACCTCCGGTAAAATTTCATGTTTAATTCTGTATACCGACATTCTTTCCACCGGGCCGGACACACTCACTCCGGCCCAAACACGGTTTTCAAAATTGCGAACCGGGGCGGCTACACAGACAGCCCCTTCAGCCTGCTCGGAAAGATCCAGATAGTAACCATCCCGTCTTATTCGGGCCAATCCAATGACTAGATTGTCTATTTGGTTATTTGTAGCTCCGGTTTCTAATTCTGACAATCGTTCCCTCAATTCATCCTCTTCTAAATCAGTCAACAGTACCTTACCTATTCCGGTAGAATAAGCCGGGGCACGGCTACCAACTCCCGGAAACATCTTAACAATAATCATGTTAGTAGATTCCACTTGATCAATATAGAGAACTTGTGCGCCATCAAGGATTGCCAGATTGGCTGTCTCATTAACCTTTTCCACTAATTGGTTTAAAAAAGGCCGAGCCGCTTTCTTTAAATTATTAACTGCTAAGACACTATTACCGACCTCAAAAGCTTTATAGCCTAATTGGTAATATGAAGTCGAAGTTTCTTGTTCTATAAAACCTTTATTCAACATTGTGTTAAGCAGATGATGAGCTGTTGACACGCTTAAGCCGGCCCTTTTAGCCAATTCAGAAAGTGAAAGCGGCGAATTTTCCTTGGCCAAAATTTCGAGTAAAGAGAAAGCTCTAAGTACCGATCTTACTAATTTACCCCTGTTATTTTCCGACAATTCATCAAGGCCTCCAATAACATAAGGCTCAAGGGAAAATTCCCCGAATTTGTTTGGCTTTTAATACCCGGTTTAACGCCACCATATAAGCGCCCATCCGCATACTGGTTTTCTTTTTTTGAGCAGTCTCCCAAACCTCATCAAAGGCGCGAATAATAATCTTTTTTAATAGTGAATTAATCTCATGTTCATCCCAGAATAAGGATTGCAAGTTCTGAACCCACTCAAAATAGGAAACAATGACCCCGCCTGAATTTGCCAAGATATCGGGTACAACCACGGTACCTTTATTCTCTAATATTTTATCCGCTTCAAAGGTTATAGGTCCGTTTGCCCCTTCTACAATGATTTTTGCTTGAACCTTGGCGGCATTCTCTTTGGTAATCTGATTTTCAATTGCCGCCGGGATCAGGACATCAACCGGCAGAGTCAATAACTGATCATTGGTGATTTCAGTCACACCTTTGGCGGTATATCCTTTCAAAGAATGATTGGTTGCCACATAGTTCCGTATACTATCGATATCTAATCCCTTTTCGCAGTAAAGGCCTAAATTTACATCACTTACAGCTACAATTTTATAACCGTTTTGATATAAAAGCTTGGCGGAGGCGCTTCCCACATTTCCGAATCCTTGAACGGCAATTGTCGCTTTCAGTAAATCAATCCCCAATTTAGAAGCAATTGCTTGGGTAATAAGAGATACGCCTCTACCGGTAGCCTCATGGCGGCCTAGCGAGCCGCCGATCTCAACCGGTTTCCCGGTAACAACCCCTGGAACGGCGTACCCGGCAAAAGTACTGTAAGTATCCATAATCCAGCCCATAATTTGAGCATTTGTATTAATATCAGGGGCGGGGATATCTTTCTCCGGCCCTAGAAGCGGCAAAATAGCCGCGGTATATCGCCTGGTCAATCTATTTAACTCCGCTTGGGATAGTTTAGTGGGGTCTACCGTAATTCCGCCCTTAGCTCCCCCGTATGGAATATTGGCCACCGCGCACTTCCAAGTCATCCAAGCGGCCAAAGCCTTAACCTCATCAAGATTTACATCGGGATGAAAACGGATTCCGCCTTTACATGGACCTCTTGAACTGCAATGTTGGATCCGGTAGCCTTCGAATACCTCAATATGGCCGTCATCCATTTCCACCGGCACGGATACCGTTAATTCCCGCTCCGGGTATCGCAACGTCACATAATCGGATTGCTTTAACCCAAGTAGTTTGGCCGCGCTGTCGAGTTGATCAAGCATTTCTTGATAAGGATTCATTTCTGCAACCTCCCGAAATTTTTTGCTGATAAAAAAACACTGGAAATAAATTTTTCTTTGCTGGAAACAGCCCAAATTTCCAAATAAAGTAATTAAAGATTATATACTAATTATACGATAAATAGCTTATACTGTAAATGCTTTTTTAACTTAATTTATAAAGTTATGTCGCTAGTTCCTTGCACGGTTTCTTTAGACAGTTTTAAATCGAAAATGTATAGGATAAAATGTTTAATAAACACCGGTGGGTCTTTATTGTTTTTAAATTTTTTTTATAAAGTTTATTGAAGGGTATAAAGAAGGAAGGAGAAGAAAGCAGGGAATCTTGTGGGCGCTTACTTCTTAAGCTTCGAATAAAAACCGCCTCCGCTTTTGAGACAGTCTTTAAACAGCTTGTTTACACTCCAAGATAAAATGGGAAAAATTTTTTTAATTAAACCCCGTTTACTTTTGGTTATACTATCCCCGGTGATAAAATGATCCAGCTTCAACATCCCAAAGGCTTCCGGGATAATGAGGATAAGGAGCTCTTACAGACACCCTGTCCGCCGCTGCTAGACTTTACCACTCAAGATCCCTGGCGGATTTTACGGATCCAAGGTGAAATAGTCGAGGGGTTTGACGCCCTTTCGAAAATCGGTCCGGCGGCGACTATTTTCGGATCGGCCCGTTTTCCGAAAGAAAATCCCTATTACCAGGCCACGGTGGATATAGCCAAACACCTGGCAACGGCGGGAATGGCTGTCATCTCTGGCGGCGGGCCGGGGATAATGGAAGCGGCAAATCTAGGGGCTTATGAAGTTCACGGTACTTCAGTCGGTTGCGGTATCCAACTGCCGAAAGAGCCGGCGCCCAACCCTTACCAGACCATTGCCTTGCGGTTCCGCTATTTTTTTGTCCGGAAATTAATGTTTATTAAGTATTCGGTGGCTTTTATCATCATGCCCGGCGGGTTCGGCACCATGGATGAGCTTTTTGAGGCCTTGACCCTGGTCCAAACGGATAAAATAGACCATTTCCCAGTGGTGCTCTACTGCTCGGGATATTGGAATGGTTTAATCGGGTGGATGGGAGAGCAAATGCTGCAGGCGGGGTGCATTGACGCCAATGACTTAAAACTATTCCGGGTGGTTGATGAACCGCATGAAGCGGCTGCAATCGTCATTGAAAGCAGCCGGGAGCATGGGTTTTTAAAGTAAGAATCACCTAGGGCAGCTACTGGTTGACTTTGATTTTTACCTCCACCGACATTCCCGGCACTAAAGGCATGGACTCTGAGATCCGGTCAAATAAAATTTTCACCGGAAGCTTTTGGGTTGTTTTGGTAGAGTCGCTGATTTGAAACGGCGGCGGAACAATGGCTGAGCCTACTTGAGCAACCCGGCCTTTAAACGGATGGTTTGGATAAGCATCTACGGAAATTTCGGCTGCCTGATTCGGATGGATCAGTCTAATCTTTGTCTCTTCAAAGTTGGCGGTAACCCATACGTGATGCAAGTCATTAATTAAAAAGATGACTTGCCCTGGTTGCACAACTTCACCCGGCATTATTGAGCGTTTGGCTACCACCCCGGAGAACGGGGCGGTAATTCTGGTATTGAGAAGTTGGGTTTCAATAACCCCCAATTGCGCCTTGGCGGTGTCAATCTGAGTTTGAGCGATCGCATATTGAGCCTTGGCAGCGTCCAAAGTTTTGGCGGCATGGTCATATTGCTCCTTAGTAGTAACCCCGGTGTCCAACATGGTTTTTGTCCGTTCAAAATCCTCTTGGGCCTTGTCAACATTAACTTTGGCCAATATCAAATTTTGTTTGGCGCTATTTAGCAGCGCAGTCGCTTGGGTTTGTTGGGCGCGCAAATCAGTGTCGTCCAATTGAACTAAAACGTCCCCCGCTTTGACCTTGGCCCCTTCATCCACGGTTAAACTGCTGACCCGTCCCAGTATTTTGGCGCTTACCGAGACATGACTCCCGTCGACCGCCGCATCATCAGTATAAACATATTTTAAGGAGTTAAGCCAATAAAACAAACCGCCTATTCCCGCAATTACTAAAATACCAAGAATTATAGCCCCGATTAAAATCGGTTTTTTATGCTCTTCGGTTTTCGCCTTCATGGACCGTACTTCCTTTCTGTTATTTTAAACCGCTTGTTCATCAACGTAAGCGCCGGTAAACTGGCTATTGTATAGGTCGGCATAAAAACCTCCTTTAGCTATCAGCTCCTTATGATTACCCATTTCAATAATGGCACCGTTATTCATGACCAGGATCAGCTCGGCATCGCGAATGGTGGAGAGCCGGTGGGCAATGACAAAACTGGTCCGGCCCTTCATCAGTTCCTTCATGGCTTTTTGAATATAAACCTCGGTTCTGGTATCGACACTGCTGGTGGCCTCATCAAGAATGAGAATCGCCGGTTCCGCCAATATTGCCCGGGCAATTGTCAATAATTGTTTTTCACCCTGGGAAATATTCGAGGCTTCCTCGTTTAAAACAGTATTGTAACCTTGCGGCAAGGCGCGGATAAAATGGTCCGCGTGGGCCGCTTTGGCTGCTTGAATAATCTCATTGTCGGTAGCGCCCGGCTTACCATAGGCGATGTTCTCCTTAATGGTTCCGTTAAAAAGCCAGGTGTCCTGAAGCACCATGCCGAACATGGACCGTAAATCGCCCCGTTTTAAGTCCCTAATATCTACACCGTCTATTGTAATCCTGCCGCCGTTTATTTCATAGAAACGCATTAACAGATTGACCAGGGTGGTTTTCCCGGCGCCAGTCGGTCCGACAATGGCGACGGTCTGTCCCGGTTTGACCTCGATATTCAGGTTTTCCATCAGGCTGACGCCTTCTTTATAACTGAACTTTACATTTTCAAATTTAACTTCACCCCGCGGGGATTCAATTACCACGCCGTCGGTCCGATCGGGGATTTCCTCGGTTTCATCAAGGATCTCGAAAACCCGTTCCGCTGAGGCGATGGTTGATTGCAAGATATTGGCGATGTTGGCCGTTTGAACTATCGGCTGAGTAAACTGTTGAGAGTACTGAATAAACGCCTGGACATCACCTAATTCAATCTTCTTTTTAATGACGTAAATCCCGCCCATGATGCAGATAATTACATAGCCGATATTGGTGATAAACTGCATTAACGGAAATATAACTCCAGAAACAAATTGGGCGCGCCAACCGGCGCTGTATAACCGGTCGTTGATTTCGTTAAACTCTTTAATCGATTGTGCTTCCCGGCGAAAAGCTTTGATTATTTTGTGACCGGTAAACATCTCCTCAACATGGCCGTTAAGCGCCCCAAGTTCCTTTTGCTGAGCGGCGAAATTTTTCTGCGAGCTTTTGGCGATTAAAGCGGTTACCGCCAAGGAAGCCGGTAAAGTTACCAGCGCGACCAGAGTCAACATCGGACTGATAGTCAGCATCATGATTATCACGCCGATAATCGTACAAACCGAAGTGATAAGCTGGGTTAAACTCTGTTGCAAGGTAGTGCTGATATTATCAATATCATTGGTTACCCTGCTCATAATCTCGCCGTGGGTGCGGGAATCAAAATATTTCAAAGGCAGCCTGGCCAATTTGTCATTTACGTCCCGGCGCATTTCAAAGACGGTCTTTTGAGCCACTCCCGCCATTACATATTGCTGAATAAAGGTAAATATGGAGCTGAGAATGTAAAAGCCGATTAAAATCAGAATAATGGTGCCAATATATCTGAAATCAATGGAAGGAACCGGTAAATGCCTTTGGTAAGCCACTATTTTCCCAATAATGCCCGCGAGTAATCTGGTAGTGGCTTTTCCTAGAATTTTAGGTCCTAAAACGCTAAACACCGTACTGAAAACGGCGAACAGAAAAACTATACTCAGTTGGGCGGTATGAGGCCTTAAGTAAACAAGCATCCGTTTAACAGTGCCTTTTACATCCTTAGCCTTTTCAACGGCGCCTCCTAAAGGCCCCCCACCAAAACCTCTGCCGGGTCGCCCGCCTCCCGGTCCAAAGCCTCCATGTCTTTGTGTTCTAGGTTCCGCGCTCATGCGATCTCCTCCTCTGAAAGCTGTGAGGCGACAATCTCCCGGTAGACCTCGCATGATTGATAAAGCTCTTTATGAGTGCCCATTCCGGCGATTTCCCCTTCATCCAAAACAATGATCCGGTCGGCATCCATGATGGTGGCAACCCGCTGTCCGACGATGATCACTGTCGCATCGGCCGTTTCTTTTTTAAGAGCCGCCCGCAGTTTGGCATCGGTTTTAAAGTCCAAGGCGGAGAAACTGTCATCGAATACATAAATCTCCGGTCTGCCCACCAAAGCCCGGGCAATGGAGAGACGTTGCTTCTGACCGCCCGAAAGATTGGTCCCGCCCTCGGCAATCATCGAGTCAAAACCATCTTTCATCCCCGAGATGAATTCCGAGGCTTGAGCAACTTCGGCCGCATATTGCACTTCAGCGATGGTCGCGTCCTCTTTACCATAACGGATATTATCGGCGATAGTGCCGCTGAAAAGGACGGCTTTTTGGGGAACCAGCCCAATTTTCGAACGCAAGGTTTCCTGGGACATTTCCCTGACATCGACCCCGTCGATTTCAATGCTACCGCTGCTGACATCATAAAAACGCGGAATCAAATTGATCAAGGTCGATTTACCCGAGCCGGTGCTGCCAATAATTGCCGTGACCTCCCCCGGGCAGGCTTTAAAGGAAATATGCTTAAGGGCTGGTTCCTCGGCGCCGTAATAATTAAAGGTGACATCCTTAAACTCAAGGTAACCTTGTTTATTCCCCGCCGGTTTCTCATATTCGGGATCTTCGATCTCCGGAACGGTGGCTAAAACTTCGTTTACCCTAACCGCCGCCGCCTGTGCCCGCGGTATCATGATAAACATCATGGTGGCCATCATAATGGCAAACATAATTTGCATGGCGTATTGCAGAAAGGCCATCATATTGCCGATATTGGTGCCGCCCTGTTCAATCCGGACGCTGCCGAACCAGATAACCGAAATAGTGGTCAGGTTCATCAGCAACATCATAATTGGCATCATACTGGCCATAATTTGGTTAACCTTAATCGAGGTTTCGGTTAAATCAAGGTTGGCCCGGTGAAAGCGTTCTTTTTCGCTTTCAATGCGGTTAAAGGCCCGGATTACTCTGATACCCATCAGAGTTTCCCGGACTACCAGATTGATTTTATCCAGTTTGGATTGGATTACCTGAAAGAGAGGAAATCCCTTCCTGGCGATAATAAAGATCGCGGTGGAAAGAACCGGCACAACCGCAATAATCACCCAGGACAACTCTTTGTCTTTAGATACAGCCATAATAATGGCGCCGATACACATAAGCGGCGACAGAATTACCATCCGCATGGCAAACATCATCACATTTTGGATCTGAACAATATCGTTGGTGGTCCTGGTAATTAGTGAAGGAGTCCCCAGTTTGTCGAATTCGTGCAAAGAAAAAGAGGTGACATGATTAAAAATCTCGGCCCGGATGATTTTGCCAAAACCCATAGCGACCTGAGATGATAATAATCCGGCGCAAATCGCGCAAATAGAACTGGATGAAGCCACCAAAAGCATCAGGCCGCCTGTTTTCATAATATAGTTGATATCCCCGTTAATAATACCGCTATTCACGATATCCGACATTAATGTCGGCAGGTACAATGAAGCCAACGCTTGTAGAAAAACTAGGATAACGATTGCTATCATCGGGATTACGTATGGCTTTAAAAACCGGAACAACCTAAACACGAAGAACCATCTCCAAGGCGTCTAAATTAAGAAATGCGTATGCATTGTTATTTTAGAATGGATATTTTCGTAAATTATTACCGTTAATGTTAAAATATTATTGCGTCAACCTATTATTTGGGCAAATCTTCGCCGCATACCTTCATCAAATTATCTCTGACCCGCATCAACAACCGGCGCAATAAATTTCGCTCCTCGGCGGTAAAGTTCTGAAAACAATCTTGCTTTATTTTCTCTAAACTCTCTTTGACCTCATTAAAAACAGTTTGGCCGTACTCGGTTAGATATACCCGCGACACCCGCTGGTCGTTACTGTCCGGGCGGCGCTCCACCAGTTTAGCGTTTTCCATCCGTTTCAACATAACGGTAACGGTAGCGGCTTTGATATGAAGCTTTTCGGCTAATTCTTTCTGGCTTAAGCCCCCATGCTTTTCCAAAGTAAAAAGAAGCGGCGGTTGCCCGGGATAAACGCCCAGTTTTTCAAGGAGCATATGGGCCCGGCAATAGTGGAACCGTATTACTTGATGAAAAACAGCGTATAAGGAATCGTTATCAGCATCAGAAAAGTCCATGAACCCTACCCCTAAAAATAGTTAGACGGCTAATAATAATGTTTTATACTACCATTTATCCGGTGAATAGTCAAGGAGCGGATAATAAAAATTAAAATTAATCGCGGGTAAATTAAAATATAGGTTGGTTAAAAGTTAGTTGAGGGGGACGTTTGAAAGATGAAGCCTTGTAGTCTAAATTAATTACAGGATCAACCACATTTATACCTCCTCTAACACTTCCCGGAGATACCGTTCAAGAAAAGGCCGGAAATCAGCCGCCTGGGAGCCAAACAAGTAGAGCAAAGTGATGCCAAATCGTTGGCAAATCGAACCCAA
>JBLNCU010000088.1:0-10221 GCA_050260935.1 Bacillota bacterium
CCCGGAATTCTAAAAAGCCTTTTTGGGGGCCGGTCCCTTTAGGCTGAGTGGGATTCTTAATTCCGGGAGTAATGGCTAGCACTTCATTGACTCTTTTGGCCGAGGCCGAAGCCCGCGGCAGCAAGACAAAGATCATGGAGAACATGAGCAGGGAGAAGAGAATCTGCATCACGTATTGGAGAAAGGCCATTAAATTACCTACTTGCATGTTGCCGCGGTCGATCCGCAGGCCGCCGAACCAAATAATGGCGATGGTGGTAAAATTCATGATCAACATCATCACCGGCATTAAGGCGGCCATTATTTTATTGACCCGTATTGTTGTACTGGTAAGATCTTCATTGGCATCATGGAAACGTTCTTTCTCAAAGTCGATCCGGTTAAAGGCGCGAATAACCCGGATGCCGGTCAGTCCTTCCCGGAGCACCCGGTTGAGCTTATCCAGTTTTACTTGTATTACTTGAAAAATCGGTACACTTTTCCCGGCGATCAGCCAGATAGTGATGGCCAGAACGGGAAGGGTGACCAGAATAATCCATGATAATCCCGGTTCTTTCGTCACGGCTATGATGATTCCGCCGATGCACATCAGCGGCGCAATCATAAACAAACGGAGCAGCATAAAAGTGACGGTTTGAATCTGGGTAATATCATTGGTGGTCCGGGTTATTAGGGAAGCGGTGCCGATCCGGTCGAATTCAGGCAATGAAAAGCTTTCAACGTGAGCGAAAATCCTGCCCCGCAAAATTTGACCAAAGCCCATGGCTATTCTGGCTGCCCAAAAGCCTCCCACAATTGCGCAGACGGCTCCACCGGCCGCAACCAGTAGCATGTAACCGCCGGTATTCATGATATAGCGGGTATTCCCCCCGACAATACCGATGTCGACAATATTTGACATTAAAGTCGGCAGGTAAAGCTCGGACAGTGTCTGCAAAAAGGTTAAAACAATCACACCGGTTATGGCGGCCCGGTAGGGGTTTAAAAACCGGAAAAGCTTAATCACCCATCTTCATCTCCATTATTAGGGTCTCCGGTTATTAGGCAATTATTAATCTATAATAAAAAAGCCGCCCCGTAAGGGACAGCCCATCAATTACCCAAGATTTTTAATATAAATCCGCCTCTTCTTGTGCTGGCGCGACTCATAGTATTTCCACTGAGATTGAACCTTAGAGTTGAATTCAAGCTCCGGGTTGGTCTCGGCTTTAACCACTCCGTGTTTGATGGCAGCCCGGGTGATTTCGGTTAGTAAAAATGAATTTGCCCCTTTCCCTTGAAGATCAGGACGGACGGCCACCAGGTAAAGATCGAGGGTGTCATTCTTTTTCATTGCTTTCAGGATGTGAATGAATCCCAATGGAAAAAGCCTTCCCCCGCTTTTTTGTAAAGCCCGGGAGAGCGAAGGCATGGTAACGCCGAAGGCGGCTATTTGCCCGTCCCGATCGAGGATGATTTTGACAAAATCGGGGTTGATGAAGCCGAAATATTGTTTGGTATAGGCCTTAATCTGAGCCTCGCTAAGCGGAACCACTCCATAAAGCTCCTTATAGGCTTGATTGATTAAACCGAAGATTCCGCCGACATATGGCAGGAGATCCTTGGATTTTTCAGCCTTAACGAGACTGAATTGGCCGCGTTTCAACAAAACCTGGTTTATCTTTTCCAACGAGTCGGGGATTTGCGCCGGCGTTTTTAGTTCGTACTCAACGGCGTCAACGTCTTTTTTGTAGCCATGGGCTTCAAGATGGCGGGGATAGTATGGGAAATTATAGATGGTCGCCAGAGTGCCCAACTCCTCAAAACCTGCGATCAGCATTCCTTCCCGGTCCAGGTCGGTAAAGCCCATTGGACCGTGAACGGCCTCCATTCCCTTTTGGCGGGCCCAATTTTCCACCGTTGCCAGGAGGGCTTGGGAGACTTCCAGATCGTCGTAGAAGTCAATCCAGCCGAACCGGGCTTGCTTTTTGTTCCAGACTTGAAGATAGAGATGATTGATAATCCCGGCTATCCGTCCGACTGTCCGGCCGTTTTTTAAAGCCAACCAGTAGCGGGCTTCACAATGTTCAAAAGCGGGGTTTTTATCCCGGCGCAAGGTATTCAACTCGTCAAAACGAAAAGGCGGCACCCAGTATGGATTGCCGGAGTATAATTGGTGGGGAAAATCGATGAATTTTTTTAACCCGCGGATGCTAGTAACTTCCTGAATTTCAACCAAAACACCGCCTCCGCTTTAGGCAGGATAATTGATTCAAAACGATTTGGCTAGCTTTAACAACGAATATTATTTATTTAAATTCTCCCCTTTTAAGAAATATCCTGCTAAAAAAGGCAATTTGCCTGGCGCGGACGGCGTTAAAAGCAGGGTTTATCTTTCTTTATGGATAAAGGCTAAAGCCGGGGCTTCTATTTTCCCCCGGAAGGATTTTCCGGAATTACTCCGAAGTTCTTTTATAAGAGAGACTAACTAAGAAGTGTAGAACGGGAGGGATAGCGATGAAAAGGATGAAACTCGGTGTGCTTGGCGCTTCAAGGCATTTTATTACCAAGGTTTTACCGCCGCTTCTTAAATCAGAGTTAATTGAGGTCTATGGGATCGCTTCCCGGGATCCGGCCAAAGCTGAGGAAACAGCTAAACAGTTTGGGATCCCTAAATCCTTTTCTTCCTATGAAGAATTAGTTCAGGAAAAAGACCTGGAAATGGTTTATATACCGCTGCCCAATCATTTACATACCGAGTGGATTAAAAAAAGCGCCGACTCCGGGAAACACGTTGTCTGCGAAAAACCCTTGGCCTTGAACGCCGCTGAAGCAAAAGAAGCCCTCGATTATGCCAGGAAAAAAGGAATAAAGGTCATGGAGGCCTTTATGTATAAGTTTCATCCCCAATGGCAAAGCGCGCTGGAGATTGTAAGGTTTGGCGAAATCGGCCGGATAAACTCGATTCATACCTTTTTTGGTTATGCGAACAATGATCCCCAAAATATCCGCAATATCAAAGAAACCGGCGGAGGCGCCCTTTACGATATAGGTTGCTATGCCGTATCTTCGGCCAGATTTTTATTACAAGCCGAACCTGTAAAGGTATTAAGCGTTGCTGCTTTCGATCAGGCATTTCATACGGATATCCTCACTAGCGGGATTCTCGATTTCGGCGAAGGAGTCAGAGCGCTTTTTACAATCGGCACTCAAACCTTCCCAGCCCAAAAGGTTGAAGTATTCGGGAGCGGCGGCCTTTTGACCATCAAGATTCCTTTTAACATGTATCCCGATGTTCCGGCTAAAATTAAAGTAACCACCGACGTTGGAAGCAGATCTCTTGAACTGGGGCCTTGCGATCAATACCGGGTCGAGTTTGAAGAGTTTGTCCGGGCCGTCCGGGGTGAGGCTGAGGTTCCCAATTCACCGGAAGATGCCGTTAACAATATGAAAGTGCTGGATGCGTTATTTAGATCAATTGAAACCGGCAGGTGGGAGAATGTCTAATATTTTAGAGAAAATTTGGCCTTTGTCCGTTTAAGGGGCTTTTTTGAGCCGGTTCAATTTTTTATTGGCCTAAAGGCCATGGGATGTTTGCTTTTAGGAAAATAGTTTTATTGGAAAAGGGACGATGGAGGCGGATCCGTGCTCAGCGGCCCTTTTTTAATAGGGACTTAAAAATTTTGCAGTCGAATACCTGAATAACGGTATTAATTGTGATACCCTTGGCGTACTACAAGTCAAAAGTCCATTCGCAGAGTTTAGTTCAAAATCCGCGGAGGAATTAGAATCCTGCAAGGTAGAATGGTGCTTGGATTATTGGAATAAATTCAAAGAAATAAACTGAATGTCACCAATAACCGATATTTTTAAAAAAAATACACCGCCATTTTATGGGTTGTTAGGCAATTCGCAATAAATGTGAATATTATAAATGTCACATTAAAGATCACAAGGGTAAAGAAGGATTTTACAAAAACTTAACGAAATTACTAACGTAAACGTTTACAAATTAATAAATTTTGTAGCAAGAGTAAAAAGGGCATAGCAAATCTGAGTTCCGGGAATTGCCGGATGACTTTAATTACTGATAAAAGCAGACGTAGTAAACATGATGATATAAGGCTGCTAAGGCTGAAAACCTTGGTATATCTTAAAATGTTTCATTATAGACAACTCCATTAACAGGGGGTGAATACCGATAAATAACTAAGCCAATTTTAAGTCCTATTATTTTAAGGACGCGCATAATAATTACAAGGAGTTGATAAAATGCTGAAAGTTTTAAACAACCTGCTTAATCAGTTGGAAGGTATACTCCGCCCTTTTACTAAGTTGAAAGTTTTTTATCAAATACTGATAATCATTATATTAATGGTAATTTTTTTGGGAATACAGGGATATACAAGTATTAATATTATCAACAAGATTGAGAAATCAACTGAAGGGACTTTTAATAGAGGCTACCGGCAACTTATGGATATTTCCATGATTAAACAATATTTGCATCAAATCCAAACATCGTATTTAGAAACATTAGCGGATCGGTCTCTTGAAAAGGCGAATACCTTTAATAGCTTGGCGCAATTAGATCAAATAAGAAGCGGTATTTCAGTAACCCGGACTATTGGTCAAGAGCATAAAAAAATGATTTTGGAAAAACTTGACTCTATCAAAAACCTTATTAATGAACCTGCGAATCTTACCGGCTACGAATCGTTAAAACATTATTTGGATGAGATTAATAGCGGCTTAGATAAAACTTCCACTGCAGTTTTGGAGTCCGCTTTAAAAACTATTTCAAACAGTTATATATTCACTACCATTTCCAAGAGAAATACAATAATAATCATGGTGGTAAGCTCTTTATTTTCCGTACTTATAGGAATGTTAATTGTAAAATCGCTTTCAAAACCACTAAAAGCCATGGTGGAAGCAGCAAAATTGTTGGCGGTGGGTGATTTATCAAAAAATGTAACTATTTCCGGAAGTCCGGAAGTTTTTTTGGCAGTTAAAGAATTAAATAAGGCCATTGCCGGTTTGCGGGAGTTAGTAAAAAACATTAATGAGCAATCTGACTTTATCTTAACAGCTAGCAAGGAACTTAAGGACACATCGAATGAATCCGGCCGGTCAGCATCGGAAGTGGCCAACGCTATGGAAGAATTGGCTAAAGCATCGTCGGAACAGACGGAACAAATAAACCAAGCGGTGGAAACCATTCACCTATTAGCTGAACTGGTCACCAAAGTCTCCACTGAAATGGGAAATATTGCGTCTACGTCTGAAATGGTAACTCAATCGGCAAAATTGGGGCAAGAAGTCACCCATAATATTATAACTGAGATTAACGAATTATATGATTATACGAATGAATTGGCCGAAGTAATTATGGGACTTAGCAAAACTTCGGATGAGATCACTGAAATTACAAGCGTTATCGGGGGTATTTCTGAGCAAACTGGATTATTAGCCTTAAATGCATCTATCGAAGCAGCTAGAGCTGGGGAACATGGGAGGGGTTTTGGGGTGGTGGCTGCGGAGACCGGGAAACTAGCTGAGCAATCCAAACAGGCCGCAAAGTTAATCGCAGACCTGCTGGTTTTAATGAAAACCCGTACCTCCCATGCGGTTGAAGTGATTCAAAGTGGTATTCAAAAGGTGGAGTCCGGAAAGAAGATGGCGGATGAAACAACCATAACCTTGGAAACGATCTTTCAAAATTTAAGAAATACTTTAAACCAGATAAATATAGTAGTTGAATCATCTAAAGAAATGGCATTAAAAAACGATAGCATGATAAAAGCAATTTCGATGATAGCAGCGATAAGTGAGGAGAGTATGGCGAGTACCCAGGAAGTTTCAGCTATCGCCGAAGAACAAAGCGCTTCAGTAGAGGAAGTAGCCGCTTTAGCAGAAAATCTGACACAAATTGCTCAAAACTTGAGATATTCCATGAGCACTTTTAATCTTGAACAGTCTAATCCGGTTTAAATAGCGGAATGTTAAGTTTCAAACAAAATAAATCCAAGCCTGCAAACTACCCTAAGAGTTTGTTTAGCTTGGCATAGCCATTCTCATTTTGTTAAAAGGGGTTAAATTTTATTTTAAATTTTTTCAAAAAAAGAGGAGTCATTTAGAAGGAATTATGGAGTAGGCGTAGAAAATTAATTTATATCTAAAACGTTTACAGACATTTTTGATAAAAGTTCCTATAATGCTTGTTAATAATGATAGGCACAGGAAAAGTTTGTCGTGTTATTTGGGAGTAAAGCGCCTATAAGAACAGCTTATTTGTGAAAACGTTTACAGAATGTGTTAAAATTAAAACTAAAATCAGTAATCCTTAGATATAGAAGGAATCTGGTTATATGGGAGGTGATTAGGAATTGTAAGGAGTCTTGAAAATTAATAGTTGTTTTATTCTCAACTACATAAAATGAAAAAAAGGGAGTGTTAAAAGTGAAGTTAAGAACCAAAACATTAACAATTATGAGTATGCTATTAGTACTTTGCTTAGTTTTGACAGCATTTACCGGAGTTTCTTCGGCTGCCAAACAATATAAAATCTCAGTTGTCTTAAAAGCTTTAAACAGCGATTATTGGAAAACCGTCGCAGCCGGGGTTAACGCTGCCGCCGCTAAATATGGGGTAGAGGTTTCGATTATCGGGCCTTCAGCTGAAACCCAGGTTATGGAGCAATTCAATATGTTGCAAGACCAACTTACCAAGGCTATCGATGCCCTGGTGGTAGCCCCGTTACGGCCGCAAGCGACGATTCCTGTATTTGAACAGGCGAAAAAGTCTAATATTCCTGTTCTGCTCATTGATACTAACGCCCCTTGGGATGATAAAGTTACTTTCATTGGGACTGGAAATTATAATGCCGGGAAAAAAGCTGGCGAGTATTTTTTGAAGAAAATGCCGAAAGGCGGAAATGTAATCATTATCAGGGGCGCAATGGGTGATGCCACTCATGATGAGCGTACCAATGGATTTACTGATGTGGTAAAAAACAGCAAAATAAAAGTCCTTGACATTCAACCCGCCGATAGTGAACGGGGTAAAGGTATGGATGTAATGCAGAACTTGTTACAGGCTCATCCCAACAAGATTAATGGCGTTTATTGCACCAATGATGAAATGGCTTTAGGAGCATTACGCGCTATCACTACCGCTAATATTAAAAAGAAAATTATGGTTGTCGGTTTTGACGGTTCACCGGATGCTTTGAAATCAATCAGAGATGGTGGTTTAACCGGTACCATCAAACAAGATGCATACGGAATTGGTTATGAAGGAATCGAATATGCAGTTAAGTGCTTGAATGGTGAAAAAATTGAGAAAACCATCGATGTTCCCACCATAGTGGTTGACAAAACGAACGTTAAAGAAAATATCGAAGCAGCTGAGAAAATTGTAGGCCATAAACTATAATAGCTAATTTCCGGTGAGATCTTCCTTAATAATTTTAAGGAAGATCTCACCTACTTTGGAGGTGCTAAGGTGAGTACTCCATTTTTACAAATCAAGAATGTTAGCAAGACCTTCCCCGGGGTAAAGGCGCTCGATAACATTAATTTGGAGATCAAAAAAGGCGAAATCCATGTTTTAGTTGGGGAAAATGGGGCAGGCAAATCTACCCTAATTAAAATTTTGACCGGGTTGTACCAACCCGATGCCGGAGAGATTTATATAAATGGTATCAAAATCGAACATAATAATCCCCAAAAAGCCTTGCGAAAATTGGGCATCGTTCCCATCTACCAGGAATTAAATTTAATTCCGCTTTTGGATGTAACCGAGAATATATTTCTGGGGCATGAAATAAAAAAAGATACACGGACGGGTGTATTTGTAAACCGGAAAGCGATGATCAAAAAAACCCGGGAAATTTTGGGCAAATTAGGCCAGGATATCGATCCGACTGTTTTAGTGGGCGACTTGGGAGTAGGAAAACAGCAAATGGTTGAGATCGCAAAAGCCTTGTCAAACGACGCCAATTTGATTATTCTTGATGAACCTACCGCCGCCTTGGGTAACGAAGAAATAGCGGAATTATTTAAGATTATGCGGCAACTCAAAAATGAAGGGGTTACCATCATTTTTATCTCGCATAAGTTGGAGGAAGTGGCCGAGATAGGTGACCGCTTGACTGTGCTGCGGGATGGTAAATTGGTTATTACTGAAGAAGCCGCTAAAGTAAAAGTCGATGACATTATTCATTATATGGTCGGTCGGGAGATAGAAAACAAGTTTCCAAAGGCTGAGACCAAGCGTGGTGGCGAAGCTTTACGGGTAGAAAATTTAAATCGTGCGGGTGTGCTTAAAGATATTTCTTTTAAAGCCTTTTATGGTGAAATTTTAGGTATAGCTGGCCTGGTTGGGGCGGGCCGGACGGAGTTGGCGCGCGCCATTATTGGCGCAGATCCAATCGATAGCGGTTGTTTTTATATTTCTGAAGCAAAAACCGAGATAAAATCGCCCGAAGATGCCCTTAAACACGGATTAGTATTATTAACCGAAGACCGTAAAAACCAAGGCTTATTCCTTGATGAAACAGTTATGTTTAATACCTCAATCGCCAATCTTAAAAAATATCAACTTCTAATTTTGCTTAGTCTGAAACAGATTAAGGATGATGTGCAAAAGTTAATTAATCATTTAAGAGTAAAAACTCCGAGTTTATCTACGAAAATTGCCCAATTAAGCGGGGGAAATCAACAGAAAGTGGTTATCTCCAAATGGCTTAATACCAGCGCCAAAATATTTATCTTTGATGAGCCGACTAGGGGTATCGATGTCGGGGCTAAAGTTGAAGTTTATAACATCATGAATCAGTTGGTTAAGAACGGCGCGGCAATCATTATGATTTCCTCGGAGTTACCGGAGATCCTGGGTATCAGTGACCGGGTTATCGTAATGCATGAGGGTAAAATTAGCGGGGAATTTGATCGGTCCGAAGCCACCCAGGAAAAAATTATGAAAGCAGCTACAGGAGGTATGGAACATGCAAGCTAATGAGGCCAGGTTGAAATGGAATGAAATGGGTTTAAAGAATATATTAAATAAGTTGGGCGCTTTGTTAGGTTTGATAGTTATCATGGTTATATTAGCCATAGCGTCACCCTACTTTTTTACTGTGCGCAACTTGATGAACGTAGCCCAGCAATCAGCAATTAACGCTTTAGTTGCTTCGGGGATGTTACTGGCAATTTTATCAGCAGGCATCGATCTGTCGGTAGGATCGGTTCTGGCCTTATCGATTTGTATAACAGGCATTTTGATAAAATTTTTCAATATCAACCCGGTTTTAGGATTTATTCTTGGTATTGCCAGCGGCGCTTTACTTGGTTTAATAAACGGTTTACTCTTAACCAAATTGCGTCTTCCACATCCGTTTATCTCGACGCTGGGAACAATGAACATTGCCCGGGGGCTAGCGTTAATTATTACAGGCGCTTCACCTATTTCCGGATTCCCCGAGTGGATTCAGTTCATAGGCGCCGGCTATATTGGAGCCATTCCGTTCAGTTTTGTGCTGGTAGCTATAGTGGTGGTCATTTTTTACTTTTTTCTCACCCGTACTACCCTAGGACGACATATTTATGCCGTGGGAGGAAATAAAGAAGCGGCCAGGCTGTCCGGTATTAATACTGATCGCGTATTGATTTGGATTTACACGATTAGCGGCTTTATGGCGGCTTTAGGTGGTATCGTGCTCATGGGGCGCGTTAATGCCGCTTATCCTTTAGCCGGTTTACAATATGAACTGGATGCCATCGCCGCGGTTATCATTGGCGGCGCCAGTTTCATGGGTGGGATCGGTACTATCTGGGGGACGCTGATTGGTGCCATGATCATAGCTGTTATCAGAAATGGTTTAAACTTGTTAGGAATCGCCGCTGATATGCAAACTGTGATCATTGGCGTAGTGATTATTGGAGCTGTTTATATCGATGTGCTACGCCGGGGCGGTAATAAAAAATAAATTAATTATGTTGCGGCTTAATATAATAAAACAAGTAAAGGCTAATCCTGGTTGACAAAAGGGTAACCGTTTTGCTACAATATTTGCAAACGTTTACGAATTTAGGGGGCTCATATGTCAACAATCAAGGATATCGCTAAAAAAGCCGGGGTTTCATACGCAACGGTCTCTAGGGCTTTGAACAATCATCCTGAAGTAAATGAGGCTACACGTAAAAAGATCTTTGAAATCGCTTCAGAGATGGGATACCA
>JBLNCU010000089.1:0-6187 GCA_050260935.1 Bacillota bacterium
AGTTTATTTGGATGATCCTCAGACCTATTTCTTGTATCCCGGCTACATTTTTGTCAGCCAGGAATCTTTTTTAAGACATACAGCGCCCGGTTCAGTGTGGCCGTTTGTTTATGGGAGAGTGAGGGCCGGTTCGGGGGAACGTGTCATTATATTTACAGCCATTCATTTGAAAGCGAGCGAAATGGGAAATACGGTGATGTCGCCGCGGAGATATCCTGATATCCAGGATAATTGATTTCGGAAGCGATGATGCTGAAGGCGTTAGTTTTAACATACCGGGCGGGGGAAATATTTTTAAAAGCTGAGCTAAATATAAAGGAAAAATCGGCTCAAAGAGGAAATATAAGAATATTTCGGCTGATAAAGATGATTATTTAACAGGTGTCGCCAGATGGAAAAGAAGATAAAAGTTTTGATAATTGATGATTCAGCCATGGTTCGCAAGGTTTTTTCCGGGCAATTGGCCAAAGATCCGGGTATTGAAGTAGTGGGAACGGCTCCCGATCCTTACATCGGCCGGGATAAAATCGTCTATCTCCAACCCGATGTAATTATTCTTGATATTGAAATGCCAAAGATGGACGGATTGACTTTCCTGGAAAAATTGATGCGTTATTACCCGCTGCCGGTGATAATCGTCAGTTCTTTAGCAAAGGAAGGTTGTGAAATGGCTTTACGTGCGCTTGAACTAGGAGCCGTGGAGGTAATGGCCAAGCCCGGGGCTTCTTATACAGTCACCGATATGAGCGAGCAGCTGATTGAAAAGATCAAAGCGGTATCCCAGATTAAGGCCGGGGTACGCCGGGCGCCCGTCAATAATGATGAGCGGAAAGATAAACCTGTGAACAGTACTTTTCTTAGAACCACCAATAAGATCATTGCCATCGGCGCTTCCACCGGCGGCACCGAAGCCATTAAGGAGGTCCTTATCCGTTTACCGGCGGAGATCCCTCCGATCCTCATCGTCCAACACATGCCTGAGCATTTTACCAGAGCCTATGCGGAACGCCTTAATTCACTCTGCCGTTTCGAGGTGAAGGAAGCGGAGGATCAAGAACTGGCGACCCCAGGCAAGGCTTTGCTAGCCCCCGGCAATAAGCATTTGATCCTGAAAAGGAGCGGAGCCACATATTACGTGGAGGTCAAAGACGGACCGCTGGTATACCATCAACGGCCTTCAGTGGAAGTCTTGTTTTCCTCGGTGGCCAAATACGCCGGGCCGAACTCGGTAGGGGTCATCCTCACCGGAATGGGCAAGGACGGCGCCAACGGATTGCTGGAGATGAAAAATAACGGGGCCTACACAATAGCCCAAGATGAGGAAAGCTGTGTGGTTTATGGAATGCCGAAGGAAGCCGCCGATATAGGGGCAGCCATGGAGATTGCGCCCTTAGACGCTATAGCCGGGCGGATATTGCAAGTTCTATAAAGAAACAAGGAGCCAGGAGTCAGAATTCAGAATCCAGGAGCCAGTGGCCAGGAGAAGCAGTTAATTCTTTGCCGCCTACTTTTGGTGGTTTTATTCTGACTTCCGAATCTTCAACTATCATGAATCGACCCATAAATACTTCTGCTCCTACGCTCCTAAATTCCTTATTACCCTGAATTAACCCCAACAGAGGAGGGACGTTGTTTGCTGCCTGCCAGGTTAACCCAACCTTATATCGATAGCACCGTAAGTGTTTTAAAGGATATGGCCGATGTCGAGGTCGAGATCAGCGGATATTTTTACCCGGAATCCGACGATATAATTTCCTACGGTGTCTCCAGCATCATCACTTTTATGGGAAAAATCCGCGGCCGGCTGGTTTTGGATATGGATCCCGAGCTGGCTCTAAAAATAGCCGGGAACATCAACTCCGAGGAATATAAAACAGCCAAGGATATAAATGTTTTAACCTCCATCTCCGAATTGAACAATATCGTGGCCGGGCACGCCAATACTTACTTGAATAATAACTACAGTTTAGGGTTGCGTCTGGCGCCGCCGGTTGTTTTTACCGGAAAAAAACCGATCATCTGCATTCCGAAGATCACCTCCGAGTCTATCGATTGCTATACCAAATTCGGCCGGTTGAGGGTAAACGTCGCTTTTGAAGGGGGAGCCTAATCAATGGACGCTGCGAGTATCAACCCTTTCTTAGAATCATTGGTCAAAGTGCTGGAGGGTTTCGGCATTAAAAATTCCAAGATCGGCCAGTTGGAAAAGAAAGAACGGATGCAGGTAACCTTCGATGTCACTGCTGTAATCGGCTTGGTTGGCGATATTAAAGGGAATGTGGCTTATTCATTGTCACAGGCCACTGCTATGAAAATTGTTTCCGCTATGATGCCTGGTTTTAAGGTGACGGAGTTCGACGCCATGGCCCGGAGCGCCGTTGGCGAGTTGGCCAATATGATTACCGGCATGGCTTCGGTTTCTTTGTCGACAACCGGCGTTAACATCGATATTTCTCCACCTTCAATCATCATCGGCGAGGATGTTTATTTTATCATCAGCCCGTTACAAAGTCTGGCGGTGATCATGGATACCCAGGCGGGCAGGATTGAGGTTAATATTGAGATTACTTGAGTCAAATTTCAGATGAATTAAACCAGTTTCTGGGATTTCAATATCTAAAACCAGCCAGAAAACCGGATTTATTTGGGACCCCGTATGCTTAATTAATAGTTATACGGGTTTTTTATTATTCAACCGTGTTAGATCTACTAAAGGCCTCGGAAAATAGTTAAAATATTAAAGAATAAACTCTTATAAGATTGTTTTTAAGGTATTAAGTTCAACTCTACTATGTGCCTAAAAGATAAATTTAGGGCCTTTTTTCTAAAAAAAGTAGGACTATCCTCCATTTAAAAAGTTATAAAGTAGGGCTATTCTCCATTTGGAAGTTGATTAAAAATTTTATCATTCCTTAACAAAGGAGTAAAAATGATCCGGGTTGTTTTAGCGGATGACCATCATTTAATCAGACAAGGCATCCGGGCAATTTTAGAGAAAACCGGTGATATTGAAGTGATTGGTGAAGCCAAAGATGGACTAGAAGCGGTAGTATTGGCTGAAAGTCTTAAACCGGATTTAATCATTATGGACATAATCATGCCCAGATTTAACGGCATCCAAGCGCTTAAAAAAATTGGTTTATTAGGCCTTGAAACTAAAGTTATAATATTATCGATGTATTCCGACCCTATTATCGTCAGGTATGCGCTAAAAAATGGCGCAAAAGGGTACTTGTTAAAGACCTCCGTTACCGCGGAGTTATTGATAGCGATTCATGCAGCTATAGGAGACGAGATATATCTAAGCCCGCCGGTTGCCAAAGATTTTATCAAGGAGGCTCTCATTTCCCATAATGAACCTTCATTACTTGATCTGCTCTCACCCCGGGAAATCGAGGTTTTAAAATTAATCGCCGAAGGGCATACCAATAACGCGATTGGTCAAATACTAGGTATTAGTGTAAAGACTGTTGAAAAACACCGGATGAGTCTGATGAATAAACTGGATATCCATGACACCGCCGGATTAGTTCGTACAGCCGTTAAGTTTAGGTTAATATCGATTTATGACTGAAAACACCTAAAAAGTTTTACCGCTTAACCCCCTTATATGGGGTCTTTTTTATTTTAAAGGTAGGTTTTGTCTCTATTTAAAGATTCTTGTATGGACCGAACATAATTCTAGAGTCTAAACAGGTTTGACAATTAAATACTGAAAATAAAACAAGGAGGCGATTTGATGGAAGTACAGGGAGGCAAATTCCTGACATTTATGTTGGGAGCGGAAAGTTTCGGAACCCCGATCCGCAAGGTGAAGGAGATCATCGGGATGATGGAGATTACTCATATCCCAAAGACTCAGGGCTATATCAAAGGAGTTATTAACCTGCGGGGAAAGATTATTCCGGTGATGGATTTAAGGCTGAAGTTCGGGATGGCGGAAAAAGAGTACAATGACCGGACCTGTATCATGATTATGGAAGTGTTTTCCGGTCAAGCCGGCCAGTTGATCGGAGTGGTGGTCGATGCAGTTACCGAGGTTGTCAATATCCAAGCCGGCGAAATTGAACCGCCGCCTGAATATGGAACTGGTATTGAAGGGGATTTCCTGACCGGAATCGGGAAACTGAAAGACAAAGTTATATTACTCCTTAATATTGAAAAGGTATTGAGCAGAGAAGAGATTGGTTTAGTAAAAAAAGACTTAACCGGAGACTTTGAAAAAGAGGGCGCCTTCTTGCGGGCGGGAGAGGCCTGCAGAATTAGTTAAACCAAGTCTAAAATTCGATTGGAGGAACAAATATGGCGAGAAAAATGAAACTATCAACCCGGATTACTTTAGGTTTTGCCGTAATTCTGGCAATTATGGCGGTTATAATTACATTCTCCTTGATTACTATGTATAATACAAACAAGCGGGTTGAAAAGATTGTAAATGTGAACGATCATAAAATTCAGACAGCTTATCAATTGCAGTTAGCTTTTAAAGATATAATGACAGAAATTCATGCCGTTATTCTTTATAATGATCCCCAAAGTATTAATAGTGCAGTGGAGGAATTAGATAAAGCTAGAGCCAGGTACAGAGAGGCGTATGCGGTGGTGGAAAAGGCCGAGATGTTTACTGAAGAAGGAAAGAGGTTACGCGAAAAGATTAAAGAATTAATAGCCGTCGCTCTTCCTTATAACAATCAGGTGCTGGAATTGGCCCAAGCCAATAAAGACACGGAAGCTCACGATTTGTTGGTGAATAAAGCCAGACCGGCCACGCAGGAAATTTTAAATACCACCGATGAGTTTATTAAGGTTCTGCTGGATTATAACAGTCAGGATGTGGCCACCACGGCTAAAGAGTATGCGGCTTCATTCGCATTGTTGATTATTTTGGCTTTGTCAGCTTTGGGGCTCGGAATAATTCTCGCTTATTACATCACCCGGAGTATCTCCAAACCGGTAAATAGAGTGGTTAACGCCCTAACCGAAGGGGCCAATCAGGTTGCGGCGGCATCACAACAACTATCATCCGCCAGCCAACAGTTATCGGCCGGAAGCGCCGAACAGGCTTCTTCCATCGAAGAAACATCCTCAACCTTGCAGGAATCCGCCTCCATGCTCGAGCAGAACAACGCTAACACCAAACAAGCGGCGCAACTGTCCGGAAGCACCAAAGAGGCGGCGGAAAAGGGCAATCAACAAATGCAGGAGATGATGGCCGCCATCGGGGATATTAAAAAGTCCAGCGACCAGATTGGCAAAATCATCAAAGTCATCGACGACATCGCTTTTCAAACCAATATTCTGGCTTTGAACGCCGCCGTTGAAGCCGCCCGGGCCGGCGAGGCCGGGATGGGATTCGCTGTGGTTGCCGAGGAAGTGAGGAATCTGGCCCAGCGGAGCGCGCAGGCGGCTAAAGATACAACCGCCATGATCGAGAAGAACATTGAAATGTCGGGGAACGGGGTCGCCGTGGCGGAAAAGGTACGGGACGCCCTCAATGAGATCACCACCCAAGCCAAAAAAGTAAGTGAGCTGATGGACGAGATAGCTGCCGCCAGCCAGGAACAGTTACAGGGAATAGAGCAGGTCAATAAAGCCATTGCTCAGATGGAGACGGTAACCCAACAAAACGCCTCCACCGCCGAGGAGAGCGCTTCGGCCTCCGAGGAATTAAGCGCCCAGGCTCAAAACTTACGGGAAATAGTCCGGCAACTGTCGGAGTTGGTAAATGGAGAGGCCGCTAAGGAGTTGGAGAAAGAAATAGGTCGTCAGACGAAATATCTTTCCCATGCGGCCCATCAGCAGCCAGGTATCGCTCAAAACAACCGGAACTTCAAGTTACTTCCGGATGGGCAAAAAGAGGACCGGCAGCCGCCGCTTGGCGCCAAGGGTCAGAAGACAAAGGTAGTCTCCCCGGAGGATGTAATTCCTTTGGAGAAGGATAATAAATTCTAAGCTGTTAAAAACAAGAAATTACATAGAAAAGAAGAACATAATAATTTTGGCCTAGTATCAAGCCGGTATTTTCCCCGGCTTTTTTTATTTCCAACAAGCCGCATTCAAAGAAACAGTTTTTAAAGTCTCCGAATTTCCGATTAAGCTTTTCCCAACAAGATAGTATTGCAGGAAATATTTCACTTATATAAAATGATAAAACTAGTACTAATGGTTACCCAAATATGTAATTTTG